>NZ_BHZI01000205.1 GCF_004305975.1 Streptomyces otsuchiensis
CACCGGTTCCGGCCCGTACCCCCGTGGCGGGCACACACCCGGTGCGCACCCGGTGTTCCGCGCCCCGGAGCCCGCCGCCCGCACCCCGCGGAGCGTGTCCCGGACCGGTCCCCGCCCGGGTGCGCCGGATGACCGGTGCCGTGCGTCGTCATCCTGCCAGAGCGGTCACTGCGCGCCATCCGGCGGCGGAGGGCGGCCTTGTCGGGTTACCGTCGAGAGGCAGTGAGCAGAGTGGTGGGGTGTTCTCGTTTGACACGCAGGCGGGAGGTAGCGTCACACTCCGCACCAGTACCCCCGATACCCGGACCTTCCCGGGAGCAGCCCCCGACGGGGGCCGAGCCGACGGAGAGAAGAGCGAGAAGTTGTCCCCGACCAGCGAGACCGCGAACGGCGGACGCCGACTTGTGATCGTCGAGTCGCCGGCCAAGGCCAAGACGATCAAGGGCTACCTCGGGCCCGGGTATGTGGTCGAGGCCAGTGTCGGGCACATCCGCGACCTGCCGAGCAGCGCCGCCGAGGTGCCCGCCAAGTACAAGGGACAGCCCTGGGCGCGGCTCGGGGTCAACGTCGACGAGAGCTTCCAGCCGCTGTACGTCGTCAACAGCGACAAGAAGGAGCAGGTCAAGAAGCTGAAGGACCTGCTCGCCGAGTCCGACGAGCTCTACCTCGCCACGGATGAGGACCGCGAGGGCGAGGCCATCGCCTGGCACCTGCGGGAGGTCCTCAAGCCGAAGGTCCCGGTCCGCCGGATGGTCTTCCACGAGATCACCAAGGACGCGATCCGTGCCGCTGTCGCCAATCCGCGTGAGCTGAACCAGCGGCTGGTGGACGCCCAGGAGACCCGGCGCATCCTGGACCGGCTCTACGGGTTCGAGGTCTCGCCGGTCCTGTGGAAGAAGGTCATGCCCCGGCTGTCGGCCGGACGGGTGCAGTCGGTCGCGACCCGCATGGTCGTCGAGCGGGAACGCGACCGGATCGCGTTCCGGTCCGCCGAGTACTGGGACCTGACCGGGACCTTCGCGCCCGGCGCCGGTGCCTCCGGCGCCGACGACGCCACCACCTTCGACGCGCGGCTGGTCTCGGTCGACGGCCGCCGCGTCGCGCAGGGACGTGACTTCGGTGCCGACGGGCAGCTCAAGCAGCCCGAGCAGGTCCGCCACATCGACGAGGAGACCGCGCGGGCGCTGGCCGCCGCGCTGGAGAGCACCGACTTCGCGGTGCGCTCCGTCGAGTCGCGGCCCTACCGCCGTTCCCCGTACGCGCCGTTCCGCACCACCACCCTCCAGCAGGAGGCGTCGCGGAAGCTCGGCATGGGTGCCAAGCCCACCATGCAGGTGGCGCAGCGGCTGTACGAGAACGGCTTCATCACGTATATGCGGACCGACTCCACGACGCTGTCGGACACCGCCGTGCGTGCCGCCCGCGCCCAGGTCACCCAGCTCTACGGCGCCGACTACCTCCCCGACCGGCCGCGCACCTACGCCGGGAAGGTGAAGAACGCGCAGGAGGCGCACGAGGCGATCCGTCCCTCCGGTGACCGGTTCCGCACCCCCGCCGAGACCGGCCTGCGCGGCGAGCAGTTCCGCCTCTACGAGCTGATCTGGAAGCGGACCGTCGCCTCCCAGATGAAGGACGCGGTCGGGCAGTCCGTGACCGTCAAGGTCGGCGGGCGCTCCGCCGACGGCCGGGACTGCGAGTTCTCCGCCTCCGGCAAGGTCATCACCTTCCACGGCTTCCTCAAGGCGTACGTGGAGGGCTCCGACGACCCTGCGGCCGACCTCGACGACCGCGAGCGGCGGCTGCCGCAGGTCACCGAGGGCGACCCGCTGGCCGCTCGTGAGCTGTCGGTGGACGGCCACGCCACCAAGCCGCCGGCCCGGTACACCGAGGCCACGCTGGTCAAGGAGCTGGAGGAGCGGGAGATCGGCCGCCCCTCCACCTACGCCTCGATCATCGGCACCATCCTCGACCGCGGCTATGTGTTCAAGAAGGGCACCGCGCTCGTCCCGTCCTTCCTCTCCTTCGCCGTCGTCAACCTGCTTGAGCTGCACTTCGGGCAGCTCGTGGACTACGGCTTCACCGCGAAGATGGAGGACGACCTCGACCGGATCGCGACCGGCGAGGCGCAGGCGGTGCCGTGGCTGCGCCGCTTCTACTTCGGCGCGGACGCCGCCGACGCCGCCGACCGTGACTCCGGTTCGGCGCCCGCCCCGGACGCGGCCGACGCCGCGTCGGACCCCGACCACCTCGGCGGTCTGAAGGCGCTCGTCACCGACCTGGGCGCCATCGACGCCCGCGAGGTCTCCTCGTTCCCGGTCGGCGAGGGCATCATGCTGCGGGTCGGCCGCTACGGCCCGTACGTGGAGGCGCCGCCCGTCGAGGGGGAGGAGGACACCCCGGCCAAGCGCGCCGACGTTCCCGACGACCTCCCGCCGGACGAGCTGACCCTCGACCTCGCGAAGGAACTGCTGGCCAAGCCCAGCGGCGACTACGAGCTGGGCACCGATCCCGTGTCCGGCCACAGCATCGTCGCCAAGGACGGCCGGTACGGGCCGTACGTCACCGAGGTGCTGCCGGAGGCCGAGGCGGCGAAGGCCAAGGGCGGCAAGGCGGCCAAGAACGCCGCCAAGCCGCGCACCGCCTCGCTGTTCAAGTCGATGTCGCTGGACACCGTCACCCTGGAGGACGCGCTGCGCCTCCTGTCGCTGCCGCGCGTGGTGGGATCGGACGCCGAGGGGGTGGAGATCACCGCGCAGAACGGGCGGTACGGCCCCTACCTCAAGAAGGGCACCGACTCCCGGTCGCTGACCGACGAGGAACAGCTCTTCACCATCACCCAGGACGAGGCGCTGGCCATCTACGCCCAGCCCAAGCAGCGCGGCCGGGCCGCGGCCAAGCCGCCGCTGAAGGAACTGGGCACCGACCCCGAGACCGAGCGTCCCGTCGTGGTCAAGGACGGCCGGTTCGGCCCGTACGTCACCGACGGCGAGACCAACGCGACGCTGCGCCGGGACGACGAGGTGGAGACCATCACCCCGGAGCGGGGTTACGAGCTGCTGGCGGAGAAGCGGGCCAAGGGCCCGGCGAAGAAGACGGCCAAGAAGACGGCGGCCAAGAAGGCCCCCGCCAAGAAGGCCGCCGCGAAGAAGACGGCAGCGAAGAAGACCGCCACCACGAAGGCCACGGCGAAGAAGACGGCCAAGAAGACGACGGCCAAGAAGGCCGCGACGAAGAAGACCGCGGCGACGAAGGCCGAGTAGCCGTTCGCCTCCCCGGGGGCGTGCGCGACACCGTCCGACGGTGTCGCGCACGCCCCCGGACCGCTATCTCGTCACGACTCCGCACCGCTCTCCGTCCCCCGATCCCGTCGGCCCGGGGGCTCCTGGCGTGCCGTCGGCGCGGGTCGGGCGCGCTGACCGGCGACGTCAACGCGGCTCCCCCTCGCCCACCCCGACGACACCCCGTGCGGGACCGGGCGTTTGTTCGGCCGGGTGGAAATCGTGTCCGTCCCGACCGTTACGCTGGCCGGATGACGCGAGCAGACCAATCCAAGGTTGCCGACCCCACCGGCGACGCCACCGACGAGGCGCTCGCCGCGGACTCGCGGGCGCGCGGACCGCGGGCCCTGCTGCGGGTCCCGGCGATGCGGCGCCTGTGGGAGGCGCAGTTCACCGGCTCGGTCGGCGATGTGCTGGCCATGCTGGTGCTGATCCTCCTGGCGGTTCCCGCGGCGGCCTACTCCGGAGCGCTCGGCGACGGTGAGCGCGGTGTCCTGTTCGCCGTCGCACTGCTGCTCGCCGTCCGCGTCGCCGCGACGGCGCTGGCCGGTACGGTGCTGCACGGCCAGATCGGCAAGCTGCTCACCGCCGACGGCCCGTTGGACCGCCGCTGGACGATGGTGGGGGCGGACGGCCTCCGTGCCGCGGTGCTCATCGTCGCCCCCCTGTGGATCGACTGGCTCCCCGGCTCCGCGTACGTCTACCTGCTGGTGACGGCCTTCGTGCTGGGCGCGGCCGAGCGTGTCTGGGCCATCGCCCGTGACAGCGCGGCCCCCGCGCTGCTGCCGCCGCCGCCTCCGGAGGGCGCGGCGATCCGCCCGCTGCCCGCCCACAACGAGGCGCTGCGCAGCCTGTGGATCCGCGCCGCCTTCCTGGCGGTGCCGCCGGCCGCCGCCGCGCTGACCGCGGCCGCGCTGCTGAGCAATGTGCTGGCCACCGTCATCGACTGGTTCGGCACCCACCAGGCCGCGCTCGCCTCCTATGTGGCGGCCGGTCTGTTCACCGCCTCCGTCTCCGCGCTGTACTTCCTGAAGCTCCCCGCCGTCGAGACGGCTCGCCCGCGCTCGCCGCTGGAGGGGCTGCGTCGCCCGTCCGCCGGCACCGGCCCGGACAAGGGCCGCACCGGTGCGATCCCGACGCTGGTCATCACCTGCGCCGCCGTCGCCGCCGCGGTGGCCGCCGCAAGCTCGCTCGCCGCGCTGCACTCCTTCTACCTGGGCGCCGGCCCCGTCTTCTTCGGTCTGCTGCTGCTCGCCCTGACCGGCGGCACCGCCGCCGGTATCCGCTGGGCCTCCTCGGTGCTGCCGGGTCTGACCCGCCGTCGGCTGCTGGCGCTGGCCGTGGTCACCGCCGGGCTCGGACTGCTGGCCACCGGCCTGGTCTCCGACTCCGCGACCGTGCTGCTGTGCGCCCTGGGCGCCGGCCTGGCCGCCGGTGTCGCCGCCCGCACCGGCCACGTCCTGCTGGACCAGGAGACGGAGGAGTTCCGCCGTCCCCGTCTCACCCAGCATCTGCACGCCGTGCTGCGGCTCGTCATCGGGTCGGCCGTGGTGCTGGCTCCGGTGCTGGCCGGGCTGATCGGCTCGCACCGCGTCGGCAGCGGCGACTTCGTGGTCACGCACGGCGCCGCCGCCTACGCGCTGATGATCATCGGCGCGCTGCTGCTGCCGGTCGGTGCCCTGGCGCTGCGCGCCACCGACGACCGGCGCGGCGTGCCGCTGCGGTCCGACCTCCGGGACGCCGTCTTCCCGCGCGAGCCCGCCGAGGCCGCCGCCGGCACCGGGTTCTTCATCGCCGTCGAGGGCGGGGACGGCGCCGGCAAGTCCACCCAGGTGGAGGCGCTGGCGGAGTGGATCCGCGGCAAGGGCCACGAGGTCGTCGTCACCCGCGAGCCGGGGGCGACCGCCGTCGGCCAGCGCCTGCGCACGATCCTGCTCGACGTCTCCAGCGACGGCCTCTCGCACCGCGCCGAGGCGCTGCTCTACGCCGCCGACCGTGCCGAGCACGTGGACTCCGTGGTGCGCCCGGCGCTCGCCCGGGGCGCCGTCGTGATCTCCGACCGGTACATCGACTCCTCGGTCGCGTACCAGGGCGCCGGC
Source organism: Streptomyces otsuchiensis (assembly GCF_004305975.1). Classification (GTDB taxonomy): domain Bacteria; phylum Actinomycetota; class Actinomycetes; order Streptomycetales; family Streptomycetaceae; genus Streptomyces; species Streptomyces otsuchiensis. The sequence continues at coordinate 5,378 of NZ_BHZI01000205.1, forward strand.
CGCGACCTCTCCTCGACCGAGATCGCCCGGATGTCCCGCTGGGCCACGGACGGCCTGGTGCCGCAGCTGACGCTGCTGCTCGACGTGTCCCCGGAGACCGCCCGCGAGCGGTTCACCGAGGCGCCGGACCGGCTGGAGTCCGAGCCGAACGAGTTCCACCAGCGGGTGCGCGCCGGCTTCCTCGCGCTGGCCGCCGCCGATCCGGCCCGCTACCTGGTGATCGACGCCGGGCAGGACCCGGAGTCCGTCACCACCGCCGCCCGGCACCGTCTCGACCAGGTGCTGCCCCTCTCGGAGGCCGAACTCAAGGCGCAGGCCGAGGCCCGCCGGAAGGCCGAGGAGGAGGCCCGTCGCCTCGCGGAGGAGGAGCGCAAGCGGCGCGAGGAGGAGGAGCGGCTCGAACGCGAGCGCAAGGAGGAGGAAGCCCGCCTCGAACGCGAGCGCAAGGAGGAGGAGGCCCGCCTGGAGCGTGAGCGCCAGGAGGAGCTGGCCCGGCTGAAGGCCGAGAAGGAGGAGCGCGAGCGCCGCGAGGCGGAGGCCGCCCGCAAGGCCGAGGAGGAGCGTCAGGCCGAGGAGGCCCGCCGCCGCGCCGAGGAGGCCCGCAAGAAGGCCGAGGAGGAGCGGCTGCGCCGCGAGGCCGAGGAGCGGGCCCGCCAGGAGGAGCAGGCGCGGCTGCGTGCCCAGGCCGAGGAGGAGGCGCGGCTGCGCGCGCAGGCGGAGGAACGCCGGCGGGAGAAGCAGCGCAAGGCCGAGGAGGCCCTGCTCCGCGCCGAGCAGGCCCGCAAGGCCGCGGCGGAGGAGGCCGCCCGCCAGGAGCGGGCCGAGGCCGCCCGGCGCCAGGCGGAGGAGGACGCCGCCCGGCGCGCCCGCGAGGAGGAGGACGCCGCCCGGCGCGCCCGCGTGGAGGAGGACCGCCGTCGCGCCAACGACGAGACGACGGTGCTGCCCGCGGTCGGTGGCGGGGACAAGCCCCGGTCCGCCGACGACGACGAGACGGCCGTGATTCCGGCCGTGGGTTCGGACGACGAGACGGCCGTCATCCCGGCGGTGGGTTCGGACGACGAGACGGCCGTCATCCCGGCGGTCGGGGAGGGCGACTCCGGGCGCGACTCCGGGCGCGACCGCGGTCGCGGTCGCGACGCGAGCCGCACCGCCGACGTCGAGGAGACCGCCCAGCTGCCCCAGATCGACGAGGCGTCGCTGCCGCCGCGCCGGGACCGTCCCCAGTGGGCGGAGGAGACTCCGCTCGACGACCTGCCGACGCTGGCGGACGAACTGCTCGGCCCGCGCGACTACGACGAGGACCGCAAGGACGACGACGGCAAGGGTGGCAAGGGCGGCCGGAAGGGCCGCCGCTGACACCGGTCGGCGTGCGCGCCGCGCGCCGCTGAGGACGACAGGACGCCGCCCGGCCCCCAACGGGGCCGGGCGGCGTCCTGCGTGGGGTGACGGCGGGCCGTGCGATGGGCCGTCCGGGTGAGCGCGCACCGGGCACAACGGTCATTCGTTGCTTCTAGTGATGATCTGACGATAGATCTGAGCGCCATGTGGGATCTCCGTCGTCACCGTTCTGGCGGCCCCGCCGCCCCCTCCGCGCGTGCCACCGGACGCGACGCCCCGCGTCCCGTCCTCACGGCGGCTGCCCCGGCGGTGACCGGGCTGCTGCTGATCGGGCTGGTCGCCCTGCTCGCCGGGTGCGGAGCGCTCAGCCCCCGCCCGGACGACGCCCGCCCCGGGCCGCCCGGCCACCACGCGACCATCACCGTGCCGGGTGACGCCGCCACCATCCAGCAGGCCGTGGACGCCGCCGTCCCCGGAGACCTGGTACTGGTCGACCCGGGTGTCTACCGGGAGAGCGTCACCGTCACCACCCCGCGCATCGTGCTGCGCGGGGCCGACCGCGACCGGGTCGTCATCGACGGGGGGTCCCGCCGCGACACCGGGGTGACCGTCACCGCCCCCGAAGTGGCCGTGGAGAACCTGACCGTCCGCCACCACCTGGTGCAGGGCGTCGCCTTCACCGGAACCGAGGACGAGCCGCTGACCGGCTACCGCGCCTCCTACCTGACCGTGCACGACAACCACACGCACGGCGTCCTGGCGCGGCACGCGCGGCGCGGCCTGGTCGAGCACGTCCACGCCTCCGGACACTCACGGTCTGGCGTCCACATCGCGCACTGTGACGCCTGCCGGTCGGTGGTCCGCGACACCGTGAGCGGGCCGGGGGGCACGGAGGCCGTGTCGCTGGAGGCGGCCGACGACGTGACGGTCGAACCGGCGGCGCCCGACGCCGTCGCCGGTCCGGACCCCACCGGCCGGCCGCAGCTGCCGGGCGGCGCGGGCGCCCCGCCACGCCCGGCCGTCGCCGCGCCCGCCGCGACCGAACCGGCCGCCCCCGCCTGACCACCACGCCGCGCGGCGCCCGGGGGCGTGGGCGGGGCCGTCCGGGCGTCAGACGCGGGTGGCGAAGACGACGAGATTCTCGGTGTAGCCGTCGTCGTAGTCGCCGTGGCAGGTGATCAGCCGCAGTTCGTCCTCCGGGACGGCGCCGAACACATCAACCGTCGGGAAGGCGTCCTGCGGGAACTCCTCGGTCCGCGCCACGCGGTACACGGCGTCGTCGTCTCCCAGGCCGACCCGCACCGTGTCGCCCGGCGCCAGGTCGCGCAGCCGGGCGAACACCGCCGGCCCGTCGGTGGAGTCCACGTGGCCGACGATGACCGTGGGGCCGGGGCCGCCCGGCCGTCCGCCCGGCGCGTACCAGCCCGCCAGGTCCGGATCCTCGGGGACCTCCATCGTGCCGTCGTCCCGCAGCCCGAGCCGGATCAGGCCGGACCGGACGCCGACCGCGTCGATGCCGACGGAGACCGGCCCGCCGTCCACCACCTCCGCGTCGCTGTCGCTGCCCGCGTCACGGTCGCGGTCATTGTCTCCGTCGTCGCCTCCGTCCGCCGCGTCCGGTGTCTCCGGAGCGCCGACGGCCGGGGAGCCGCCGTCGGCCGGTGGCACCCGCTCGGCCGGCGGCCCGGCGCACGCGGCGGTGAGCAGCACCACCGCGACGCCGGACCACACGCCCGCGCCGGGCGTCCACCTCATGAGGCGCCGCTGAACCGCCGTGCGACGCCCAGCCCCGCCACCAGGACGAGACCGCCGGCACCCGCCGCCAGCAGCGCCGTGCCGCCGGCCCCGCCGCTGCCACCGTCCGCGCTGCCGCCGAGCCCGGTGTCGACGCCGCCGACCGGCATCTCCACGAGCTGCCCGCGCACCGCGCCGGCCGGGAACTCCTCGGTGTGGGTGTCGCCGAAGAAGCTCTCCGGATCGTCCTCGATCTGCCGCAGGGAGAAGCCCTCGGCGGTGTCCACGTCATCGTCGTCGGTCAGGCCGGTGGTGAACGGCCCCTGCAGGCAGCCGGAGCTGGTGCGGACGTCACCGTCGCCCTCGGGGTCCGGGAAGGCCAGACGCGGCGGACCCGCCTCGCCCTCGACGGCCTCGTGGATGTGGGTCGCGGTCTTGGCCGGGCTCTCGTACGGCGGCTGCACGCCACGGGTGGTGAGGTCGTAGCAGATGATCTCCTCGTCGGAGTTGACGCGGTAGTGGAACTCACCGCTGCCGCCCTCCGCGCCGGGCACCGACTCCCCGTCCGCGTTGATGATGGTGTCCGGGTCGGCGTGCACGGTGAACGCGCTGGTGAAGGTGGACGGCTCGTCCACCTCGGTACCGGCGGAGGCGGTTCCGGCCGCGCCGAGGGTCAGCAGGGCGGCGGAGGCCGTGGCGACGGCGGCCCGTCGGGTGGCTGTCTTCATCGTGATCACCTTTCGGTAGCGGCGGGGACGGTCGGACCCCGCTTGTGGGAGGAATACGGAGCGCGGCCCGCCGGCGTTCACGGCCGGCCGGATATTTCTCCGGAGCCGGCCGCGGCGCCCGTTGGCCCGGCGCCCGCCCCGGGGGCGCGTCGAACGCGCGGCGCGCCCGGGCCGTATACCGTGGCGTGACCCTCACCGTGACGGGACGGGCGACCCCCGAGCGGGCGCCGGCGACAAGGAGCGTGATCGAGCTGCCCGGCGAGCTGGACGAGCCGTTCGACGTGGCGACCGCCTACGACGAACACGGCGCGTCGCTCTACGCCTTCGCGCTCAACGCCCTGGGCGACCGGGCCGAGGCGGAGGAGTGCGTCCAGGACGCGTTCACGCGCGCGTGGCGGGCACGCGGCTCCTACCGTCCCGAGCGGGCGACGGTCCGCACCTGGCTCTTCGCGATCACCCGGAACCTGGTGGCGGACGCCCTGCGTGCCCGGCGGCGCCTGCCGCACCCGGTGGAGCTGACCCGCGCCGGCGAGCGTCCCGACCCGGCCGACCCCATGACGGCCAGCCTGGACCGGCTGGTGGTGGCCGACGCGCTGGAGCACCTGTCGGAGGAGCACCGCGAGGTGGTCGTGCGGGTGCGGCTGAACGGCATGTCGTACGAAGAGCTGTCACGGATCACACACGTACCGGTCGCGACCCTGAGGACGAGGATGTACTACGGCCTCCGGTCCCTGCGGAAGGCCCTGAAGGAGGCGGGTGAGAACCATGCCTGACCACCACGAGGTCGGACCGGCCGCCGAGCGGGCACGCGCGCTCGAACTGCTCGACCTCGGCGCCGGGCGCGAGCTGACGGCGGCCGAGGAGGAAGAGCTCGCCCGGTTGCTGGAGCGCCACCCCGGCGTCGAGTACACCGGGTTCGAGGGTGAGCTGGATGCCCTGGACGCTCTGGGGCCCTACCGGGACGAGCAGCCGCCGCCCGGACTGCGCGCACGGGTCCTCGCCGCGGACCCCGGGGCCGAAACGGGGGCCGCCCGCCCCTACGGGGTGCCCCACGGCGCGCCGGGCGGTGGCGGCGTCCGGCCGCTGAACGGCCGCCGCCCGTTGCGAGGCCGCCTCGGGATGCTGGTCGCCGCCGCCGCGCTGGTCGGTTTCGGCGCGGTCGGCGGGGCGGTCGTGACCGCGCTGGCCGACCGGGTGGACGGGCCGCCGACGGGCCCGCCCGGCACGCTCGGCGCGGTCGAGCCGATCGCCTTCGACGGTGAGCCGGACGGCGTCGCCGTCGACGCCTCGGTCGTCGCCCACACCTGGGGCACGGAGACGCTGCTGGATGTCGACGGGCTGCCCGTCGGCGACACCTTCACGGTGGTGGTGATCAGCTCCGACGGCACCGAGTTCGACTCGGGCGCCTTCATCGCCTCCGAGGTGCCCGTGGTGTGCGCGGTGAACGCCGCGGTGCTGCGGCCCGACGTGGGCACCATCGAGATCCGTGACGTCGACGGGGCCACCGTGATGGCCTCCGAACTCCCGCCCGCGACCTCCTGAGGCGCCGGATGTGAGCTGCCGGAGGTGTGGCCGGCGGTTCGGGTCTCTCCTGACTCGGCGGGCGGGAGTTCGGAGG
>NZ_BHZI01000206.1 GCF_004305975.1 Streptomyces otsuchiensis
AGGGAGGCGGACCGGGTGCTGCGCCGAGCGACGATCACCGGTTCGAGCGTACTGGCGGTTGCCGCGCTGACCGTGGGACTGACCGCCTGCAACGCCACCCTGAACGGGGACGACGGCCTCAACGGGGGCAGTGCCCCCGCCGGGAACTCCATCGCCCAGCCGGGCCGCCACTCCGGCCTGCCCGAGCCGTGCGGCGCCCCGGAGGAGAACCGGCTGCGCCAGCTGCTCCCCGACGCCGACGTGGACGCCCTGCGCGGCGCCCCGCACATGACCTACGACACCGGCCGCCGCTTCGGCTGTGACTGGTCCAGCCAGGGCGCCGACGCCTCGCACACCCTCACGGTCGACTTCCTGCGCGTCATCTCCTACGACCCGGACGTCAGCGACAACGACCTGGCCGCCGACGACTTCGCCCGCCGCGCCGACCGTGCCGGAATCGAACCGGCACCGGGCGACTCCGCCGACGACACCGAGTCCGGCGCGGACGACGGCGACGACGACGGCTCCGGACGGCAGGACGGCGGAGCCGACGGCCGCGAAAGCGCCAACAACCCCACCCCCGACGGCGGCGTGGGCAGCGGCGTACGCCCCGGGCGGCCCACCGGCGACCTCGCGCCCCGAGCGCTCGACGACATCGGCACCGCCGCCTACGTCGACGACCGCCTCTCCTCCGACGGCACCCGTCGCGACATCACCCTGGTCTTCCACAGCGCCAATGTGATCGTCGCCATCGACTACAGCGAAGCGGTGAACGACCCCGTCCAGGAGCCGGACAGCGCCGCGCTCCAGGAGCGGGTGCGTTCGCTGGCCGGCCAGCTCGCCGGTCGCCTCGACGGCTGAGCCGCACGCCCGCCCCGGCGGCGGGCGTGCGGCGGCGGGCACGTGGGGGACACCACCCGTCCGGATGGCCCGCTCCACCCGCGCCCCGGCGTACCGTTCCCCTGACGGTTCCGCCCGGCCCGGAGCCGGCACGCGGAAACCGACGCACACCGGGCGACGCACGGAAAGTCACCCCGGACCCGGTGCACACATCCTTCGAGAGGTAACTGATGGACCGCAACGTCTCGCCCCTGGGCAGCCACCTTCGCGGTGCGGGCACCGTGCTGGCAGCTGCCGTCGCGTCCGCGCTGCTGCTCACCGGATGCAGCTCGGACTCCGGTGACGGAGGTGACACCGGCGACGACGCCCCGGCCTCCGAGGAGCAGGCGCCGGAGGCGGTGCGTTTCACCGAGCTGCCGAACGCCTGCGAGACGGTAGAGGGCGCCACCATCGAGGAGGTCGTGCCGGAGGCGTCGGACGAGAAGGGCGAGGAGCTGCCCTCCGCCGATGTCACCTCCACCAACGCCTGCCTGTGGAGCGGCCTCGACGGGTACGACTTCCGGTCGCTGACCGTCACTCTCAAGCGCTTCGACTCCGACGCCGCGCTCGGCGCCGGTGACAGCCGCGCCGAGACTTTCCTGCAGGCCCAGGGCGCGGAGATCACCGACGACGAGACCAACGAGGACATCGTCGACTCCCGGCCGGAGGACCTCGGCGACGAGGCCGTCTCCCTGGCGTTCACCGCCGAGAAGGCCAGCGGCGACACCAGCCGCGAGTTCCGCCAGCACCGCGTCGTGGTGCGGACCGCCAACGTCGTGGTGACCGTCGACTACGCGGGCGCCGGCTTCGAGGACGCCGAACTGCCGGAGGCGAGCGCCATCCAGGAGGGCGCCGAGCGGATCGCGTCCGACGCGGTCGCCCACCTCGACGCGCTGCCCGACGCCGGGGACGACGCGGAGGCCGAGGCCGACGCGGGCGACGACGACTGACCCCTCCCCCGCACCGTCACCACCGAGCCTTGCCGCCGGCCCGGTTCCCCTCCCTGGGAGCCGGGCCGGCGTCGTCATCTCCGGGCGGGAACGGCGTTCCGCCCGCCCGCGGAGCCCGCGGGCCCCACAGTCGCGCATTCCCGGAGAAGCCGGGCGCGCGTCAGGCGCCCGCCGGGCGCCCGTCGGGCGCCCGTCGGGCGCCCGTCGGAGACCCCGCGGACGGCGCCGCGCGAGGTGTGCCAGGCTAGGCGCGCTAGAACACCTGTCCGCACAAGGGGTGTTCCGGCCCAGCCGATCTCCTGACCAGGGAAGGAACCGGTCGTGGCGCCCGCCGTCAAACTGACCCGTACCCATCGCATCCTCATCGGCTTCATCCTGGCCGGGGCGGTGGTGATCGCCGCCATCGGCTTCGTCGGCTCCTACGCCGCAGTGCGGGACCTGGCCGAGGAGAAGGGGTTCGGCGACTTCTCGCCGTTCTTCCCGATCGGCATCGACGCGGGCATCGTCGTCCTGCTGGCGCTGGACCTGCTGCTGACCTGGCTGCGTATCCCGTTCCCGCTGCTGCGGCAGACCGCCTGGCTGCTGACGGCGGCCACGGTCGCCTTCAACGGCGCGGCGGCCTGGGGCGATCCGCTCAGCGTCGGGATGCACGCGATCATCCCGATCCTCTTCATCATCACGGTGGAGGCCGCCCGGCACGCGGTGGGCCGGATCACCGACATCGCGGCCGACAAGCACATGGAGGGCGTGCGGCTGTGGCGCTGGATCCTCGCGCCGTTCCCGACGTTCCGGCTCTGGCGCCGCATGAAGCTCTGGGAGCTGCGCTCCTACCAGGAGGTCATCGACCTCGAACGTGACCGGCTGGTCTACCGGGCCCGGCTGCGCGCGATGTACGGCAGGGCCTGGCGACGCCGGGCGCCGGTCGAGGCGCGGCTGCCGCTGAAGCTGGCCCACCTCGGCGTGCCGCTGGACCCCGACGCCACGGCCCTGGTGACGGCGGCCGGCACCGCGCCCGCCGTGCCGGGGCCCGGGGCGACGGCCATCGGCACGCTGCCCGAGCGACGACGGAACGGTGGCACCGGCGCCGCGGCGCTCCGCAGGATCTGGGACGACCGCAGGCCCGGCGCCGGCCGCGCGGACGACGACGGCTGGGACGAGGACGAGGCGTACGACGGGCCCGCCCCGTACGGCGGCCCGTACGAGCGCCACGGGCTCCGCGGCCGTGACGGGCTGCCCGCAGGCGGCCCGGTCACGGTGCGGTCGGAGCCGCGGGACGGGGCGGACTGGCCGCCGTGGGCGGAGGGCGCCCACGGGGAGCGGGTCGGGGCACCGGCCCGCGCTGGCCGGCGCCCCGACCGGCCACATCCGGAGGACACCGCCCGGACGCCGGAGCAGACCCCCGAGCCCCTGCCGCACCTGGCGCCGCGCGCCGAACGGCCGGAGCCCGCGCCGGAACCGGTGCCCGACCCGCTGCCGGACTTCTCCACCGGCGGCCAGGGCGGGGACGGCTACCGCGACCCGTTCGACGACCCGTTCGGCGACCCCTTCGCCGAGCCGCCCGCCGACACCGTGCCCGGCAGCGGGGGGCGACGCGACCTGCGGGCACCGCGGGCCACCCCGGCTCCCGGGCCCGGTCCCGCGCCGGACGCGGAGGAGGTGGCCGCGGACCAGCCGGTGGGGCTGCCGGAGGACGCCGACCCCGCGCAGACCTACTACGCCGCCTACCGCGACCTGATCAGCGTCGAGGGCAACCACTTCCCCAACGCACGGCAGCTGGCCCGGTATCTGGACGAGCGGTACGGGGTGCGCAACGCCGACGGCAGCCTGCTCAGCGAGCGCTACCTCCGCGACCACGTCCGCGCGTGCAAGGAGCGCTACCGCTCCGAGGTCGGCGTCGCCTGACCCGGCACGACGCCCCCGGCACAGCGAGGCGCCCCGCCTCCCGGTTGATCCGGGAGGCGGGGCGCTTCGCGGTACGACGCCTCGGTGCTCAGGCCCCGAGCAGCCTGCGGACCCGGTCGGCGCCGACGGCCAGCAGCAGCGTGGGCAGCCGCGGCCCGGTGTCGTGGCTGATCAGCAGACGGTAGAGCAGGGCGAAGAACGACCGCTGGGCGGTCTTCAGCTCGGGTGTGGGCTTGGCGTCCGGCTCCAGGCCCGCCTGGATCTTGGGCACGCCGTAGACCAGGGTGGTGAGCCCGTCCAGTGACCAGTGGCCGTCCAGCCGGTCGAGCAGCAGGGCCAGCGAGGCACGCTGCTCGTCGTCGAGGGAGGCCAGCAGTTCGGTGTCGGGCTCCTCCCGGACGCGGGTGCGCTGTTCGGCGGGGACCTGGGTGGCGATCCAGTGCGCGGCCCGGTCGAGGCGGGGCCGCACCTGGTCGAGCGAGGTGACCGGGTCGGCCGGGTCCAGTTCGGCCAGGATGCGCAGCGTCTGCTGCTCGTCGCCGGTGGTGATGTCGACGACGGAGGCGAGCATCCGGTACGGCAGCCGGCGTTCGGTGGCGGGCAGTTCACCGGCGGCGGTGCCGACGGCGCGGTTGTACGCGGCGAGGTCGGCGGGCTGTGCCTGCCCCTGGCCGATCTTCTTGGCGAGCGCGTCCCACTCGTCGTAGAGCCGCTGGATCTCCTGGTCGAAGGCGATCTTGAACGACTGGTTGGGCCGGCGGCGGGCGTACAGCCAGCGCAGCAGCGGCGCCTCCATGATCTCCAGGGCCTCGCCGGGGGTGGGGACCCCGCCCTTGGAGCTGGACATCTTGGCCATGCCGGTGATGCCGACGAAGGCGTACATCGGCCCGATGGGCTGGCTTCCGCCGAAGACCTCGCGGACGATCTGTCCGCCGACGACGAACGAGGAGCCGGGCGAGGAGTGGTCGACGCCGGAGGGCTCGAAGTCGACGCCCTCGTAGGCCCAGCGCATCGGCCAGTCCACCTTCCAGACCAGCTTGCCGCGGTCGTACTCGCGCAGCAGCACCGTCTCGGTGTGGCCGCACTCGCAGCGGTAGGTCAGCTCGGTGGTGTCGTCGTCGTAGGCGGTGACGGTGGTGAAGTCCTTGCCGCAGACGGCGCAGTAGGGCTTGTACGGGAAGTAGCCGGCCCCGCCCTCGCCGGCGCCGTCGTCCTCGGCCGCGGCGCCGGAGCCCTCGGCGGCGGCCAGCTCGGCCTCGTCCACCGGCTTCTGGCCCTGCTTGGGCTTGCCCTTGCCCTTGTCGTCCTTGCCCGTGTCCTTGCCCTTGGTCCGGTAGCGGTCCAGGACGGCGTCGATGGCCCGGCGTTCGCGCATGGCGTGCAGGATCTGCTCGCGGTAGGCGCCGGATGTGTACTGCTCGGTCTGGCTGATGCCCCGGAACTCGACGCCCAGTTCGGCGAGCGAGCGGACCATCGCGTCCTTGAAGTGGGTGGCCCAGTCGGGGTGCGGCGAGCCGGGCGGGGCCGGGACGGCGGTGAGTGGCTTGCCGATGTGCTCGGCCCAGGAGGAGTCGACGCCGGCGATCCCGGCGGGGACCTTCCGGAACCGGTCGTAGTCGTCCCAGGAGATGATGTGCTCCACCTGGTGGCCGCGGCGGCGGATCTCGTCGGCGACCAGGTGCGGGGTCATGACCTCGCGCAGGTTGCCGAGGTGGATGGGCCCGGAAGGGCTCAGTCCGGACGCGCAGACGATCGGTTTGCCGGGTGCGCGGCGTTCCGCTTCGGCGATGACTTCATCCGCGGATCGGGAGACCCAGTCGGTCTCGGCACCGGCAGCCACAGTGGTCGTCTTCCTTCCCAGGTGGAGCGTGCGCCGACCGGTCTCGTCCGGGCGGCGCGGGGGCGCGGCGGAGTGCCGCGCCGGCGCTCGGGCTCGTGAACCCCCCTAGTGTCACACGTCCCCGGCGACGGCTTTCCGCGTCGGCCCGCGCGACGGACGGGCGCGCGAGCGGGTGCGGCGGCGGGTACGTCCGCCGCCCCTCCCCGGGCACCGCGCGGACCCCTGGGCCGTTCCGGGCGGTCCGGGCGCGCACACCACCGGGAGGTGCACCGGGACGCACTTCGCCGTCACGGAGAGCCACCTCTCGTGGTGCACCCCTGTGACTGCCGGGACGGATGGGGAGGGAGTCGCCGGAACGTGTGGTTCCGCTTGAGTGGAGCTGCCACCCCGTCAGTGAGTGGATTGCCCCGTTTTGCACGGCTAACACGTGGACGAGTTGTGACATGTACGTGGCGAACGTGCACAGCCCCTTGCTGAATTCATGCCCTTCAGTAAATCTTTCGAACTGACGAAGCGAAATGTCATGGCCACGCTCCGTCAAAATCCAGTCAGCGCACCTCAAGCACCATCAAGCGGAGGAATCCCTCGATGACAGTGATGCGTTCCATCCCCCACCGCCGCAAGGTGAGCACCGCGGTCGCCACCGCCGCCGTGATCGCCCTGGGCGTAGGCGTCGGGCTGCCGGCCGCGGCCCACGCCGCCCCCGACGCCACCGGCGTCATCCTGAACGCCGACGCCCCCACAGCGATCGGCGGCAGCTACATCGTCGTCCTCGACGAGACCGTCGCGGCGGACTCGGCCGAGGCCGAGAAGCTCGCGGCCAAGTACGACGCCGAGATCAGCAGCGTCTACGACACGGTCCTCAACGGCTACGCCGTCGAGGCGACCGAGGCCGAGGCCCTCAAGATGGCCGCCGACCCGGCCGTCGACAAGGTCTACCAGGACGAGGTGGTCTCGCTGGCCACCACGACCCAGGCCAACCCCCCGTCGTGGGGCCTGGACCGCATCGACCAGCCCGACCTGCCGCTCGACAACAGCTACACCTACCCCGCCCACGGCGGCGCCGGTGTCACCGTGTTCGTCCTCGACACGGGCATCAACTACACCCACCAGGACTTCGGGGGCCGCGCCGTCGCGGGCTTCGACGCCTTCGGCGGGACCGCCTCCGACGGCAACGGCCACGGCACGCATGTCGCGTCCACCTCCGCGGGCGCGGCGTACGGCGTGGCCAAGGAGGCCGACCTGGTCTCGGTGAAGGTCCTCAACGACTTCGGCTCCGGCACCATGGAGGGTGTCATCGCCGGCGTCAACTGGGTCACGGCAAACGCCTCTGGCCCGTCGGTCGCCAACATGAGCCTGGGCGGCGGCGTCTCGCCGGCCCTGGACGCGGCGGTCGAGGACTCCATCGCCTCCGGCGTGACCTACGCGGTCGCCGCCGGCAACAGCAACGCGGACGCGTCCGGCTTCTCGCCGGCACGGGTCGGCGCGGCCATCACCGTGGGCGCGACCGACAGCAACGACGCCCGCGCCTCGTACTCCAACTACGGTGTCGGCGTCGACATCTTCGCGCCGGGCAGCGCCATCTCCGCCGCCTGGCACACCAGCGACACCGCGGTGAACACCATCTCCGGCACCTCGATGGCGTCCCCGCACGTCGCCGGCGCCGCAGCCCTGGTTCTCGCCGACGACCCGACGGCCTCCCCGGCCGCCGTCAAGGCGGCGCTGGACGGGCTGTCCGTCGCGGACCGCGTCTCCAACCCGGGCCCCGGCTCGCCGAACAAGCTGCTCCAGGTCCCCTGAGCCGCTGACACCCCGGATACCCCCGCCCGCGCCGGTCACGGCAGGGACGGACGGTACCGGTGACCATCGGTGACGCGCCACCGGCCCGGTGAGAGCCGGACCGGTGGCGACATCACCACCCACGGGGGTTTCCCGCACCGCCGTCCGCGGGAACAGAACCCCCGAGCGCCACCCCCCACCCGAGGCCGGGAGCGGACCCCCGCTCCCGGCCTCCGCGCGTGCGCGGCGTCCGTGCGCGGCGTCCGTGCGCGTGACCGACAGCGAGCGACAGCGGCCCCGGCGCGCCCCCTCAGCGCCTGAGGTACATCCCCACCGAGGCGGGCGCCGTCGGCACGAAGCCGAACTTCTCGTAGAGGTACCGGGCGTCGCCGTCGGCGATCAGCGACACATAGGCGCCGGCCGGCGCCCGCCGCTCCAGCTCACCGACCAGCGCCGCCATGATCCGGCGTCCGAGCCCCCGCCCCTGGTGCTCGGGGGTGACACAGATGTCGACGACCTGGAAGAAGCAGCCGCCGTCGCCGATCACCCGTCCCATCCCCACCGGCTCCTCCCGGTGCAGCACCGTCACCGCGTACCAGGAGTTCGGCAGCCCGGCCCGCGCCGCCCGCGCCGTCATCGGGCTCAGCCCCGCCGCGGGCCGCAGCCGGAGATAGCTCTCCACCGAAGGGGTCTCGGCGCGCACCTCGTAGGGATCGTCCGCAGTCGTCATGAGCGGGACGCTACCGGCCGGCACCGACAGCTGCCGCCGTCGCCGCCGCTCTCACAGCTCCCGGTGCACCTTGGTGTTGGACGCCTGGGCACGCGGACGCAGCACCAGCAGGTCCACGTTGACGTGCGCGGGCCGGGTCACCGCCCAGCCGATCGTGTCGGCGACGTCCTCCGCCGTCAGCGGCTCGGCCACGCCCCGGTAGACGTCGGCGGCCTTCGCGGTGTCGCCGCCGAACCGCCGGACGGAGAACTCCTCGGTCCTGACCATCCCCGGCGCGATCTCGATGACCCGCACCGGTTCGCCGCAGATCTCCAGCCGCAGTGTCTCGGCGAGGACGTGCGCGCCGTGCTTGGCGGCGACGTACCCGCCGCCGCCCTCGTAGGTCGCCTGCCCCGCCGTGGAGGAGACCACCACCACCGTGCCGTCACCCGAGGCGCGCAGCGCGGGCAGCAGCGCCTGCGTCATGTGCAGCACGCCGATGACGTTGACCTCGTACATGGCACGCCAGTCGTCGGGGTCGCCGGACGCCACCGGGTCGGCTCCGCGGGCGCCTCCCGCGTTGTTCACCAGGACGTGGCAGACGCCGAGTTCGGCGGCGAACTCCCGCACGGCGTCCTGGTCGGTGACGTCCAGCACCCGGGCGCGGGCGCTGTGCCCGGCGGCCGTCAGCTCGTCGGCGAGCGCGGTGACCCGGTCGCCGCGGCGCGCGGTGAGCACCACCCGGTACCCCTCGCCGGCCAGCCGCCGGGCGGTCGCCGCCCCGATACCGCTGCTCGCCCCGGTGACCACGGCGGTGCGCTGCTCCATGACTCCTGCCTCCTCATCGACGTGCGCGGCGGACGGACCGGCTCGTCCGTCCGCGGCGCCGCCATCGTCGCAGACGGCCCCGGGCGGGGCCGTCACCGCCGACGGAACCGATCGTCGTCGCGCCGTCAGGCCGGGAGCCGCCCGCCGGGCACGAGCGGCGGGCGGGCGGTGGCCGAGTCGGCGGCCCAGGCGAGATAGCCGTCCGGCCGGACCAGCCACTGGTCCCGGCGCGCCGGGTCCTCCCAGTGGGCGAGGACGACGCCCGGCGCGGCGTCCTCCCGCGCGCCCTCCGGGGTCACCAGGACGAACCGGCCCCGGCGCAGCATCTCGTGGAGCCGCCGCCCGTCGTGCAACGGCACGTCCTCGGCGCGCTGTCCGACGAGCCGGTGCGCGCCCCTGGGGGCCGGGTAGCGGACGTCGAGGCCGTTGAGGCGGGCGACGGCGCGGCGGCGCAGCGGGGGCAGACCGCTGAGCAGGGTGGTGGCGGCGGTACGGCGGGCGACGCCGACGGGCCCACTGGCCGTGGCCATCCGGATCAGCGCGCCGCTGCCGCGCAGCACCCGGGCGCCGACGGGGTGCCGCTCCTCGTGGTAGCTGTCCAGCAGGGCTTCGGACCCGGCCGCGCCGGTCAGGGCGGCGCCGAGCTTCCAGCCGAGGTTGGCGGCGTCCTGGAGGCCGGTGTTCATGCCCTGGCCGCCGGCCGGGGAGTGGACGTGCGCGGCGTCCCCGGCGAGGAAGACCCGGCCGGTCCGGTACTGCGGTACCTGCCGCTCGTCGCAGTGGAAGCGGGAGAGCCAGCGCGCGTCGTACATCCCGTAGTCGGTTCCGTGGGCCTGCCAGACGGTGTCCCGCACCTCGGCGAGGTCCACGGGCGCGTCGTCGGGGCGGTCCTGTTCCCGCTCCCAGGCGAAGACGCGGTGATAGCCGTCGCCGAAGGGCGCGATGAAGGCGAAGGCGTCGCGGAACCCGCGCACGGTCAGCAGCTGCCCGGGCTCCTCCAGCAGCCGGACGTCGGCCAGCACCATGGAGCGCACCAGGCTGACCCCGGGGAAGGGCTGCCCCAGCGCGCGGCGCACCGCGCTGCGGTGGCCGTCGGCGCCGACGGCGTAGGCGGCGCGGAGGGTGGAGCCGCCGGGAGGGCTGCTGCCGTCGGTGCGGCGAAGTCGCAGGGTGACGCCGCCCGAGTCCTGGGCGAGGCCGGTCAGTTCGGTGCTGTGGACCAGGTGGGCCCCGGCCTCGCGGGCCCGCTCCTCCAGCAGCCGTTCCAGCTCGTACTGCGGGGTGACCAGGAGGTAGGGGAAGCGGCTGCGGGCGCGGTCCAGGCGGAGCGAGAGGCCGCCGAAGAGCCGCAGGTCGGTCAGGCGGGTTCCGGTGTCGACCAGCCGGTCGGCCAGGCCCCGGGTGTCGAGGAGTTCCAGGGTGCGGGTGTGCACGCCGAAGGCGCGGGTGAGGTGGGAGCGGCCGGGTTCGCGTCGCTCGATCAGGGTGACGCGGTGCCCGGCCGCGGCGAGGTCGCCGGCGAGCAGCAGCCCGGTGGGGCCGGCTCCGACGACGGCGATATCGGTGTCCTGAAGATGGGTTCTGGTACCGGTGGAGCCGGACATGGCTGCCTCCTCTGGCCGACCTCGGCCAACAATCGTTGACCACCGGCTGTTGGCCAACATCCGTTGACGACAGTAGTGACAGCCACACAGGGAGTCAACGCTTGTAGGCCAACAAGCGTTGGCCTAAGGTGTGCGCCATGACGCTGGAGGAGCCGACGCGCGCAGCCCACCGCCCCCGGGCGCCGCGTCCAGAGACCGCCACCGGGCATCCCGGCCACGGGCCACCCGCAGCACCGGACGAGACCACCGCCGCACCGGGCACCGAGCACCCGGCCACCGGCCCCGACCGCCCACCGACC
>NZ_BHZI01000207.1 GCF_004305975.1 Streptomyces otsuchiensis
GGCAGCCGGGGTCAGGCGGCGAGCGGCTGTTCCTTCACCGCCGGAGCGGCGATCAGGGGGCGTACGACGGAGCCGGTGGCGGCGACATCCCCGGCCGGGTCGACCTCGGACAGCGCCGGTCCCGGCAGGGCCGGCCCGGACGCCGAGGATGTCGAGGCGGAAGGCGTCGAGGCGGAAGACGTCGAGGCGGCGGGGTGCGAGGCGACGCGCCGGGACGGGGCCGACTCGGAGACGATGGACTCGCCGAGCGCGACATCCTCACGCAGCTTGGTCAGCGCCCTGGAGACGGCGCTCTTGACCGTGCCGACCGAGACCCCGAGGACCTCCGCGGTGCGCACCTCGCTGAGGTCCTCGTAGTACCGCAGCACCACCATTGCCCGCTGGCGGGCGGGCAGCCGGAGCACGGCCTGCCACATGGCGTCCCGAACCGCCTGCTGCTCGCCGGGGTCCACGGCTGGCAGCGGCTCGGGCTCGGGCAGTTCGTTGGTGACGAACTCGTCGACGCGACGCTTGCGCCACTGTGAGGTGCGGGTGTTGACCAGGGTCCGCCGGACATACCCGTCCACCGCGCGATGATCGGCGATGCGGTCCCACGCGATGTAGGTCTTGGTGAGAGCGGTCTGCAACAGATCTTCGGCGTCGTGCGGATCCGCGGTGAGGGAGCGGGCCGTGCGCATCAGCACCGGGCGACGCGCCTGCACGTAGGACGCGAAACTGAGCGGCGTCACCTGCGAGGTGCTTCCTGGCGTGGTCATGCTTCATAACGTAGGCCGGGAGGGGGGCCGACCGGATCGGCCACAGGTCGCGATGCGCTCTCCGCCTAGCGGAGTAGTGGTGGGGCTGTCTCCACCTCCCGTGGGTGGAGGAGGCGCGGTCCCCGGGTCGGGGTTCTCAGGGTCGCGTCAGGGTACTTCCCCTAGGCGCTCCGCACCGCGGTCCGCGTGACCACGTGTTCCACGTGAAACAGGTGGCCAGCGGGCTCTCATGAGTGCCACCCGGGGAACCCTGGGCTCCGTTTGGCGGCTTCTTCCGACCTACCCTGCGGGCCGCCCGGTCACACCCGGACCGGGAACCCTACCGGCCCCGTGACCACCCGGGAGGGGTGCGGTCACGGGGCCGGTCCCGTCAGAGGCGCCGGTGGATCCCCCCGGGACGATCACCGGCGCCCCCGGTTCACCAGAGGTTGGTGAAGTTCACCGTGGCGTTGGTCTGGTCGATCACGGTGAGGCCGCTGCCCACGACGCTCGCGGTGTTGTTCTGGTTCGCCGCTCCCGCGCCGGTCGCGGCCTGCTGCGTGGTGGTGGAGTTACCGCTGTTGTTGCCACCGACACCGCTGCCCGAGTTGCTGACGGCGGACGCGTTGGATCCGAAGCCCGCGATCGCCCCGCTGTCGGCCTGGGCGATGCCGCCCATCAGCCCGAAGGCGAGCGGCACGGCCGCAGCAGCGGCGACGATACGGGCGGTACGGATGCTGGTCATCTGGTTCCTCCATGGACTCTGGCACTGTGCGTGGTGGCGAGTAGCCGTGCTGCCGTTGTGCGGTATCGCGGATGAAACCGTGGGGGCGAGAGGGAAGCACGGGGCCGCGGCGCGGCTCCGGCGTGCGGGGCGGGAAAGGCGTTTGCCGGCGTAGCTGGTGGTGCCGGCGGTGTGCTGCGGTTGCTGTTCAGCGCTGCCCGTGGGCGAGCCCGGTCCGGTTGGGGCCGCCGATGGGAAGTGGCCGCGGGGGCCTGGTCGTTGGTCCGTCGGATCGGGTGATCCGCCGTGGTCCGGGTCCGCCGACCCGGGTGATCGTTGTGATGTCGCGACCCGATGCTGCCCGTGCCGAACCCCGGGAATCTCGCCCCAGCCGAGCTTCGCTCGCTCGGATGACGAGCCCTCCGCGAAACCCCACGATCCGGGTGTTTCGCAGGACGTCACGCGACGTGACGAGGGCGCGTCACGGCACGGTGGCGCCCGGGACGGCGCTCGCGTCAGCGGCGAACGCCGGGTGGTGAACGCCTGCCAGGGCCCCCTCGCCGCCGCTCTCGGACGGCGAGTGTCGGTGCCGGGGTGCAAGCTGTGCCCATGTACCAGGAACGCCCCTCGGACGCCGTGCCCGGAGCGGTGGCGTGGTGGCGTGCTCCGGCCGAGCCGGCCACGCCGTTCCGGGTGCTGCCGGACGGCTGCATGGATCTCATCTGGCGGGACGGGCTGCTGGTGGCCGGTCCCGACACCAGGGCGCAGGTCGGGGAGTCACCGGCCGGGGCCGCCTACGACGGCATCCGGCTGCCGCCCGGAACCGGCCCCGGTGTCTTCGGGCTCCCCGCGCACGAGCTGCGGGACCAGCGGGTGGGGCTGGACTCCCTCTGGCCGGACGCGGAGGTCCGGGAGCTCGCCGAGCGGGTGGCCGCGGCGCCCGACCGTTCGAAGGCCCTGGCGGAGATCGTGCGTGAGCGGCGCCGGCTGCACGGGGTGGGAGCGGCAGGGACGGACGGGGACGGCGCGCGGGCCGAGACGATCCGGCGACTGGTTCTGCGGGGCGCCCTCGGCGGGCGCGGTGTGGCGGACACCGCGCGGGCCGTCGGCCTCAGCGAGCGGCAGTTGCACCGCCGCTGTCGGGCCCTCTTCGGCTACGGCGCCAAGACGCTGGAGCGGGTGCTGCGAATGCGTCGGGCGCTGGAGTTGGTCGGCGCGGGCGTGCCGGCGGCGGAGGCCGCCGCACGGGCCGGGTACGCCGACCAACCGCACCTCGCCCGGGAGGTCCGGGAGTTGGCCGGGGTGCCGCTGTCCCGGTTGGCGGGCTGAGAGAAGCCGCGCGGGGCGGGCGCGGCCAGACGCGGGGTGGTCCGGCCGGGCCAGAGGCCGGCGAGGGGTCAGGCGGTGCCGTCGCCGGGGGCGGTGAGCGGTGCGAAGAGGTCGACCGTGTTGCCGTCGGGGTCCTCGACCACGGCGTAGCGCTGCCCCCAGGGAGCGTCGAAGGGCTCCGTCTCACCCGGGTGCCCGGCTGCCGTCAGTTCGGCGTACACCGCGTCGACCTCGGCCGGACTGTCGCAGAGGAACGCGGGCACCAGTCCGCCGCCGCTGCCGGGCTGCCAGTCCGGCTGGAAGGAGCGGATCGTCTCGGCTGTGTCCCAGGCCATCCGGAGCCCGCCCGGCAGCACGGCCTCGACATGGGGCGCGTCGTCCGAGCCCTCGGGTACATCCACGCCGAGCCGGCGGTAGAAGGCGAGCGACGCCGCCAGGTCCGAGGTGACCAGGCCGATGAGATCGATACGAGGAGTCATGTCCGCAGGCTAGACCGGAGTCGGTGGATCGGTCTTGAACGAATCGGACGCCGCGCGCCTCGCGAAAACCTGGTGGCCGCGGGCGCGGGCGTCGGATATCCATGGCCCATGACCGACCTCCCGCACGAACGATTCGCGACCGACCTCCAGAACCAGTCGGCACCGCCGGAGCCGGGCGACGTCCCGGGCGACGTCCCGGGCGATGTCCCGGTCGACCGGCCCGACCCCGGCCTGCTCCCAGCCGACGACGGCACGTCCGCCACGGCCACCGGCAGGGCCGAGTTGCTGCCCGAGACCCGGCGGGCGCTGCTGCACGCCCTGGCGAAGGCACAGGTGAACGGGCGGGCACCGTCCACGGTCGCGGCGGTGGTCCGTGACGGCAGAGCACAGTGGTTCGCCACCCGGGGAGAGGTGGCGGGCGCGGCTCCCGGCCCCGACACCCAGTACCGGATCGGCTCGCTGACCAAGACGTTCGTCGCCGTCCTCGTCCTGCGGCTGCGCGAGGAGGGGCTGCTGGCACTCGACGACCGTCTGGACACGCATCTCCCCGAGGCGCCGGAGGCCGGTGACGCCACCGTCGCCCAGTTGCTCTCGCACTCCTCGGGACTGGCCGCCGAGGCGTCCGGGCCGTGGTGGGAGCGGACGCCCGGCGAGCTGCGGCCCGACCTTCCCGACGTGTTCGGCGAGAAGCCCAGGCCGCACCGTCCCGGCCGGCTGTTCCACTACTCCAACCCCGGATTCGCGCTGCTCGGCGCCCTGGTGGAGAAGGTGCGCGGCGACGGCTGGTTCGCGGTGCTGCGCCGTGAGGTGCTGGAGCCCCTCGGCATGACCGGCACCACGCCGCTGCCGCGGGCACCGCATGCCGAGGGCTGGGCGGTCCACCCGTACGCGGACGTGGTCCTCCCCGAGCCGGCGGCCGACACGGGGCTGATGGCGCCGGCCGGTCAGCTGTGGTCGACGGCGGCGGACCTCTGCCGGTTCGCGGCGTTCCTCACCGACGGCGACCCGCGGGTACTGGGCGCCGAGACGCTGGCCGAGATGCGGCGGCCCGCCGCCGCGCCCGCGTCCGGCGACTGGCGGGCGGGCTACGGGCTCGGCATGCAGCTGGACACCGTGGACGGCCGGGCACTGTCCGGCCACACCGGTTCCATGCCCGGCTTCGTCGCCGCGCTGTGGACCAGCCCGGCGGACGGCCTCGCGACCGTCGTGCTCGCCAACGCCACATCGGGCCTCCGGGTCGGCGGGGTCGCCGCCGAGCTGCTGGGGCTGGTCGCGGCTCGGGAACCGGCACTGCCCGCGCCCTGGCGCCCCGACCCGGACGCGGACCACGCGCTCCTGGAGCTGTGCGGCACCTGGCACTGGGGCGCGGCTCCCACCCAGCTGCTGCTGGGCCCCGGCCGCACGCTGACCCTCGGCATGCCGGGCGCGGGACGGGGTTCGGCCTTCCGGCCGGAGCCGGACGGCACCTGGACCGGGCTGGACGGCTACCTTGCGGGCGAACGGCTGCGCGTGGTCCGGCACGAGGACGGCTCGGTGAGCCACCTCGATGTCGGCACGTTCGTCTACACCCGCGAGCCGTACGGACCGGCGGCTCCGGTGCCCGGCGGCGTCGACCCGGACGGCTGGCGCTGACCACGACCTGCGGCGCCGCGCCTGCCAGGACGTGCCGTCACCCGCGCCCGGTGCGTGGGTGACGGCGCCGCAGCGCGGACGCGGACCGGGACCGTCCACGCCGGGCCTCGCCCCGTGCGGACCGGAACGTCCACGCCGGGCCTCGCCCCGGTCAGAGCGCCCGCTTGAACCCCACGTGCGAGGGCTCGAAACCGAGCCGCTCGTAGAAGCGGTGGGCGTCCACGCGCGTGGCGTCGCTGGTGAGCTGGACGAGGGCGCAGTCCAGCCGGCGGGCCTCGCTCACCGCCCACTCGATCAGCTCGCCGCCGAGGCCGCTCCCCCGGGCGTCCGCGTGGACCCGCACCGCCTCGATCAGGGCCCGGGAGGCGCCCTTGCGCGAGAGGCCGGGGATGACGGTGAGCTGGAGGGTCCCGATGACCTGGCCCGCCCGGACCGCGACCACCAGATGCTGGTTGGGGTCGGCCTCGATGTTCCGGTAGGCGGACCGGTAGGGCGTCAGGTCGGCAGGGTCCTCGCGTTCGGCGCCCAGCGGGTCGTCGGCCAGCATGGCGACGATGGCGGGCAGGTCGTCGGCAACGGCGGTTCGTATCGTCACATCGCTATTCATCGACCGTCACGATAGCGCCGGGCCGAGGAGGCGCCCCGGCGTGCGCGGCCCCGCGCCCACCGCGGCGGGCCGGCCGCGCCGTGCCCCGCGCCCGCCGGGGACGGCGAACTCGCGCTCCGCACCGCCCGCCCGCGTCGGTGCGGCCGGGCAGTTTACGTCGTCCTGGGGGATCTTCGCCCGAGTTTCCCGGTAACCACCCGCAGGGCGTGAGGGTGTTGACACGCTGTGCGACCGGAAGCAGTCGTCCGGGCCAGTCGAGTCCAAGGGCAGGGTCATGACCGTAATGTCGGTGAACAGCGGCGCCGGTGCGGCGGGCGGGAACGAGCGGCGTGTACCGCTCTCCGTCTCGTACGAACGCGCCGCCGGTCGGTACGAGGTCCCGGCGGTGCCGGGCCGCCGCGAGCAGACCGCACCGGACGGTTGCTCCCCCGGCGGGCGGAACGGCCCGCGGCCCGCCGCACCCCGCCGCCCCTCGCCCGACGCCGTGCTGATCCGCCGCACGCTCGACGAGATCGCCCCCGTCGCCGACGCGACGACCTCCTACTTCTACGCCCTGCTCTTCCTGCGCAACCCGGAACTGCGGCAGCTGTTCCCGCCGGCCATGGACGTGCAGCGCGACCGGCTGTTCTCCGCACTGCTGGGGGCGGCCGACCGCTTCGACGACGGGGAGGCCCTGGGCCGCTATCTCGCCGAACTGGGGCGCGGCCACCGGAAGTACGGCACCCTCGACGAGCACTACCCGGCCGTCGGGGAGTGCCTGCTCGGGGCGCTGGGCCGCTACGCGTCCCGGATCTGGGACCCGGCGACGCAGGCCGCCTGGGTACGCGCCTACACCGCGATCTCCCAGACCATGATCGACGCGGCCGCCGCCGACGCACAGCGGGCACCGGCCTGGTGGAACGCCGAGATCGTGGCGCACGAGCAGCGCACCTCGGACGTCGCGGTGATCACCGTCCGGCCCGACCAGCCGTACCGGTTCACCGCCGGCCAGTACGCCGGGGTCGAGACCCCGTGGTGGCCGCGCGTCTGGCGCACCTACTCCTTCGCCACCGCGCCCGACGCCGGTGGACTGCTCTCGTTCCACGTCAAGGCCGTCCCCGCGGGCTGGGTGTCGGGGGCGCTGGTGCGCCGGGCGCGCGTCGGTGACGTCATCCGCCTGGGCCCGCCGGCCGGTTCGATGACGGTGGACCACAACGCCGACACCGGGCTGCTCTGCCTGGGCGGGAGCACCGGCATCGCCCCGATCAAGGCGCTGGTCGAGGACGTCGCCGAGCACGGGCGCCGCCGGCCCGTCCAGTTGTTCTTCGGCGCCCGGCGCGACAGTGACCTCTACGACCTTCCCTCCCTGCTGGAGCTGGAACGGCGGCATCCGTGGCTGTCGGTGCGGACCGTGGTGACCGCCGCCCCGGGTCGCGAGCCGGCGGGTGAACTGCCCGACGCCGTGCGCCGCCTGGGCCCGTGGCAGGAGTACGACGGCTACCTCTCCGGCCCCGCGGAGATGGTGCGCAGCGGGGTGGACGCCCTCACTTCCGCCGGAATCCCCGCCGAGCGCATCCGGCACGACTTTGCGGATATACGCAACTGAGTGAGAGCCTGCGCACACATCGCGCGGCAGGAACCCAGCGGCATGGCATAGGGGCTTGGGGGCTATGGCGGAGATCAGCGGAACCGGTCACGGGCGGCCCGGTCGCGAGTCCGGCGACGGCACCGGCATCGATACCGGCACCGGCACCGGGCACGAGCCGAGGACATCGGCGACGAGCGCGGCGCACCCGACGGCACCGTCCCCCGCCAGGCCGGGCGGCGCCGGGCAGTGGGCCGTGCAGGAACAGCTCGGTACCACCGAGGCGGCCGAGCGCTTCCACGCCGAACAGGTGCTGGACCATCTCAACGACCGGATGCGGGAGTTCGCGTCCCGCCAGGAGATGTTCTTCCTCTCGACCTCGAACCGGTTCGGAGAGTGCCACAGCACGCTGCGCGCCGGGCCGCGCGGGTTTCTCCGGGCGCTGGACGAGCGGACGCTCCTCTACCCCGAGTACCGGGGCAACGGGGTCCACGCCAGCCTGGGCAACATCGCGGAGAACCCCCACGCCGGGCTGCTGCTGGTCGACTTCGAGCGGGCCCGGATCGGACTGCACGTCAACGGCCGGGCGCATCTGGTGCCGGACGCCGAGGTGCGGGAGCTGCATCCCGAGATCCCGCCGGACCCGTCCCCGGGCCGGGCCTCGCAGCTGTGGGTACGGATCGACGTGATCAGCGCCCACATCCACGGCGCCGCCCACATCCCGCATCTGGTGACCGCGCCGAAGCGGGCCCCGCGCGAGTGGGGCACGCAGGACTACCGGCACAAGGGCGGTGACTTCTTCGGCGTCGCACGCACCAGGCCGGCGACGGCGGGGCCGCCGGTTCCGCCGCACCAGGCCGGCGTGCCGTCGGCGGGCGGGCCCTGGGCCCCGGCCGCAGCCGGGGCGACCGGTGCGACCGGTGCGACGGAGGTGCCCGAGACGGCCGAGGTGCCCGGGGCGGGCCGTCCCGGGCCGGGCCAGGGAGTCGGGGCGACGGGTACGGCCGTGACGATGGGGGCGACGACCGACGGCCCCTCGCCGGTCGCGGACCGGCCGCCGGCGGCAGCCCCGGACGCTCTCCCGGGCGCGGCTGTCCCGGGCACCGCCGTGCCGGGACGGGCAGCCCCGGCTGCCCGCACCGGTCCCGACCCCGACGCCCCGGAAGCCGCCGAGCGGGAAGGGGCGGACACCGGCGTCGGCACCCCCATCACCTTCTCTGGGCCGGTGCCCTACGTGGCGCCACTGCCGGTGCGCGAACGTCCCGGTGCCGCCCCGGCGGGCCGGCCGCCGGGCGGTCTGACCGGGCCCGGCCTCCTGGCCCCGGGCGCGGCCCGTCCGCCGCAGCCGCCGCCGCACGGCGGCGCTCCGAGCGCACCGAGCGCACCGAGCGCACCGGCCGAGGGCGCACCCGCCCCGGCGTCCACGCCCCCCGTGCCTACGACGGACGAACGCGCGCCGGGCGGGGCTGCCCCGCCGGCACCCCCCGCGCCGGGTCCTCACCCTCCGATCGACCTCTATGCGGCGCACGCCGGCCATGCGGACCCGCCGCAGCCGCCCCCGCACCGGTCGGGTCCGTCGTCGCCCCCGGCGGGCACGCAGCCCGGGCCCCCGCAGTCTGGTCAGGCGCAGCCCGGTCAGCCGCAGCCCGCGCCCGCCATTCAGGCATGGCGGGCGCAGGCGGAACGCGCGCTGGCCGAGGCGGAGCGGCGGGGGCGCGGGGAGGAACCCGAGTCGGGCGGCTGGTTCGGCGGCTGACCCACGGCCGCCCGCTCGCCCTCCTGCGCGCGTCGGGCGGCGTGCCGGCTCAGCGCAGGTCGGCGGCGAGCAGCGTGAGCACGCCGGGCACATTGCGCGTGAGGTAGTCGAGCAGCGTCTCGGGCACGAGGTTGACGGAGGCGAGCCCTTCGGGTGTGAAGGGCAGCCGGACCGTCTCGTACGTCCCGCAGGGGTTGTCGATCTCGGGGCCGTGGCGCAGCCGGGCGTCCATCGAGGCGAGCCGGCACACGAAGAAGTGCTGCACCTTCAGCCCGGGGGGTGTGGGCGGGTCGCCCTCCTGCGGGACGTGCGGCACCGTGTCGACGAAGGCGGGGACGGCGTCCGTGACCTTCGCGCCCAGTTCCTCCAGCAACTCGCGGTGCAGGGCGTCGAGGACGGAGGCGTCCTCGCTCTCCACTCCGCCGCCGGGGGTGATCCAGTAGGGCGGGCGGTCGGGCTTGGTCCGTTTGATGACGATCAGCTCGACCGGCCGTCCGGCGTCGGGGCGGTCGAGCAGGATGGCACGGGCGGTGCGTTTGACCACGGGTTGCGCATGGGCCATGGAGGATGTCTCGCCCGTGGACAACCCGGCGAAACCTCCCGTCCGGAACGGCTCGTTCCGCCCGGCGCCCTCAGCCGTCGGTGCCGAGCGCCGCATCGAGCGCCTGCCCGAGGTCGGCCAGCAGGTCCGCCGGGTCCTCGATGCCCGCCGAGAAGCGGATGAAGC
This sequence comes from Streptomyces otsuchiensis, assembly GCF_004305975.1. Taxonomy (GTDB): domain Bacteria; phylum Actinomycetota; class Actinomycetes; order Streptomycetales; family Streptomycetaceae; genus Streptomyces; species Streptomyces otsuchiensis. The sequence continues at coordinate 9,553 of NZ_BHZI01000207.1, forward strand.
CGGGCGGCACCTGGGCCTCCACCGCCACGTCCGCAGCGCCGTCTGCGGGCAGGGCCGGCTCGGTCCAGCGCGCGCGGCGCTCCGCGGTGGAGCGGACACCGCCGAAGCTGGTGGCCTCGCCGACCAGCCGGAGTGCGGCCAGGAACCGTTCGGCGTGGGCGCGGTCGGGCAGCGTGAAGGAGACGACGCCGCCGAAGGCGGACATCTGGGCGGCGGCCACCTCGTGGGCGGGGTCGTCCGGAAGGCCGGGGTAGCGGACGCCTGTGATCTCCGCGCGCTCACGCAGCCACCGGGCCAGCGTCAGGGCGGTGGCCGACTGGCGCTCCAGGCGCAGCGGCAGCGTGGCGAGGCCACGGTGGGCGAGCCAGCTCTCCATCGGGCCGGGGACGGCGCCGACCGAGGCCCGCCAGCGGACGACCGGTTCGAGAAGCGCGGCGTCGCGCGCCGCCACATAGCCGAGTAGGACATCGCCGTGGCCGCTGAACCCCTTGGTGCCGCTGGCCACCGACAGGTCGGCGCCGAGCTCCAGCGGACGCTGGCCGAGCGGGGTGGCCAGGGTGTTGTCCACGGCGACGAGGACGCCGCGGGCGTGGGCGGCGTCCGCGAGGGCGCGGATGTCGCAGGCGTCGAGCCCGGGGTTGGCGGGGGTCTCCAGCCACAGCAGGCGGGCGCCGTCCAGGGCGGCGAGCTGGCCGTCGTGATCAGGGGTGTCGACCTCGCGGACGTGGACGCCGAAGTCGGTGAGCTGGTCGGCGAGCTGGTGGACGCCGTGGTAGCCGTCGGACGGGAGCACGACGGTGTCACCGGGTCGCAGGTGCCCGAAGAGGGCGGCGGCCACGGCTGCCATGCCTGAGGCGAAGACGGCGGCCGCTGCCGGAACGTCCGGGGACTCCAGCTCGGCGATGGCCCCCTCCAGCGCGGTCCAGGTGGGGTTGGTGTTGCGGCCGTAGGCGTACGGCGCGCCCGTCGGGTCGCCGGGAAGGTGGTAGTGCGCGGCGAGGACCGGCCCGGGCATGTGCGGGCTGAACGGTTCCGGTTCGGGAAGACCAGCGTGCACCGCGCGGGTCGCGTCGCCGGTGCCGGCCGGGGACGGGCGCGGGGCGGAGGGGCGCGGAGCGGGTGAGTCGGACATGCGCGTCAGGGTAACGGGCCCGGTCAGCGGCCTGCCGGGCCGTCCCGGCATCCGGC
>NZ_BHZI01000208.1 GCF_004305975.1 Streptomyces otsuchiensis
CCCCCGGCACGCCACCCGGCACGCGCGACCGCGAGATCCCGGACTGCGACGCGGGCTAAGCCGTTCCTTCGGAGCTTCCAGGAGCTGACTGACGACAGCTCCTGGAAGTAACGAACAATGCCGGTATCACGAGATACTTCCTGATTCCCGGTGCCGGATAGAATCCGCCCATGCCCAGCCGAACCTCGACCACCCGGTCCGAGCTTGTCTACGAGAAGGTCCGCAGGGAGATCCTGCTCGGCACGCTTCCGCCCGGTTCCCGGCTGCGTTTCGTCGAGCTGGCCGACCGTTTCACCGTAAGCCAGTCGGTCGTCCGTGAGGCTCTCGTGCGTCTGGCTGAGCAGGGCCTGGCCGTGGCACTCCCGCAGCAGGGCTTCCGTGTTCGCACGCTGACCCTGGTCGAGCTCCGGGAGATCACCGAGGCCAGGATCGAGATCGAGAGCCTCCTCATTCGCCATGCGATCGCGCGTGGCGACCTGGAATGGGAATCCTCGGTGATCGCCGCTCACCACACTCTCGCCCACACGCCCAGGGTGACGAAGGCCGGGAAGGAGAGCGAAGCCTGGACGGACGCGCACGAGGCGTTCCACGCCGCGATTCTTCAAGGCTGCCGGAACGGAACGCTCCTGTCCATCGCCACCTCGCTGCGGGAGTCCGCTTCGCTCTACCGGTGGGCACCGGGGGCGACCTCCTTGGACACCGACCGCGACGTCGCTCTCGAACACCGCCAGATCCTCGACGCTGTGGTAGCCCGCGACGAGTTGACCGCGGCGTGCCTGATCGCTCAACACATCCAGCGCACCACCGACACGTTGAGCGAAGCGATCGACCCGGTGGAAGCGCACAACTGACCCTCACGGGGAAGTCGCCGGCAGCCACCTGCGGGCCCCCGGGGCCGGTCGGCACGATCACTTCTTCCCTCCCCATCGGGAGGGAAGAAACGCCGATGGACGCGTACCGAGCGAGGGGTCGTCCCCGGTCGACAACGTGTGACGCAACCCGTCCGGCCTTCAGAGCGTGTTTGAGACCCCGCGCCGGGCCCGCGACGCCAGCTACGGCCATCTGCTGCGTTGTCAGGAACGCCCGAATACAACCCGGTATGAGGGCGCCCTTCCGCCTTGCAGCTGACCGCATCTGACGCCGCGAGCTGATCCGACGCGGGGTCTCAAGCACGCTCTCAGAGCGCCTGGGCGCGCCACGCGTTGTTGCTGCTGTGGTCACCGTCGAGCCAGCGGGCAAGATCGGCGTGCGGCGTGCGAAGCCGCTCGGCGTTGATGCGTTCCATGTCGGGGTGGTCGACTGTGAACTCGAGTTGCAACCCGTTCGGGTCCACCGTGTAGAGCGACACGCAGTAGCCGTGATCCACCACGAACGTGCCGGGCTCTGAGTGGCCGGCCTGAGCGAGGCGCTCTCGAATGGCGTCCTGGGTCTCCTGCTCGACCTTCAGGGCGACGTGGCGCATCGGGGTGGGTTCGAACTCGGTGTTGAACTGCTGCTGGGCCTGAGGGTCACCCATCTGGAAGAAGGCCAGGGCGCTTCCGTCCGCCAAACCGTAGAAGGTGTGGCAGAGCGCGTACTCGGCCCCGTTGATCATCTCGACCTCGGTCCAGGTGGCGACCAGAGGCAGACCGATGACGTCCTCGTAGAACTGCCGGTTGACTTCTTGATCGTCAACTATCCAGCCGTAGTGGTGCAGCCGGAGCGGCAGTGGTGTGCTCATGGAATGACCTCCGTCGGTCAGGTGGAAGGGAAGCCCCGTGGCTCGTTCTGCCGAGTCACGGGAGGGCAGCGGGAGTCCACCGCGCGCTGAACGCCGAGCGTGCGCGACCCGGGCAGCCGTTTCCGGTGGTTGCGCAGTGGTCGTGGCGTCGGCTGGCGGTCGGGGTCGTGGGCACGGCGTGGTGGAACTGACAGCTGCTCAGGGCCTACAGAACTCTGCGGCCCTCCCCAACCCTAGGAGCTGATCACGAGAAGTCAATCAATTCTCTAGATTCTGCTGAATCTCGAAGTCCGGTCGGCGCGCCGACCGGGCGGTGTCCCCGCGGCCAACCCCGCGCCGGCCCGCAGGACACCGGAGCAACACCCCCGCTGTGCGGGGAGCGCGCCGGCTGCGACTGGCCCCGGCTGGCCGGGGGAGCCGTGACTGCTCCTTGAAAGTCGAGCTGCGCTACCGCGACCGAGAGCGAGCTTCCGGGCCGTCCGATCTTCGGGACTGTCTGCCGTGGGTCGGGTCCGGTGGGCCTCGGGGGAGCGCGGCGTGGGGCGTGCGGGGGAGGAGACCCGGATGCGGCGTGCGCGTGGGGCGCGCCGCGCCGTCCCAGGCTCTACGCTGGGCAGCCCGGTTTCCCCTGTGAGAGAGAGCAGTTACGTGGCCTGTGACCTGTGGCTGGTCCCCCTTGTCGACGTGCTGTGCCACAGCCCCGACAACCCGTTCGCGGAGGAGCTCGCCGACTACGACCGGGCGCTCGCCGCGTCGGGCCTGCCGCCCGTGCCGGTTCACGGGTACGTCCCCGGTACGTCGGGGGAGGTCGCCCCGGTGGCCGGTTTCGACTACGCGGCGCTGCACCTGCTGCGCCGCGCCCACCTGCTGCACCTCAGCGGTCTCGCGGTCACCCCGGTCGACGGGCTGGACGGCGACTACCAGCAGCTGCTGGAGATGTTCGAGGACGCGGCTCAGCAGTCGCACCTGGTCTGGCACTTCGACCACGCGGGCGCCTACGTCCCCCTGGACTTCCCGCAGCCGCTGGTCACGGACGAACTGCTGGCCGGAGGTGGCCCGTTGGGTTCCAGTCACGGCCTGCTGCGTGAACTGGAGTCCGTCGCAACGGCGTTGGGCATCGACCCGCAGAACCCGCCGCCGGCTCCGCCGCCGCCCAGCCGCCCCACCGATCTCGACGAGCCGGCCGACCTCCCGGGGTACGGCGACGGCCCGTTCGCGCGCGAGTGCCATGTCTGGCTCGGGCTGCACGCCGCCGCGCTGCGCAGCCTGGCGCAGGGGTCGATGATCGTCTTCTCCTGATCCGCCCCGCCGCCGGGTCATCCCCCTCCCGTCCGCGTCAGCGTGGCCCCTCCGGGGGCCGCTGGCGCGGCATGGTCGGCCGGGCGGCGGCCTGCGGGACGCGGCGCGGCTGTGCCGCCGGCTCGGCGGGGCGGGCCCGTGCCGAGCCGGTGTGGGCGAGCAGCTGCCCGCCGTCGGCCCGGAAGTCGATCATCCACAACGCCGTTTCGGAGCGCACCAGTTCGGCGATGTCGTCGGAGAACCGCCGCAGCATCGCGAGGCAGCGTTCGGCAGCCTCGGTGGGTGTGCTGTCGGAGGGGCCCAGCGCTTCCCGGGCGGTCTCGGTCGCCCAGTCGTAGCGCAGTTCCTCCAGGCGCCGCTGGACGGCCTGGGCGGTCGCCATGTCCCGCATCCAGCCGCTGGTCAGGCCGAACAGCCGGTCGGCGCCCAGGCAGAGGGCGGCGGCCAGCAACGCGAGGTAGCCCCATCCCAACAGGTCCCCGACACCGGCGAGTTCGAGCAGCGGCAGCAGTACGCCCAGTGCGCCGGCCGTTCCGGCTCCGGCCCGCAGCGCGCGGGCGGCGCGGCGCTTGCGGACCCGGTCGGCCAGGTACCAGTCGACGGTCCGCAGCGCGTCCCGCTCGGTCCGCCGGTAGAGGGCGTCCAGGCGCGAGCACGGCTCGGCCCAGTCGCCGGACGGGAACGGCGGCCCGATGAGGTCGTCCCGTCGCCCGGCCGCGTCCCGCGCGCTCTCGGACTGGTGGTCCGGCTGACTCACTCCGTCACCCCTCTGTCGCCCCTCGCCAACGCGCCACCCCACACTCGCGGGGTTCTTCTTACCGTCCGCCGCGGGGCTCGCCGGGCGCGCGCGGAGCGCGTCGAGGGGCGCCGGGGGCGACCGCGCGGGGATGACGTCGCGGGCCGGAGCGCCGTCGGGCCGCCGGTGGCCGGCCGCCTCGCCCGGGGCAGCCTTCACCCGAAAGAGTGGGTCCGGTGACAGCGATAGGCTGCCGGACGTGAACATCCTCGTCATCGGCGGCGGCGCCCGCGAACACGCCCTGTGCCACGCCCTCTCCCGTGACCCCGAAGTAACCGCGTTGCACTGCGCCCCGGGCAACGCCGGGATCGCCGAGGTGGCCACCGTTCACGCGGTGGACGCCACCGACGGTGCCGCCGTCGCGGCGCTCGCCGTGGAGCTGGGCGCCGCCCTGGTGGTGGTCGGCCCCGAGGCGCCGCTGGTGGCGGGGGTCGCCGACGCCGTGCGCGAGGCCGGCATCCCGGCCTTCGGGCCGTCCGCCGAAGCGGCGCGGCTGGAGGGCTCCAAGGCGTTCGCGAAGGAGGTCATGGCCTCCGCGGGGGTGCCGACGGCCCGTGCGTACGTCTGCGAGAGTGCCGAGGAGGTCGACGAGGCGCTGGACGCGTTCGGTCCCCCCTACGTGGTCAAGGACGACGGCCTGGCGGCGGGCAAGGGCGTCGTGGTGACCCCCGACGCCGATGCCGCCCGCGCCCACGCCGCCTCCTGCGGGCGGGTCGTCATCGAGGAGTTCCTCGACGGCCCGGAGGTGTCGCTGTTCGCCGTGACCGACGGCGAGACGGTGGTGCCGCTGCGCCCCGCGCAGGACTTCAAGCGCGCGCTGGACGGCGACGAGGGCCCGAACACCGGTGGCATGGGCGCCTATTCGCCGCTGCCGTGGGCGGATCCGAAGCTGGTCGACGAGGTGATGGCTTCGGTGCTGGAGCCGACCGTCGCCGACATGCGGCGGCGCGGTACCCCGTTCTCCGGCCTGCTGTACGCGGGGCTGGCGATCACCTCGCGCGGTGTGCGGGTCATCGAGTTCAACGCCCGGTTCGGCGACCCGGAGACCCAGGTGGTCCTGGCGCGGCTGCGCAGCTCGCTCTCCGCGCTGCTGCTGGCCGCCGCGACGGGTGAGCTGGCGTCGCTGCCCCCGCTGAACTGGAGCGAGGAGGCGGCGGTGACGGTCGTCGTCGCGTCCGACGGCTATCCGGCGGCGCCGCGTACCGGCGATCCGATCGAGGGGCTGGCGGAGATCGCGGCCGAGGACGGCCCGGACAGCTACGTGCTGCACGCCGGTACCCGGCTGGATGACGCCGGGCGGGTCCTGAGTGCGGGCGGGCGGGTGCTGTCGGTGACGGCCACCGGCTCTGACCTGCGGGAAGCCCGGGAGCGTGCCTACCGTTCGGTCGAGCGGATCAGCCTGAAGGGTTCGCACTACCGCACGGACATTGCCGCGAAAGCGGCGGAATCGGCCTGAACGCGTCCGAATCCTCTACCCAAAGCCCCACCATCGAGTGACCGTTAGCCCGTATGGCTGACGTTGGCGGAGCACGCCCCTATGGTCTGTCGCGAAGGGGGCGCCCGCTGGTCCGGGCCTCCTGGGCGCATGCAACCGCACGCGCCCGGGGCGCGCGGCCGACGGACGCACCCGCGACGTACGCGTGCGCTCCGGCACCCCGCGCGGGACACCTCGGTCACGCCGGGGCTCACGCGCCCGGCCCGCGGGACACGTGTGGGTGGCAGCACGGGCCCGGCCCGGCGGGCGCCCCCTTCGCTGCGGGACCCAGGTCTGTCCGTACGGGCGCACCCGGCCGCCGGCGCCCGCCGGAGCCGGGCCGGTGCGCGTTCGGGCTACGGCACATTGCGATGCCGGGGGCCGGTGCCACAGTGGGGAGGGCGGACGGGCCGCACCGTCGCCGGTGCGGCGGCAGCGTCCGTTGTCGGGTCACGGCGAGCGGAGGGCAGAGTATGGGGCAACAGCGAGCCACGCCGACGGCGCGGGACCACGCCCTCGCGGTCCTGCGGATACGCAACTTCTTCCTCGCCGCCGCACTGGTGCCGGCGGCCGTGGCCGCCGTCGTCCTCACCGCCGGCCGAACCGGCCACCTCGCCTCCGGCTGGACCCCGTTGCGCTGGTCCCTGGTCGCCGTGGCGGCCCTCGTCCTGGTCGCCGCAGCGGTACTGGCCGCCACCATCGCCCGCGCCCGCCCGGCGGTCACCCCGACCATCGAGATCCCCGAACGGGCCGCACCCGCGCTGTACGCGCTGATGGCGGACCTGGCGGACCGGCTCGACGTCCCCGCGCCGAGCGCCATCGCGCTCACCCCCGACTGCGACAGCTGGCTGGAGGAACCGCCGCGGCGCCGCTTCCGCGCCGCGTCGAGGACGCCCGCCGCCGCTCCCACCGCCGCGACCGCCGCACGGGCGGCCGAGGGCCGGGACCCCGCGCCCGTGCTGGTGATCGGCTCCCCCTTCCTGTGGTGGATGCGCACCCCCGAACTCCGCGCCCTGCTCGCCCCCGTCGTCGCGGGCACCGGCCCCTCCCGGCACCCCGACATCGCCGCCGCCCGCCGCTGCATCCGCGGCCTGGACGCCGCGGCCGCCTTCCGCCCGGACTCCCGCCGGGCGGCGTTCCGGCACCCGCTGGCCGCCTGCGCGGGCCGGGTCAGCCGCACCATGCTGCGGCTCATCGGCAGCCACGCCACCGAGATGGAGCGCGGGGTCGCCGCCGCGGCCTCCGCCCGCGCCCGCCACGTCGACCAGGAGCTGCGCCAAGTCGCCCAGGAGCAGGTCGGCCTCGCCTACGCGGGCTGGGACCGGCTGCTCACCCGGGTCGCGCTCCCCGCCTGGCGGCTCGGCCGCTGGCCCAGCCGGCTCAACGCCGGGGTGGTCTCCTCGCTGACCGACCTCTCCCGCCGTGACCGTCTCGCCGACGGTTTCACCGCCCGGCTCGGCGAACGCCCCGCCTGCGACCTGCTGGAGGAACCGGGCGCGGTCGACCGCGAGATCTCGCTGCTCGCCGCCCGGCTCTTCCACGGCCCGCCGCCCGCCGAACCCGCCCGCGACGGGGGCGCCCACCGTGACGCGGTCGATCCCGACGGCCGAAGCGACCTGGACGGCCCACACGGCAGCGACGACCCGGACAGCCCGGAGAACCCGGACAGCGCCGACAGCCCGGACAGCGCAGCCGGGTCCGGCACCGGCTGGGAACCGGTCGGCTGGGCCGCCTACCCGGAGCAGATCGTCGATCGCCTCTGGCGTGAGCGCGCCGCCCGCCTCTTCACGGCGATGGGCGACGACGGCACCCCCGCCCTGAGCACTGTGCTGCGCCGCCTCGCCGAGGACGACGGCGACTTCGCCGACACCCTGGCCGCGCGCCTGGCCGCCGCGACCGCCCGCGCGGAGCACCAGGCGGCCCCGGAGCCGCTGGCCAGCAGCGTCGCCGCCGCTCCGCTCGCCTTCCCCAGCCCGCCGCCGCCCAGCGGGCGGGAACTGCTGGTGCAGCACATCGCCGCCGGGGTGTGCTGCGCGGCGACGGACACGGCGTCCGGCGCGCCGGGCCTCGACTGGCTGGACGGCCCGGTGCTGACGATCGACGGTGCCCGGGCCGCGGACCTCGCCGATCCGGTGCACGCCCTGGTCGACAGCGGCGACCCGGAGCCGCTGCGCGCGTGGCTGGCGGACGCCGGTGTCCACACCGACAAGTTGGTCCGGCTTGTCTGAACCAGGCGGCCCGGCCTCCGGCCCGGCAGCGGTGGTCGGTGGTCGGTGGTCGCGGGTCGCGGGTCGCGGGTCGGGTAATCGGGGGCGCGTACGGCGCGCGGTGGTGTGCGAACCGCTCCGCGTGCGAGCGCGCGCAAGCCGGTTAAAGGCGGGCAAACCTCGGAAAACAGTCGGCGCGCGCTCCGCTGATGATCGCTCTCTGGGCAAAGCATTGACCAGGTGAACGACCAGCGGTAACGGCGCACTAGCAATATGTGATGTGCTGGTAATGACGATGGCTCGGGTGGGCCGCGCGGACGCGGAATCCGGCCGGGCAGGGCGGTCGTACGAGGGAGGGGCGTGTCCGTGAACGCGGATCAGAACCGGCGGTGGGAGTCCGGCGCGCTGGCGCACGCTGTCTCGGACCCGTTCGGCCAGGGCCCGCTGCCCTGGCTCCGGCGGACCGAGACCTACATGGACGGCGGCGGCCGTCCCGTCCCCTGGTACGTCGACCCCGGCCTCGGCGGCGCGGACGGCGCCGCCGCGCCCGAAACGGAGGCCGGTGCCCGCAACCGCCTCACCGCCGTCCCCGCACCCCGCCGCCCGCACACCGAGACCGGGCACGACTCCGGCCCGCGCACTCCCGACGACGAGCACTGCCAGATCAAGGGCTTCACCCCCAACTGCACAGTCGCACCGGGCGAGTACATCGACTTCCGGGTGACGCTGGACCCGCCGCAGAGCTTCACCGTAGACATCTACCGGATCGGGCACGTCGGCGGGGACGGCGCCCAACTCCTCATCAGCAGCCCGCTGCTGGCCGGCACCCGGCAGTCCAAGCCGCTGGTCGCCGACCGCACCGTCTCCTGTCACCACTGGTGGCTCTCCTGGCGCCACCAGGTCTCCTCGGCCTGGCGGCCCGGCGCGCACGTCGCCGTCCTCACCACCGCCGACGGCGAGTACCGCTCCCACGTCCCGTTCACGGTGCGGGACGCCCGCGCCGCGGACCTGCTGCTGGTCCTGCCCGACATCACCTGGCAGGCGTACAACCTCTTCCCCGAGGACGGCCGGACCGGCGCCAGCCTCTACCACGCGTGGGACGAGGACGGCCGGCTCGTCGGTGAGTCCGAGGCCGCCGTCTCCGTCAGCTTCGACCGGCCCTACGCGGGTGCCGGGCTTCCCCTGCACGTCGGCCACGCCTACGACTTCATCCGCTGGGCCGAACGCATGGGTTACGACCTCGCCTACGCCACCGCCCGCGACCTCCACGCCGGCTGGGTCGACCCCACCCGCTACCGGGGGATCGTCTTCCCCGGGCACGACGAGTACTGGTCGGTGCCGATGCGCCGAGCCGTGGAGCAGGCCCGCGACCTCGGCACCTCGCTGGTCTTCCTCTCCGCCAACACCATGTACTGGCAGATCGAGTTGGGCCCGCTGCCCTCAGGTGACCGCGACCGGCTGCTCACCTGCCGCAAACGGAGAGGCCCCGGACGCTCCGCGCTCTGGCGCGACCAGGGCGAACCCGAACAGCAGCTTCTCGGCGTCCAGTACGCGGGACGCGTGCCCCGCCCCAGCCCGCTGGTCGTCCGCAACGCCGGGCACTGGCTGTGGGACAAGACAGGCGCCGCCGAGGGCGCCGAACTCGCCGGCCTGGTCGCGGGCGAGGCCGACCGCTACTACCCGCGCGCGCCGCTGCCCGCCCACACCGAACGCGTGCTGCTCGCCCACTCGCCCTACCAGGACGAGCACGGCGTCCGCCGCCACCAGGAGACCTCCCTGTACCGCGCCCGCAGCGGCGCCTGGGTCTTCGCCGCCGGGACCTTCGCCTGGTCACCCGCGCTGGACCGACCCGGCCACGAGGACCACCGCATCCAGCAGGCCACCGCCAACCTCCTCGACCGCATCTGCGACCCGGACCCCGGCTGACGGTTCCGCGTGCCGATCCCCGCTGCTGCGGCAAGACGCAGCATCCGGGGCACGTCTGGGCCAATGGCCAGGACGGGCCGTCTTCCTCCGGTCGCTCGTGTCTGTTTATGCCGCAACGCGCAAGGTCGCGTTGCCGCATGGACGCCCGTCCGGCGCCCCCGTACGGTTTCGGCTATCAGGGGCCGTCCGGCCCTGGGGGCAAGGGGGTTCGAACATGGCTCGTGAAGAACTGACCCGGCTCACCGGCAACGGAAACGGCACGTGCGCAGATGAGGACTGCCCTAACGTCTACCGCACGGCAGAGGGATCATTCCTGGTTCAGGGCGAGGTGTCCAGCGCGTTCGATGCCCCGCAAGGGGAAGGGCTCGTGGAGATCCCGGAGGAGACGTTGCGGGAGGCTTTTCGTGCTCTTGGATGGTGAGAACTGGAGCCGCCGTTTCGCGGGCATCACGAGAGAAGCCTGGCGCCTCGAAACCCTCCCGCAGTATCTTGTACCGCAGGAGGCCGAGGAGTTCTCCGCTTTCCGTGAGGGGCGGTCGCTGACTCCCTACACGTCTTCCGCGTACTCGGAGCGCGTTTCGCGTCAGCGCTCCGAGGGCAAGCAGAACGGCCGCGTGCACATTGTGTCGCAGCCGCTGTCCGACTACCTTCGCTTCGAGTTCAGCCGTTACTACCGGGTGCACGTTGAGGCAGGCGACAGTGTTCGCATCCTCGACGTCACCGACCGATCGAACCCTCTTGAGGGGGTCCAAGATTTCTGGATGTTCGATCAGTCAGAGGTAGTCCTCATGAACTATGAGCCTGATGGCACTCAGATCAACCGCGAGGTATTCGAGGTCGACGTTTCTCCCTTCATTGAGTACCAGCGCATCGCAATCGCGCAGTCGGTGCCCTTCGAGGAGTACGTGAACGGTGGCCATCCAGCCTGATCAGCTTGACCCCTCCGGCTATTCCCGGCGCGTGCGGGCCGCAGGGAATGCATAAGGGTGTTTTTGCGGGAAAGGCCACGCACGCCTACCGGTATAGCTATACTCTCCGGAAATGGGAAAGCCTCTTGCGTAAGGCTGGATTTCGGGAGGTGAAGGTGTACGAGTTGGATGCCCCGACGCCAGGTCACATCGGGACCCTGGTCGGGCGCGCGGTGATGTCCTGAGAAGTGGTGTGAATCGATGGCGTGCGCGGCGGCGGTCAGGGGCGGGTGGCCGGGCGGGTGATGGTGAGGG
>NZ_BHZI01000209.1 GCF_004305975.1 Streptomyces otsuchiensis
CCACGCCCCCACACCCCACACCCCGTTGGAGTCGCCATGTCACGACGCCGCCACTGGACGCTGCGCGCACTGCTCGCGCTCTCCCTCACCGCGGCCGGACCGCTCGCCCACGGCGCGATGACCGCCCAGGCGCAGGAGCCGGCCCCCACAGCCGAAGTCGAGAACGCGCCCGCCCTGGACGAACTGGCCATCACCACCGAGCAGGTGGCGTTCGGCCTGAGCCGGCCGACCGCACTCACCGGCCCCGACGACGGGACCGGCCGGCTTCTCATCGCGCAGAAGGCCGGGACGGTGCGGGCCTACCATCCCGACACCGGGCTGGAGACCCAACCGATCCTGGACATCAGCACGTTGGTGAACGCCAGCGGCAACGAGCGCGGGCTGCTGGGCATCGCCACGGCCCACGACTTCGCCGACACCCAGCAGGTCTACCTCTCCTACACCGCCCAGCCCGACGGTGCGGTCACCCTCGCACGCCACGATCTGGACGACGGCACCACCGAGGTGCTGATCAGCCAGGAGCACCCCGACTACACCAACCACAACGGCGGCGATATCGCCTTCGGCCGTACGGATCAGTACCTGTACTGGAGCCTCGGAGACGGTGGCGGTGCCGGAGACCCGAACAACAACGGCCAGCGCATCGACACCCTGCTGGGCAAGATCGTGCGCATCGACGTGAGCACCAACTGCGGGCCTGTGCCGTACTGCGTCCCCTGGGACAACCCCTACCTGCACGACCCCAAGGCCGAGCCCGAGATCTGGGTCTCGGGGCTGCGCAACCCCTGGCGGTTCTCGATCGACCCCGTGACCCACGCGGTGTGGGTCGCGGACGTCGGCCAGGGCCGCTGGGAGGAGATCAACCGTCTTGGAGCCTGGGCGGGTGGCTCCAACCTGGGCTGGTCGTGCAAGGAGGGCCTGGAGATCTTCAACGCGGACCGCTGCCTGCCGGGCGCGGTCTACCACGACCCGGTCTACACCTACGAGACCTCCGTGGACGGCTGCGCGGTCATCGGTGGCCACGTCTACCGTGGCCAGGAGTACGCGGACATCGCAGACGGCGTGTACGTGGCGACCGATTACTGCTCCTCGACCGCCTTTGCGCTGACCGCCGACGGCCAGGAATCCGCCAGGATCGGCACCTTCCCGACCCAGGTCACCGCGTTCGGCACCACCGCCGACGGTGAGCAGTACGTCGTCAACGACCTGCCCGGCCAACTGCACCGCGTGGGCTTCGAGGTCGCGGCTCCCCAGAACTGACCGGCGCGGACAGGACCGTGGTCGGCTGCCGCGGCGGGCGGCGCGGCAGCCGACCGACGGCTCAACCGGTGGCGCAGGAAGCGCCGTTGAGGGTGACACCGGAAGGAGCGCCCGCGGCGGAGCCGTTGGCGGTGAAGCCGATCTCGACCGCGCCTCCCGCCGGGATGTGCGCGGTGTGCGGCTCGGAGGTGACGGTCACGGCCGGGCCGCTCTGGCTGACGCGACCGCCCCAGAGGTTCTGCACGGTCTCGGTGCCGGAGAACGTCCAGCCGAGGGTCCATCCGTCGAGCGGCGTGGCGCCGGTGTTGCCGATCCGGACCGCGCCCTGGAAGCCGGAGCCCCAGTTGTTGGTGACGGTGTAGGCGACCACGCAGTCAGCGGCCGGGTCGGCCGGGTCCGGCGCCGTCGGGTCGGCCGGGTCCGGCGCCGTCGGGTCGGCCGGGTCCGGGCCGGAGCCCCCGAAGACGGTGGCCTCACGGGCGGTCTCCGCGATGCCGTCGGGCCCGTTGAAGATGCGCTCGCCCCACTCGGTCAGCGCGGAGGCGTCGAAGCCCGCCGCCATGTCCAGGTACTCGACCCCGCCGCCGTTGCCGCTCCAGGACCAGCCCAGATACCCCAGGCCCAGCTCCTCGCTCAGCTCCAGGATGGCGTCCTCGTCCGGGTCGCCGTCGGAGTGGTAGTGCCCGAACTCGCCCACCAGGATCGGCAGTCCGGCCTGCACGAAGTGGTGGAGATAGCCGCTGACGGCGGCGCGGGTCTCGTACACGCCGTACATGTGGATCGAGAAGACGGTGTTGCCGTCCGGGTCCGCGTCGAAGACCGTCTGCGCGTTGGCACGCATGGTGTTGGTCCAGTCCTGGCCCCAGTTGGGCGCGTCGACCATGAGCATGTGGTCGAGCCCGGCGTCGCGCAGCTTGCCGACGGCCGCCGCGGTGTCGGCGGTCCACCGCTCGTAACCCTGGTTACCGTGCGGCTCGTTGCCGATGTTGATGACGACATAGCTCTCCTGGCCTTCGAGCGCGCCGGCGATGTCGATCCAGTAGTCCGCGGCGGTGTCCAGCGAGACCGCGCCGTCCTGTTCGCCGTAGCCGGTCGTGTCGTGCACCTCCAGTACGCAGATCAGCCGGTTGGCGCGGCACTGGGAGATCACGGCGGCGACATCGCTCTCGGAGTTGCGCTCCCAGCGGTCGCCGCTGGAGAGCACCACCCGGACGGTGTTGGCGCCCAGCGCCTTGATGTCGGCCAGGGCCTGGGGGGTGCGGTCGGTGAACCAGGAGTGGGGGTGGTTGACGCCTCGCATCACGAAGTCGCTGCCGTTGGCCTCCACCACCCGGCCGTCGCTGACGCGCAGGCCGGTCGCGGCGTGCGCGGTCTGGCCGAGGCCGAAGACCGCGACCACCGACCCGAGAAGGAGGGCCAGGACGGCGGTGAGTCCGATCGTGCGGGTGCTGCCTCTGCTACGGGATGTCGCTGTCATGTCTGCGGCTCCAATGGGGGAACACGGCCCGGGGGCGGGCCGTGGTGGGGTTCGCCTCGGGCCCCGCCGCCTCCCATAACGTGGGAGCGCTCCCAAACGCGTGCGCGCCATCCCGGGCTGCCCCGTGGCCCGCGCACCGGCCGGGAGGCCGGCGGGCGGCCACGCCCGCGATCCGTCGCACCGCGGCAACGCGCCCATCCGGCGAGGGCCACCCGGCACTGCCCCCACATCAACCCACCGGGCTCCGCGAACGTCAAGAGGGCCTGACATCAACGGAGTTGACACACAACTGGGCGGCCGTCCGGTTCAGTCCACCCGGTTCAGTCCGTCCGATCCAGGGTGTCCGGTGCGCCGCTGTCCTGGCCACCGTCGGCGGCGAGCAGCATGACGTCCGGATCGTCCGGGTCCATGGTGACGGTGTAGACGTTGCCTGTCCCGCAGTTCACATCGGAGACGGTGTCGTCGGTCGGTTCGGCGGCGACGGCCTCCAGTACGAGGGAGTCAGCGTCGACCCGGACGAGTTCCAGCTCCTCGGTGCAACCGACGTTGCGTTCGGTGATCACCTCGTTCACCTCGCTGGACTGCCAGCCCACCAGGTCGCCCACCTCACCGGTCACGAGGGCGAGCGTCACGGCGAACGGGCCGTTGGTCAGGACGGTGCCCGAGCCCTCCCCGTACCAGGTCCCGGCCCAGCTCTCCGGCATCGCGTCCGGGTTGCCGTCGTCCGAGGCCGCGTCGTCGTCGCCGGCACCACCGGCACCACCGGCACCACCGGAGGCCGTGCCGTCGGCCTCCCCGTCCTCCAGGGCGCTGTCGAGCAGGTCGGCGAGCGCGCTCAGGGCGAGTGAACCCACCAGGACGAAGGCGAACAGCGAGACCATCACCACGGCCACGAACTTCGGCCCCCGCCTGCGGTCCCGCTCGGGCGGGCCGGAGGGCGGCGGCGCCAGTGGTGCCGGCGACGCCGGATAGGGCGAGGAGGGCGAGTGCTGACCGGGGCCCGGCAGGCCGTAGGGCGTCCCCACCGGCGGGGGCACATGACCGTGGGGAGGGCCGTACGGTGCGACGCTCGGCGCACCGGGCACAGGCCCGGAGGGGTGGGAGAGCCGGACCGCCTCGTCCACCTCGGCCGTGCGGCGCTCGTGTTCGGCGAGCAGCGGCGCGGGCAGCGACCCGGCCCAGCCGCCGCCCGGTCCGGGGGGACAGAGCGCGGCGAACCGTGCGGCCAGAGCTGCGGGTTCGGGCCGGGCGCCGGGATCCTTGGCGAAGGCGTCGCCCAGTGGCTCCCGCAGTTCGGCGGGCAGCCGGTCGAGGTCGGGGTCCTGGTGGACCACCCGGTAGAGCAGCGCGGGCACCGAGGCGGACTCACCGGGCGCCAGGAACGGGCCGTGGCCGGTGGCGGCGAAGTACAGCAGCGCGGCCAGGGCGAACACATCGCTCGCCGGGGTGAGTTCGGAGGAGCCGGACGCCTGTTCCGGGGAGAGGTAGCCCGGGGAGCCGATCACGCCGCCGGTCGCGGTGAAGCGGGACTCGTCCACGGCGTGGGCGATCCCGAAGTCGATCAGCAGCGGGCGCACCGGTCCCAGCAGCACGTTCGACGGCTTGAGATCGCGGTGGAGCAGGCCGGACTCCCCCACCGCCGCCAGTGCGCGGGCGAGTTCGCGGCCCAGTACCGCCAACGCCTCTCCGGAGAAGGGCCCGTGCGCGTCGACCCATTCGTGCAACGAGGGCGCCGCGACGTACTCGGACGCCAGCCACTGGCGGCCGTGCGGGTCGCGGCTCCAGTCGACCACCGGAACGGTCCAGGCGCTGCGCACCCGGTCCGAGTTGCGGATCTCGCGCTCGAACCGCTCCCGGAAGCCGGGGTCGCGGGTGTGCTCGGTCCGGATCGTCTTGAGCGCGAGGGCGCGTCCGCCGGGGGTCCTGGCGAGGTAGACGCGGCCCATTCCGCCCTCGCCGAGCCCTCCGAGCAGCCGGTAGCCGCCGACCTCGGCCGGGTCCTCCGGTGTGAGCCTTTGCATCGCGTACCCCCGAGTCGTGACGGCCGGGTGGAGACACGGCCGCGCGGCACTCTGGACTGTAGAACACCGCGGCACGGGCGGGGAGGGCGGAGCGCTGCGAGCCGGGCTCAGCTGTCGCGGGCGGCGCCTGGCATCGCCGCCGCACGCTACTCCGACGCGGTGATCGCGATGAAGGACGGGCTGGTCGTCGCGCACGGCGATCCGCGCGAGGTGGTCACGGCCGATCTGGTGCGGACGCTGTACGGTCTGGAGGCCGACATCCTGCACGCTCCGGCGGACGGCTCGCCCGTGGTCGTCCCCGCCGCATCGGCGCGGCCGCCGCGCCACGCCGCCTGAACCGCGCTACCGCACAACGGAGTTCATGGCGCTGCGACGGCCCGGGGAGCACGCCGGGACGGGCGCGGGTGGGAGTCGGAGCGGCGACGCCGGAGGACGGCGCGGCCAAGGGTGACGGCGAGCGACGGAACCGGGTGAGCGAGGCACGATGGCGGGGCGACAGCGGTCCGGGCGCGACGAGGAGCACCCCTCCGAGCGGGAACGACTGGAGTTGTGGCTGATCGAGGTACCGGCGGACGCCACGCCGGTCGAACCGGCCGTCGCCCTCCTCAGCCCCGACGAACGCGAACGAGCGGGCACCTTCTGGCGGCCCGCCGACCGGGCGCGCTACCTGGTGGCGCACGCGGCACTCCGGCTGATCCTGGGCGACCGGCTCGAAGTACCGCCCCTGGAGGTCCCGTTGGAGCGAGCGCCGTGCGCGGGGTGCGGGGGCCCGCACGGCAAGCCGATAGTGGGCGCCGGCCCCGGCCCCGGCCACCCGCCCGGCCGCCCGCAGACCCAGCCGGTCCACTTCTCTCTTTCGCACAGCGGCAGTTGGGCGATGATCGCGGTCGCCGCCGTCCCGGTCGGCGCGGACGTCGAGGAGCGCCCCCGGGAGGCGACGCTGCGGGACATCGGCCCGTCGCTCCATCCGCGCGAGCAGGCCGACGTGATGGCCGCCGCGCCCGGCGACCGGACCGCCGCGCTGGGCCGCGCCTGGGCCCGCAAGGAGGCGTACCTCAAGGGCATCGGCACCGGTCTGGTGCGGGAGTTGTCCGCCGACTACACGGGGTGGACCGGCGCGGCGGACCACCCGGCCGGCTGGGTGCTCCACGACGTGGTGGCGGACGACCGCCACGCCGCCGCCGTGGCGCTCGCCGCCGCCCCAGCGACGTGCCCCGCACCGAAAGCACCCGCGCCGAAAGCACCCACACCCCCGCCCGGTACGACCGGACCCGGTACGGCGCTTCGGCCGTACCGGGTCGGATGGAACGCGGTGCTGTCGTCCGGACGATGGCGTCGCCACCGCGAACAGCTCATTTGAGCAGCTCAGTTGCCCGGCGGCGGCCCGGCCCGTCGACCGGACCGGACCACCGCGCGGACAGCGTCGCCGCCGTCAGCCGTTGGAAGTGGCCGAGGACTGCGCCGGGACGGTGAGCGTGGTGCCGTCCGAGAACGTCACGGTCTGCTCGCTGCCCGAGTAGTTGTGGGCGGCGTAGGTGCGGTTGCCGTCCCTCTCGAAGACCGCCGCGGTCGGGCTGTCGGCCGTGATGTCGGTGTTGGGGGCACCGGTGGCGGCCATGGTGTGGATCCAGTGGTATGTGTGGGCGCGGGTCTCGCCGGCCTCCGGCTCGTACGCGTCGTTGTCCGCGTCGTAGGCGGCCTTGGCGGCGTCCGGGTCGGCCAGGGCCTGGAACTCCCAGAGCAGGTCGCGCCACTCCTCGAACGGCCCGCCGTTCTGCTCGACCAGGTGCTCCAGGTTGCGCTCGATGGCGCCCTTGTCGGTGGCCAGGTGCAGCGAACCGCCGGTCACGGGGAGCACGTTGATGCCGTGGATCTCCTCGGGGTTCGCGGTCCACCAGGTGGAGTAGGCGCCGCCGGAGCCCCAGACCATGCCGACGATCGGGTGCTCGTAGTCCGAGGGGTAGACCTCCTGGTCGGCGTCGAACCAGTACTGGCGGATCGACTCGGCCTCGGTGGTCAGCAGGTAGACGCCGAGGTCACGCAGCTCGTCGTCGCCGGTGGCGGAGCCCCACATGATCAGGCCCACGCTGAGGTTGATCGACTCGGAGGACGACTCCTGGTTGTTGCCCGCCGCGAAGCCCTGGTGGCCGGCGGCCCAGCTGTGGCCGGCGTAGATGTCGAAGCCGCGCAGGAACGGGTACTGCTCGTCGTCACGCGCCGGGTTGGCGGTGTCGCGGATCAGCTCCTTGACCATGCCGCCCCAGGCGGAGTCCTCCGCCCACGAGGCGTCGAACTGGGCGACGATCGCCGCCGCCATCACGAAGTACGAGTAGTGGAAGTGGTGGTCGTTCAGCTCGGTGTCGCTGCCGTAGGAGGCGGGGTAGCCGGTCAGCGTGGACCAGTCGGAGTCGTAGGAGAACTCCGCCGGGCCACCGACGGTGAACCACTCCTCCAGCCGGTCCTTGATCAGGCCCAGCAGCTCGTCGCGGGAGGCGGTGTCACCGGCCTGGTCGGCGATGGTGACCAGCTGGGCCAGCTTGCCGAGCTGCTTGCCGGTCCAGTACGTGTCGACCGCGCCCTCGAACGGGTCGTCGGAGCCCAGCACTTCGGCGATGTAGCCGGCGAGGCGGCCGTCGTCCAGCGCGTCCGTCTCGGGCAGCACCGGCAGTACGCCGGGCACGCTCTGCGAGGTGGTGAAGGAGTTGCCCTCGCGGATCTTCATGGCGCCGCGCGGCGAGACGTACTCGTAGTCGAGCATCGTGTCGTCGGAGTGCAGCCACTGGTGGCGGTAGAGCGCCTGGATGGTGCCGGTCTCCGAGCCCTCGCGGGCCTCGGTCTCCAGCGTGTAGGTGGCGCGGACCTCACCGGCGTCGGTGTCGTAGTCCCAGGACACCTCGGAACCGGTGACGAAGCTGAAGGCGTACTGGCTGTAGGTGTCCAGCGCCTCCGGCTCGGGCAGCACCGCGACCGAGTAGTAGTCGGCCCCGCCGAGGCCGGCACTGATGGAGGTGCCGGAGACGTTCCAGTCGCTGCCGCTGGGCGCGAACAGGCCGTAGTGGTTGCCCGCGACGGTGACACCGATGATGTTGCCGTCGTCGGAGAAGACCTCGGGCGTGCCGTTGGTGGTGATCTCGGCGTCGCCGCCGGATGCCTCGGCGTAGACGAACGGCAGACCGTGGCCGATGGTGGCGCGCAGCTCGCGGTCACCGTCCGACCAGTACGGGTTGACCGTCCAGTCCGACCAGCCGTCCGCCTTGACGTCACCGGAGTTCAGGCCGCTGACGCCGAGGGTGAGGTCGGCGGTGTGGACGTACTCGTACTGCCGGCCCTCGCCGACGATGGAGTAGTCGGTCGGGTAGCCGACCTCCAGGCCGCCGGCGACCGCCTGGTAGGTGAGCGGGTGTCCGTACATCGGCTGGGAGTACGGGTTGTCGCCGTAGCGCTTGAAGACCAGCGAGGACCACCAGTCGTTGGTCGGCACCGGCTGGTCGGCCACCGCGTCGGTGACCTGGGGCAGGACCGGGTTGCCCACGTTGTCGGTGGGGCCGGAGGTGCCGGGCGGGCGCGTGTCGGAGTAACCGCCGTTGCCCACCGGGACTTCGGCGGCGGACGCGGACGGAATGACCATCACGCCGGTGACCGCGGCCGCCGTCGCGGCGGCCGCGACGGTCAGACCGATCCGGCGTCCTCGCCGGGTCACTCGATGCTGGCTCATCAGTTTCTACCTCAATGCTGTGGGGGGACTGCGGGGCCTGTGGGTGCCGTGGGGCCACGGGGACGACGGACACGGGCCGGAAGCGGTTCCGGCGGAGGCTGAAACTAGGAGTGCGTTCACTACGTGTCAACGGATCGCGGCAGGTTCCGGAATCCGCCGGACAGCGGTGTTCACGGTTTAACGGCAGGTCATCGCCGTATACCGGCCTTTCGGGGCCCTCAAAACACCTCAGACCGGACCGAGCGGGATCATGGTCCGCTGAGCCGCGCTTAAGTCCCGGTTAAGACGCGACCGGCCCGGCGCCGGGCAGACTGCCGCGCATGCCGAACTCTCCCGGGACGGGCGAGCCCAACGCCTACTCCTCGCCCTCGCCCCGCAGTTGGCTCCACCCGGACGCCGAGGTCCGCTCCTCCCCCGTCGCCGGCGACGGGCTCTTCGCACGGGCCCCCATCAGGACCGGCACCATGGTCTGCCGTCTCGGCGGACGGCTCATCTCGGACGCCGAACTCCGTGCCCTGCTGGCGGAGATGGCGCACGTGCCGGACGGGGTCCACCTGGACACCGTCACCGTCTCCGCGACCGAGCACCTGCTGCTGCCGCCCCGCGACGACCGCTCCCCCGGCTACGGCAACCACAGCTGCGACCCCAACCTGTGGTGGCACGGGCCCTTCACCCTCGTCGCACGGCGCGACATCCGGGCCGACCAGGAGCTGACCAACGACTACGCCACCTCCACCGACGACCCCGGCTTCGTCCTGGACTGCGCCTGCGCCGCGGGCCCGGAGTGCCGCGGCGTCGTCACCGGGGACGACTGGCGGCGGGCCGACCTCCGCGTCCGCTACGGCGACCACTGGGTGCCCGCGCTCCTCGACCGCATCCGCCAGGCAGGCTGACGACGCGGACGCGACGGGCTCGGCGGCACGGACCCGACGGCACGGACCCGACGGGCTCGGCGGCGCACGGGCCCCTCGTCCCGCGCGTGCACCGGGGCGGCGTCAGACCAGGTGCGTGACGGTGACCCGCACCGTCGCCGGAGTGGGGTGCGGCACGGCGGCACGGACCGCCGCGCGCACGGCCCGCGCCACGTCCAGCGCCCGGTTGCCGCGCCGGACCGCGACCTGCACCTCCACATGCCAGCCGTCCGGCCCGTCCCGCCGCGTCACCCGCACGCCGTGCGGCCGGGCGGGACGTCCGTCCGAACCCACCAGCAGATGCGTCGCGTTGCGCACCAGCCCGGCCAGGCCGGGGCTGAGGAACGCCACCCCCGGCACCTCCTCGACGGCGCGGGCAGCGCGTTCCGCCACCTCCAGATAGCGCTGGTCGCGTGTCATCGCAGTCCTCCCGCCCGTCCGTCGCGCCGGCCGTCGGCCCGGCCGGAGCCGTCCGGGGTCTCCGGGTCGGAGGCCACATGGGGTTCGTACATGTCGGTGACCCGGACGTCCACGGCCGCCACCTCCATGCCGAGTGTGTCCTGCGCGGCGGCGAGGATCCGGTCCCGGACGGCGTCGGCGAGGTCGGGAACGGTCCAGGTCAGCCGGGCCGTCACCTCCAGCCTCACGCGCACGGGGCCGCGGGGCGCGCCGCGTCCCAGCCAGCCGGTGCCCGAGGTCGCGGCCGGGTCGGCGGGCGTGATCCGGCAGCTGCCGGCGTGTACGCCGGGCAGGGTCTCGGCCGCCGCCCGGAACGCCTTGGCGGCGGTCGACTCGCCGATCCAGTGGTCCTCGGTGGTCTCGCCGAGCGGCAGGCTGCGGCCGGGCCGCAGCTCCAGCCGCACCATGTCCATCACCCGCGCCGCGAACGCGTCGTCCTCAGCCGCGCCCGAACCGGCGCGACCACCGGCACCACCCGCATCACCGGCGCCGTCGGCGCCGCCGGGAGCGCGGCCGGTGGAAGGCACCGACGCCCCGGCGGCCGGCAGCGCGGCGTCGGCGGCCTGCGTCTCGCGGGCGAACCCGTCGAGGACACGGAGCCCGTCCAGCGCGGAGGCGCAGTGCGGGCACTCGGCGAGGTGCGGGTCGTCCTCGGTGGTGCCGTCCTCCCAGCTCTCCCAGAGCGTCTCCACCGACCGGCCGCACGGCAGCAGGTCGTCGTCCTGGCCGGACGCGGGGGCACCGCGCCCAGCGGCGGCGCGTGGAACGTCCGGGGGTGGTCCGTGGTCGGGGG
>NZ_BHZI01000210.1 GCF_004305975.1 Streptomyces otsuchiensis
GGGCCGGGCCGGGGGCCGTGGCGGGCCCGGTGAGGGCGCTGCGCACGGCGTCGGCCGCCGCGCAGGCCCGCTCGGCGCCGGGCGTCGTCCCGTCGGCGGGGAAGACCGCCGCCCGCAGGGAGCCGAACTCGACGCAGAGCCGGCCTCCGTGGCGCTCCGTCATCGCACGGACCACCGCGCCGTAGCGCGACTCGGCGTCAGCGGTCGCCGTGAGCGGGCCGGTTCCGCCGGGGTGCGGGGCGCTCTCGGTGGTCAGGACCAGGACGGTGCCGTCACCGGGTGCGAGATGGCGTTCGGCCTGGGCGCGCAGCTCCACCGTCCGGAGCCGCTCGGGCCAGCGCTCCGCCGGGTCCCGGCGGCCCCCGGCACCGCTGGGGGCGGCGTCCGCCGGGGGCCACAGGACCAGGGCCTCCCGCAGGAGCGCCAGCCCTTCCGCGCAGGCTCCGGACCGCAGCCGGGTCAGTCCCTCCCGGGCCAGCCGTTCGAAGAGCAGGGCGTCCACCTGGTCGGGGTCGACCCTCAGGACGTACCCCGACCCGTGGGTGAGCAGGATGACGGCGGGCGCCCCGGCCTCGGGGCCCGGTTCCGCGTCGGCCGCACGCGCCGGGTGTCCGGGCGCCGGGTGTCCGGGCGCCGGGTGTCCGGCCGCCGGGAGGGGGAGCGTGTCGTACCACTCCTGCGCGGTGAGCGCGGCGCGGAGTTCGGAGACGACGTTCTGCACCATCTTGCGGGCCGTCCTGGGCGGCGCGTCCTCCCACAGGGCGCGCAGCAGGTCCTCCACCGGGACCACGGTGTTGGCCCGCAGCGCGAGGTACCGCAGGACCGCGCGGTGTTTCGGTCCGCCCAGCGGCAACGGTGGTCCGCTCAGGGAAACCTCGACCGGGCCGAGCACCCGAACCAGCATCCGTAACCTCCCACTGTCCGCCGTGTCGGTCCCTCGCATCAGACAACGCCGGGACCGCGGAAAGCCGCCGCGGGCGGCCGGTCCTAGGGGAATCCCCAGCGGGGCGGCCCGCGGATTACCCCCTGATGAGCAGCCGATGGCGGCACGCCCTGGCTGCGGCGGGCCGCTGACGGCAGCCTGCGGGCAGGCCACGTGTCTGGCGAAGGGATCAGGGATGCGGGTGCTGGCTGCTGATACCGGGAGGCTTAGCCGTGGCGCCGCCTGAGGGCAAACCACCGAGAGGTTCCACCATGACGGCGGACGACGAAGCCGTGAGCGCGCGCGGGCTGGTCAAGGTGTACCCCAAGCGGGACCGTCCAGCCGTGGACGAGGTGTCGTTCTCGGTGCCGCGCGGGGAGATCTTCGGGCTCCTCGGCCCCAACGGGGCGGGCAAGACCACCACCATCGGCGTGCTGACCACCCGGGTCGTCCCGTCCCGGGGCGAGGCGCGGGTCGGCGGGGTGGACCTGATGCGCGACGGCGCGGAGGCGCGCCGGGTGCTGGGGGTGGTCAGTCAGCACAACAACCTGGACCGCGGGCTGAGCGTCCACCAGAACCTGGTGATGCACGGTCTGTACCACGGGCTGCCGCGCCGGGAGCGCCGGCGCCGGGCGGACGCGCTGCTGGAGGAGATGGGGCTCGCCGACCGCGCGGGTGACCGCGTCGACCACCTGTCGGGCGGCCAGCAGCAGCGCATCAAGATCGCCAGATCGCTGCTGCACGAACCGTCGGTGCTCTTCGTCGACGAGCCGTCCACCGGGCTCGACCCCCAGTCGCGGCTATTCGTCTACGACAAGCTGACCGAACTGCACGAGCGGGGAGTGACGGTGGTCCTCACCACGCACGACATGGAGGAGGCCGCCCGGCTGTGCGACCGCGTGGGCATCATGGATCACGGCCGGCTGATCGCCCTGGACACCCCGGCGGCGCTGACGGCGTCCCTGCCCGAGGGCACGCACCTGGACCTGGTGGTGGACGTCGGGATGGTGGGCGCGCGGGATCTCACGAAGGCGCTCGCGGAGTGTCCCGGGGTGGAGTCCGTCGAGCAGATCGAGCCGGCCTCCGCCGACCGGCCGGGCACCGGCACGGCTGAGGGCTCCGGTGAGGAGGAGGACGCGCCGACGCGGTTCCGGTTGCGGACCGAGGCGGACCCGACGCCGGTGCTGGCCGCGCTGCTCCAGGTGATCGGGCGGCTCGGGTGCGAGGTGCGGGACGTCGGGGTGCGCAGACCGAGCCTGGAGGACGTGTTCATCGGCCTGACCGGCAGGGGGATCCGATGAGCGGGCAGATCACCGGCCCGGTGCGTCCGGCCGGGAGCGGGCGACGGTTCGTCCGCGCGTGGCACGGGTTCCGCGCCGCGCTGTGGCGGGACCTGTTCGTCATGGTGCGCGAGGTGCCGCGGGTGCTGGCGCAGACGGTCGTCCAGCCGTTCTTCATGCTGCTGGTCATGGGCCATGTGCTCATCCAGATCGGCTACGTCCGGGAGGACTACGCCGCGATCCTGCTGCCGGGCATCCTGGCTCTCACCACCTTCCTCGGCGCCCTGCAGAACACCGCGCTGGGGCTGGTCTTCGACTTCTCGGTGACCCGGGAGCTGGAGGACCGGCTGCTGCTGCCGGCGCCCCTGTACACGGTGGCGCTGGCGAAGATGGCGTTCGGCGCTATGCGGGGGGTGCTCTCCGGGGTCGTCATCGTGCCGATCGGTTTCCTCATCCTGGACCTGTGGTGGACCCCCGCCCAGATGCTCGCGGCGTTGCCGCTGGTGCTGCTCGGCGCGTGCTGCGGTGCCGCGGCCGGGCTGTGGCTGGGGACCGCCGTGGAGTCCCGCAACATCGCGGTCTGGTTCGCCATCGCTGTGACCCCGCTGACCTTCACCGGCGCCATCCAGTTCCCGTGGCCGATGCTCTCGGACACCCTCTGGTTCCAGGTGCTGTGCGCGCTCAACCCGCTGACCTATCTCAGTGAGTCGCTGCGCGCCGTCACCGTGCCGGCCGCCCCCCACATCCCGTTGCCGATCGGCCTGACGGTGCTGGTGATCTCCGTCTTCGTCGCCGGGGCGCTGGGCATCCGGGGCTTCCGCGCCCGCGCGCTCGGCTGAGACCGGCCGGCGCCGGACGGGTGCGCGGCGGCGGCCGCGGCCGGTGAGCGGCGTCGCGGCTCGCGGCAAGCGGCCCGCCGGGACGGCGCCCCTCCCCCTTCCCTCACGCGTACAGCGGACGTTAAGGAGTTGGTCCTGATGAGCCCTGCGGCTCGACCGAGAAATGCCCCGCCGGGGGCGCGACGTGTGGTGGTGACCGGCGGCGCGGGCTTCCTCGGCTCCCATCTGTGCCGGGCGCTGCTGGCGCTGGGCGACGACGTCGTCTGCGTCGACAACCTGAGCACCGGGCGGACGGAGAACATCGCCGACCTCACCCCCCATCCGCGCTTCGCCTTCGTCGAGGCAGACGTCACCGAACCGGTGACGGTGCCCGGCGAGGTGGACCTCGTCCTCCATCTGGCGTGCGCGGCCTCTCCGGTGGACTACTTCCGGATGCCGGTGGCGACACTGCGCAGCGGCGGCCACGGCACGTACCACCTGCTGTGCCTGGCCCGCGACAAGGGGGCGCGGTTCGTGCTGGCCTCCACGTCCGAGGTGTACGGCGACCCGCACGTCCATCCGCAGCACGAGGAGTACTGGGGGAACGTCAACCCGGTCGGCCCGCGGTCGGTGTACGACGAGTCCAAGCGGTTCTCGGAGGCGATGACCGTCGCCTTCCGCAAGGAGTTCGGGCTGGGCACCGGCATCGCGCGCATCTTCAACTCCTACGGCCCCGCGATGCGCGGCGACGACGGGCGGGTCGTCCCGACCTTCATCACCCGGGCGCTCGCGGGGAGGCCGCTACCCGTCATGGGGGACGGCCACCAGACCCGGTCCCTGTGCTACGTGGACGACACCGTCGCGGGGCTGCTGGCGCTGGCCGCGAGCGAGGAGGCCGGTCCGGTCAACATCGGCAGCCCGGACGAGATCACCGTCCTCGACCTCGCCCGGCGCGTGGTGGAGCTGACGGGCGGGCTGTCGACGGTGGAGTTCGTCGAGAACCACCCGGACGACCCGCGCCGCCGCAAACCCGACATCGGACGTGCCGAGGCCGTCCTGGGCTGGCGTCCCCGGGTCTCCCTCGCCGACGGGCTCGGACGCACCGTCGAGTGGTTCGGCCACGCGGCCGTGCCGACGGCCACCGCCGCGCCCGCTCCCGCAGCTTCGCCGCCCTCCCCGATCGTCCCCGCCTCCGGAGGTGCCCGCCGATGACCACCACTCCCAGCGTCGCTGTCGTCGGTGGCGGCTGGAGCGGCTGTACCGCCGCCCGGCTGCTGCTCGACCGCGGATACCGGGTCCATCTGTACGAGCGGGACCAGCAGCTCGGCGGGCACTCGCGTTCCGAGGTGCTCGGCGGCGTGGTCTTCGAGCCCAACGGCCCCCACATCTTCCACACCTCGAACCGCGCGGTCGCCGACTTCGTCGGGCAGTACGCGATCGGCCGGCCCTTCGAGCACCGGGTCCTCACCGAGATCTTCCTGGAGGACGAGGAGGAGCCGCGCTATCTGGCCTGGCCGCCCCAGGTCGACCAGCTGCGGGAGCTGCCGCTGTGGCCGCGGATCGAGAAGGAGCTGGAGAACCTTCCCGCGACTCCCTCGACGGCCAACTTCCAGGAGTACTCGGAGTCCGTGATGGGGCCGACGCTGTACGGCCTGTTCGTGCGCGAGTACACCGTCAAGCAGTGGGGACGCGAACCGCACGAGCTGTCGGCCGACTTCGCGCCGAAGCGGCTCGACCTGCGGACCGACGGCAACACCCGGCTGTTCCGCGACCGTTGGGAGTTCTTTCCCGAGCGCGGTTTCCAGGAGGTCATCGAGCAGATCGCGCGTCCGGTGCCGGTGACGGTGGGCGCGACCCTCGGTCTGTCCGACCTGGAGCAGCTCGCGAGGGAGCATCAGGCGGTCGTCGTCACGGCCGCCCTCGACGACTTCGCCGGCCGGCCCGACGCCCTGGAGTGGCGCGGGATCCGCACCGTCTCCCGGTACGTCCCGGTCGACGACCCCGCGGCCACGCTCACCCCCGGCTACCAGGTGAACCGGCCCTCCCTGCGGCGGCCGTACACCCGGACCATCGAGACCAAGCACGCCACCGGGCAGCGGATCGGGGCGACGGTGGTCAGCGAGGAGTACCCCGGCGCGCCGCACCGGCACTACCCGGTCCCGACGGTCGACTCCCGTAACGAGCGGCTCAACGACTCCCTCAAGCGGGAGATCCGCGACGCGGCGCCGCTGCCGGTGTTCTTCTGCGGGCGCCTGGCCAACTACCTGTACATCAACCAGGACGAGGCCATCGCGCAGGCCATGGCGTGCGCCGAGGAGGTCGACGCGTTCCTGGCCTCGGCCGGCGGCGGCACGGAGGGGACCTCATGAGGGTGCTCGTCACCGGAGGGGCCGGCTTCGTCGGCTCGCATCTGGTCGACCGGCTGCTCGTCGAGGGGCACCGGGTGAGCGTGGTCGACGACCTGTCCACCGGCCTGCCGGAGAACCTCGACCGCGCCCGTTCCCTCGGGCTCGCGGAGGCCGACCTCCATGTGCTGGACATCGCCGGGGAGGCGGCGGCCGATGTCATCCGGTCGGCCCGCCCCGAGGTGGTCGTGCATCTGGCGGCGCAGCCCTCGGTGGCCGTCTCGATGCGTGATCCGCTGCTCGACGCGCACAGCAACATCACCGGGCTGCTGCGGGTGCTGACGGCCGCCCGGGACGCCGGCAGCCGCAAGGTGGTCTTCGCCTCCAGCGGCGGAACCATCTACGGTGAGCCCGATCCGGAGACGCTGCCCCTCGCGGAGGAGGCGCCGCTCGCGCCGCGCTCCTTCTACGGCCTGTCGAAGAAGTACGGCGCGGAGTGCGTGCGGCTCTTCGCGGAGGAGTACGGCCTGGCCCACGCCTCCCTCGCGCTCGGCAACGTCTACGGGCCCCGGCAGAATCCGCAGGGTGAGGCCGGGGTGATCGCCATCTTCGCGCAGCGCCTGCTCGCCGGCCGGCCCTGTGTGGTCTTCGGCGACGGCCTCAACACCCGTGACTACGTGTACGTCGACGATGTGGCCGACGCCTTCGTTCGGGCCCTGGACCGGGGAACCGGGCTGATCAACATCGGCACCGGGGTGGAGACCTCCGTCCTGGACATCCATGCCGCCCTCGCCCGGGACACCGGGACGACGGCCGCGCCCGTGCACGAGCCGGCGCTGGCCGGGGAGGTCCGCCGGATCAGTCTCGGGGTGGGGCGCGCCGCCGACCAGCTGGGCTGGCGGCCGGCGACCCCGCTGGCGGACGGCGTGCCGAAGGTCGTCTCCTGGCTGCGGGAGAGCGACCGGAGCTGAGCACCACGGCTGCGCGTCCGGACGCGGACGAGGGACGGGGGCACCGACCATGGCCGGTGCCCCCGTCCCTCGTGCTTCGTCCTGGGACCGCAGGGGGTCAGTCCTCCCCCACCGTGGCCCGTCCCACGGCCATGCAGACGAAGCCGTGGGAGCGCAGCTCCTCCCGGTCGAGGGTGTTGCGGCCGTCGAAGAGCACCCGTCCCCGCATCCGGCGCGCCACGTCCGGCCAGTCCACGTCACGGAGTTCGGCCCACTCGGTGACGACCACAAGGGCGTCGCACTCCTCGGCGGCCTCGGCGACGGTCTTGGTGCGGCGTACCCGGGTGGTCCAGGGCTCCCGGTCGGGCAGCCGGGCCATCGGGTCCCAGCCGGTCACCTCGCAGCCCTCGGCGAGCAGCCGGGCGGCGAGTACCTCGGAGGGCGCCTCGCGCATGTCGTCGGTGTCGGGCTTGAAGGTGAGTCCGAGCAGTGCCACGCGCCGCCCGCGCAGCCCGCCGAGCCGCTGTTTGAGGCGCTGGACCGCGCGGCGGGGCTGGAGGTCGTTGACCTCGATGACGGCGGACAGCAGCTGGAAGGGGTAGCCGCTGTTGGAGGCCATGGCGCGCAGTGCGCGGGAGTCCTTGGGGAAGCACGAACCGCCGTACCCGAGACCGGCGTTGAGAAAGTGGGGGCCCAGCCGGTGGTCGAGACCGACGGCCCGGGCCACCTCCAGGACGTCCGCCCCGGTCCGCTCGCACACGGCGGCGATCTCGTTGATGAAGGTGATCTTCGTGGCGAGGAGGGCGTTGGCCGCCAGCTTCACCATCTCGGCGGAGGCGACGCTCATCACCTCGACCGGCGCCTCGATGCCCTCGTGGAGCGCGGCGACCAGCCGGGCGGTCTCCGGCTCCTCGGCACCGATCACCACCCGGTCGGGGCGCAGGAAGTCGCGCACCGCGCGGCCCTCCGCGGTGAACTCCGGGTTGGAGGCGTAGCCGAGGTGCCCGAGACCGGAGGCGTCGAGAGCGCCGCGGATCTGCTCGCCGGTGCCGACGGGAACGGTCGACTTGACCACCACGGCCTTCAGTTCCGTCGCCGCCGCGAGGTCCCCGACGACCGACCACACCCGCGACAGGTCGGCGTCCCCCGAGGCGGAGGGCGGGGTGTCGACGCAGACGAACGCGACCTCCGTGCCCTCCAGCGCCTCGGCGGCGTCCAGGGTGAAGGTCAGCCGGTCCCGGTGCTGCCAGAGCAGGTCTTCGAGTCCGGGTTCGTAGAGGGGGACCTGGCCGGCGCGGAGCATCTCCACCCGGTCGGGGACGATGTCACGGACCACCACCCGGTGTCCCAGTGAGGCCAGACAGACACCGGTCACCAGACCGATGTAGCCCGCGCCGAACACACCCACACGCATGCGCAGGCTTCCTTTCCGAGAGGTTCAGCAGAGAGACCGGGCAGAGGCGCCCGGCAGGGGCCGGCGGCCCGCGGTGCCCGCCGCGGGCCCCGGGGCAGTCCGGTCACGACGCGCGCGGCGGAGGGCGCAGGCCCTGTTCCTCCAGCATCGCGAGCAGGCTGTCGACGCTGAACTCGTCCGTCCGCGCGTCGGTGCCGCCCCAGCGGGTGTCGTCGGTGCGCAACACGCCGGAGACGTCGGCCACCACCGCGTCCAGCTCCTCGCCAGGCCCGGCCAGCAGCAACGCCCGGCGCACGGCAGCCGTCCGCTCCAGGCGGGCGCCGTACTCCCCGTCCGGTCCGGTGAGTTCGACGATGCCGAGGCCGTCGGTGTCGGCTTCCCGCACCAGCGCGGCGAGGCCGTCGGGGGCCGGCCGCCAGCCGGGTACGCATCGCAGCCGGAACGGCGCGGGGAACGAGGTCTCCGGCACCTCGGCGGCGAAGACCACCCGGCCCTCGTGGGCGTACTCGTCGCGCACGAGCCGCAGTTCGGCCAGTGGGTCGCCGAACACGCTGCGCCGTCCGTCGGTGAGCCGCTCCCAGGGGCCGACCAGCGTCACCCGCACATCGGGCAGCGTGCCGTCGAGCACCGGGTCGACGGTCGCCCGCACGTCCTCGGCGGTGGCGTCCGCGACCTCCACCACGACGTCCACGTACGGCACCAGCCACTGCCGCCGCCGGCGGCGGGCGAGCCGCATCGTGGGGACGCGGTGGGTCAGGTGGGGGCGGATGAGCCGCAGCAGCCCGCCCTGTTCGCGTTCGATGGTGGGGGCGCCCAGGTGCCAGGAGCGGGCCTCGGGCTCGGGCACGAAGACGGCGCCCGCCTGGGAGAGGCGGTAGCCCAGCTCGGTGTCCTCGCCGAGGATCATCCCCGGGTCGGAGTCGCCCGCCGCGCGCAGCAGGTCGCGGTGGACCGAGGCGGTGGAACCGACCAGTGTGGTGCCGACGCTCGGGCCGGCGGCGCGCAGTTCGTCGGTCGCCTCGCGTACGGCGTCGATCCAGCCGTTGGGACGGCTGGTCTCCTCGTCGTAGAGGGTGTCCGCCGCACCGCGGGCGACCGCCTCGTAGGCGGCGGCCGGGGTGAGGTCGCCCGGCTTGTGGTCGACGACCCGGCGGGTGCCGAGGACGACGAGGTAGTCCGCGAGGTGGTGCCAGCGCAGCTGGGCCTCCAGGTGCTCCCGGTGGGCGAGGGTGTCGTTGTCGATCCAGACGATCACCTCTCCCCCGGCCTCGGCGGCTCCCGTCCGCACCGCGTGGCTGCGGCCCCAGCCGCCGGGGGCGGAGGGGATGAGCCGGGTGTTCTCCGGGGCGATCTCGGGAATCCGGATGGGCGGGGAGCTGCCGTCGTCGACGACCACGACTTCGGTGAGGTGCGCGGGGTAGGACTGCGCGGCGAGCCCGGCGAGGGTGAGGTCGAGGGCGTCCTGGCCGTTGTAGGCGGGCACGACGACGGTGACCGTCAGGCGCGGCTCCCACTCACCCAGCGCGGGCGGCGCGAGGACACCGTGGTCGTTGCCCCGGATGCGGGGCCGCTCGCCCCGCGCGGCGGCCGCCGGATCGCGGGGGCCCGCCGGGCCGGTCGGTTCCGCCGGCTCCGCCGGCTGTGCGGTCGGGGTCATCCCACGAGTCCTTCCAGGTGTTCCACCGCGGCCTCGACCGGGGGGAGGGTCATCATCCGGCGCTGGGCGGCGCGGGCCCCGGCCGTGGTGGCGGCGTCCCCCACCAGCCGGGCACAGGTCTTGGTGACGTTCTCCGCGTCGGCGTCCATCACCCGCAGCCCCACGCCGAGTTCGGCGGTGCGGTCCGCGTTGTGCTCCTGGTCTCCGAAGAGGGGCAGCACGGCCATGGGCACGCCCGCCCGCAGGGACTCGCGGATGCTGTTGTAGCCGCCGTGGGTGAGGAACAGCTGTGCGCACTGCAGCAGTTCGGGCTGGGGGAAGTGGTCGACGATGTGCACGTCGTCCCCGGCGAGCTTGGGGTCGACGGGGATGCCGGCAGTGGCGACGACCGCCGTGCAGTCGATCTCGGAGAGGCCCGCGATGTACGCCTCGGGCACGTGCGAGAGCGGGTTCTCCGTGGCCGCCTCGGGCAGGGCGCCCTCCTCGGGGGTGAAGTCGGTGAGCAGGGTGCCGGTGGCGGCGATCACCAGCGGCCGGTCGGCGGGCAGCTCCGCGATCCACTCCGGAAGACGCTGGGCGCGGGTGACGACGGCCGGCTGCTGGTAGGCGAAGGCGTCGGGCAGTCCGGGCCGCGCGTAGGACAGGGAGGCGGGTACGCAGTCCAGGCGGCCGTGCCGGTAGATGGCCAGGGGGTCGTCCTCGGCGGGGAGGCCGAGTTCGTCACGGCGCTCGGCGAGTGCTCCGGCGACCAGTGCGGGGTCGAGGTACTGGCCCGTGCCGGAGGGCGCGGGCACATGGACGATTCCGAGGGCCTCGGCGACCAGGAAGCCCGCGAAGTCGGTGCCGTCGCGCAGCAGCAGGTCGGGCCGGAACTCCTGGGCGATGGGCCACAGGACGCGGTAGTTGTCGCTGAGGTGGGGGCCGCAGGCGGGGAGCATCCACAGCCGCTGGTCGTGCAGGTCCAGGTCGGGCGGCAGCGTCACCCGGCCGTCCATGAGGGCGCCCATCACCTGGTCGGAGAGTTCGGCGAACTCCACCCGCACGGTGGCCTTCTCGTCGGCGAAGACGCGGGC
>NZ_BHZI01000211.1 GCF_004305975.1 Streptomyces otsuchiensis
CACCAACCGAGTCACCGCCATCGTGAAGACGATCCCCGCCCTTCGTCACGCCTCAACCTGAGGTTGGAAAAGGCTCAGTGCGTTGCGGGGGCCGGAGGTGCCGATCACCGTGCCGTCGACGGTGGCCGCGTGCCGGATCCTCAGCCTTGACTGCACCATCCGAAGAACCACTGGCCCCCGTCGTTCGCGGGTCGCTGCTGCGGCTGGAGATCGGGGTCGGGCGGTGTCCGGACGGGGGAAGTCGTCGGCCTGCGGCGCGCGGCTGCCGGAGTCCGATGAGAACTGCACGATGCGGCGACGAGTTTTCCCGGACCGGCTGGTCTACGGTGCGTCAGGTGGTCAGAGAGTGCGAAGCAGGAGGAGCGATATGAGCCAGTTGTTGCGGGTCCAGAACTTCACCGTCTCAAGCGACGGGTTCGGCGCCGGCGAGGGCCAGAGCCTCGAGAGGCCGTTCGGTCATGCCGATCCGGGGACTTTGCTCGCCTGGGCCTTTGCCACCGACCATCCGCCCATCAAACGCTCCGAACCGGGTGGCCGAGGTCTGGACGACTACTTCACGCGGGACTACGCCCGCAACATCGGTGCCGAGATCATGGGCCGCAACAAGTTCGGGCCGCAGCGCGGGCCCTGGCAGGACCACGAGTGGCAGGGATGGTGGGGTGACGAGCCCCCGTTCCACACGCCGGTGTTCGTCATGACGCACCACAAGCGCCCGTCGTTCACGCTCTCCGACACCACGTTCCACTTCCCCGGCGGCGACCCGGCCGCGGTGCTCGCCCAGGCGAAGGAGGCAGCGCAGGGCCAGGACGTCCGGCTTGGCGGTGGGGCCACGATCATCCGGCAGTTCCTCGAGGCCGACCTCGTCGACACCTTGCACGTGGCGGTCGCGCCGACGGAGATCGGCTCCGGGGCCCGGCTGTGGGAGTCCCCCGATGAGCTGCTCGACCGGTTCCACCAGGACGTCGTGCCCAGCTCGAGCGGCGTGACGCACCACCTGTTCTGGCGGAAGTGAGGCGGGACCATGCGGCCGGCACGGGCTCCGTTGCCGGCGCCCCGGGCATGGCCGCCGCCCAGCGGCGGCCATGCCCCGCATCTCGCGGGTCGCTGCGGGTGCCGTTCAGATCTGCGGCCAGCGTGACGTCGCCGTCGGGTCCTCCGCCCTCCAGAACCGTCCCCCAGCCACGGTACGGCGCCCGCGTCGTCCAGGTCCTTACGGTCGCGGTGGTTCTTCCACGCTTCCCGCGCCGCCTTGAGTCCTAGATGATCAATTCAAAGTAGGTGCCTGCGGAGGGTGTAGCGGTGGGCGGTCAGGCGTCGGGAGCGACTTCGGGGTGCGTGAACCGCACGGGCTTGCCCAGCGACCGGGCGTAGGCGATTTCGGATCGGGTGCTGTCTCCGATGTAGTCGCCGACTACGAGTACCTCATCAGCGAGCCGGATCTTCGCTCGGTGCAGATCGTCGAGTCGAACCTTCAGCATCTCGGCCTCGACAGGATCGGACCAGAACTCGTGCGGCGACTTCATGTCGCAACCCGGCCTGACGACAATCTTTCCGGCTCTGGTCTCCCGCAGATCGGCCTCGGTCATCTCAGCCATGAAGCGGGTGGAGCCACAGATCACGACGATACGCGGAAGGCTCAGCCGCCTCTTCGCGTCGGCGAGTTTCTCCTCAGGGGTGAGCGCTTGCGGGTACGACACTTGTTCCTCCTGGTGGGGTGGCCCGAGGGGTGTCTGCGGAGACGAGAATGTGTCCAAGATCGTCTCGTGGCGAAGGACGTGGGCACCCTCGCCATGATGCGGACCGCCCGATGGCAGACCCGGCGCACGGCCCCGCAGCGAGGCCCGGGCTCCACGGCAGCCTCGTCAACGAGACGTCCGCCCAACAGCCCGTTCAGGCGACAGCACCACACCTGTCGCCGTCGCCGGACTGCCGATCAGCGGCACTGAGCTGCACCAAGGTGAACCGCTCGCTGACGCGGTGGGCACCGGTGCTGTGGAGCTCAGGCGGTGCGGGCCGTTCGGATTCAGGTGGTGGCGCAGCACGCTGTCGCTGCGGGGGCGCCGCCGGCGCTGTTTCCGAGGTCGTCGGCGTCGGCCTTGACGACGTAGATCTCCCAGGGTTCCTTGCCGGGGCCGTGGACCCAGACCTTGTCCTGGAGTGCGTAGCAGCAGGTGGTGTCGTTCTCCTCGAAGGTGGCGAGGCCGGCTTCCTTGAGTCGTTCGGTGGCGGCGGTGACGGTTTCGGTGGTGTCGACTTCGACGCCGAGGTGGTCGAGGTGGGTGTCGGTGTTGCCTTCGCCTTCGAGGAGTACGAGCTTGAGTGGGGGCTGGCTGAGGGCGAAGTTGGCGTAGCCGGGGCGGCGTTTGGCGGGTTCGGTACCCAGGAGCTGGGAGTAGAAGGTGATGGAGGCTTCGAGGTCGGGGACGCGCAGTGCGAGTTGGATGCGGGACATGGTGGGCCTCCCGTTGCTGCATTGGTGTTCGTCGATGCAAGCTTGCGCCTTGTTTCGATGAACGTCAAGATAGAGACATGTCGAAACAAGAGCTTCCGGTCGTCGGCCAGGACGTGGCGGAGTGCTGCCCCGCGTTGCTGACCGCCCCGCTGGACGAGGAGCAGGCCGAGGTCGTGGCGAAGGTGTTCAAGGCGCTGGGGGACCCGGTCCGGCTGCGCCTGCTGTCGATGATCGCCTCACGGGCGGGGGGCGAGGTGTGCGTGTGCGACCTGACACCGGCCTTCGACCTCTCCCAGCCGACGATCTCCCACCACCTGAAGTTGTTGCGACAGGCGGGGCTCATCGACTGCGAGCGCCGAGGGACCTGGGTCTACTACTGGCTGCTGCCGGAGATGACAGACCGGCTCTCCCGCATCCTGACCCGCCCGGCCGGTCCGCCGCCCGTCCTCCCGTCCACGACCGTGCGGTGAGCCGGCCCGTGACCGGCTCATCGCGGCCCGGAGGAGAGCTGTCGTTCACCGACCGGTGGCTGCCGGTGTGGATCCTGGCCGCCATGGCCGCCGGTCTCGGGTTGGGCCGCGCGGTCCCCGGCCTCGGGGAATCCCTGACGCGGTTGAGCGTCGCGGAGGTGTCTCTGCCGATCGCGCTGGGACTGCTGGTGATGATGTATCCGCCGTTGGCCAAGGTCCGCTACGACCGTCTGGGAGCGGTCACCGGCGACCGGCGACTGCTGGTGCTTTCTCTGGCACTGAACTGGATTCTGGGTCCGGCCCTGATGTTCGCGCTGGCCTGGCTGTTCCTGGCCGACCTGCCCGAGTACCGCACCGGCCTGATCATCGTCGGGCTCGCCCGCTGCATCGCCATGGTCATCATCTGGAACGACCTCGCCTGCGGCGATCGGGAGGCCGCCGCCGTCCTGGTGGCCCTCAACAGCGTCTTCCAGGTCGTCACCTTCGCCGCGCTGGGCTGGTTCTACCTCGCCGTCCTGCCCGGCTGGCTCGGGCTGGAACAGACGACGCTGAACGTCTCGATGTGGGAGATCGCCCGCAGCGTCATCGTCTTCCTCGGCATCCCCCTGGCCGCCGGCTGGGCCAGCCGCCGCCTGGGAGAGAGAGCCAAGGGCCGCGCCTGGTACGAGGAGAGGTTCCTGCCCCGCATCGGGCCCTTCGCTCTGTACGGGCTGCTGTTCACCATCGTGCTGCTGTTCGCCCTCCAGGGCGAGGCGATCACCTCGCGCCCCTGGGACGTCGGGCGCATCGCACTGCCGCTCCTGGTCTATTTCGTCCTCATGTGGGCCGGGGCGATGGCCGCGGGACGCGCGGCCGGGCTGGACTATCCCCGGGCCACGACCCTGGCGTTCACCGCCGCGGGCAACAACTTCGAGCTCGCCATCGCGGTCACCATCGCCACCTTCGGCGCCACCAGCGGCCAGGCGCTCGCCGGGGTCGTCGGGCCCTTGATCGAGGTGCCCGTCCTCATCGCCCTGGTCTACCTCGCCCTCGCCCTGCGCCACCGCTTCCCCGCATCCGCCGCCCCGGCGCCGTTGGCCAACGACACGGAGGACACCCGTGTCTGACCACTCCCCCGATCCCCCGGTGTCCGCGCTGTTGGCCTGCGTCCACAAGGCCGGACGCTCCCACACGGCCGCCGCCATCCTCACCGGCCTCGCCACCGAGCGGGTCCAGGTCCGCTCCGCAGGCTCCGCACCGGCCGACGGCATCGACCCGGCCCCACGCACGTCAGCTCCACTCCCCCGCGCTCGGGTCTCGGGGGCAGCGGCGACGCCGGGCGGAGAATCCGCACCGGGTCGGGCGGCGGCAGGTCGAGCTCGGAGCTGGCACGGCGCGGCAACACCGTGGTAGGAGGGTGGGCTGGCCGCCGGGCGGGGAACGTGTCGACCGGCCGGTGGCCGGACCCGCGCGAACGCCTAAGTGGCTGCGAGCTCCGGTGGCCCGCGTGGCGACCGTTGGAGCCCTGTAGCTTGAAGCCTCTGATCGCCAACAGGACCGGGGGCCTGCCGATGCTTCGCCGAACCATATTTCCCGCATTGTTCGCTTCACTCGTGCTCACCGGCTGCGCGGGTTCTGGTGACACAGCGGCCTCGAACGAGGTGCGGGAGCGGGGGACCGCTGCGCTGGACACCGAAGAGGCCGGAGAGGCTGAAGCGGAGGGCACCGAGCCGGCTGAGGAAGCCGAGGACGCAGAGACGGGCGGCGGCGAGGGGGCGGGCGCGTCGAACTCGTGGGAGACCCCTGAGGAGGCCTACCGTTCTTGGCTGGCGGCCTCGCGTCTGCCCGATGCCGAGCTTGCCTGCAGCTATCTCACCGACGAGCTCGTTGAGAGGATGCTCGCCGAGATGGCGGCGAACGGATATCCCCCGGTGAGTGGCTGCGTGGAGCTCACTGAGGCAACCGCTGAGATGTACAGGGCTTTTGGCGTCAGTGATGAAGTGACCGTCGACATCGTGAGGGAGACGCACACGACCGCGGAGCTGTTCGTCACATACGTCGACGGGGGTGACTGCGGCACGATCGACATGAAGCGCACCACGCAGGGCTGGGTCATCACCGATCAGTCGGAAGAGTGCGCGGATTAGCGCTCGCGGAAGTCTGTGGGTTCCCAGCGGAAGAAACTTCCTGAGTGCGGGTACGCGAGCGTGTTCTCCCGGCGGCCAGGTGTTCCCGGCCGCCGTCAGATGACGGCGGCTCAGGCTTGGGGTCGACGAAGCACGGTGACGCGGCGGCGGAGCGTAAGCCGCTCGGGCGGGGAACGTGTTGCGACTGCGGCCGGTGGCCGGGCCGCCGCGCGGCAACGCACTCCCCGCCGGGGGTGAGACGGCGGGCGGGGACCTCGGGGTCAGGCGGCCTGCCGGCGGCCGGCTGGCCCCATGCGGACCCGCCCCGGGTGTGGGGCAACCGCGTTGTCGGCCGGTCGGCAACGTACCAACGCCGCACGCCGGGTCAGAAGAAGAGAGGCGGACGGCGGGTCACGGTGTCGTCCATGGCAGGCGTGATGGTGACGGTGGCAGGGCGGAGAGCTCTCATCTCTTGCCTGTTCCCTTCAGGGTGAGAAAGAAGAGATAGAGAGAGCAGATGAGAGCGACGCCGCTCAGCAGCCCCCACACCGCAGACATGCCTCCCTGCGCCCTCCATGCCTGTGCCAGCATCAAGACACCTGCTATGAATACGATGCCGATGAAGACGTGCAGTTTAGTCATTTCATTCAATATTTCTCCTTTGGTCAAACTCGGATGGTTCTGGAATCTCACCGGTGCTCCTGGTTCGCGGACACGGATCGGATGGCGCGGTGAAGGATTTCGGCTGATGTCGGCGGCGCAGGACGCCGGGCCCGTGGCTGAGGCGTGATCGGCATCGCCGTGGAGGCGGTGGGCCGGCGGACTGGCTGATCGTCATCACCGCACACATCCAACTCCGCCTCGCCCGGCCCCTGGTCACCGACACCACGCCGCCCGTGGGCAAGCCCGGGTGAGCCCGGCGGGATGTTCTGCTCAGAGAGCCGGCGCCCCACCCGAGCCGTGCGAAATACCATGTGGCTCTTCGTCAAGAGTAGACCGCGCTCTCCCCATGGCGTGGCTGTTCTCGTCCGTGGGGATCAGTTCTCGTCATGTCGGTGTCGACACCCCGAGACCGCGATGGCATCATCCCCATCACGTGTCAGGAGCCGTCCGCTCGCACGGAAAAGGAGGGACGCCATGTCCCCTTCCGAGTCGCCAGGCCCCACCCCCGCCGATCTCCTGGCGGCCATGCCCTTCGCGGCCCACCTGGGCGTAGAACTCCACGAGGCGGCGCCCGAGCGGGCTGTGGGCAGCCTGGCCTGGTCCCCGGAGTCCTGCACCGTGGGCGGCGTGCTGCACGGGGGCGCGCTGATGGCGCTGGCCGATTCGGTCGGTGCCGTGTGCGCCTATCTCAACGTCCCGCCGGGCGCGGGCACGTCCACGGTGGAGTCGAAGACCAACTTCCTGCGCGGAGTGGCCTCAGGGAAGGTCCACGCGACGGCCCGCCCGCTGCATGTCGGCGGCACCCTGGTCGTCGTCCAGACCGACCTGCGCGACGACCAGGACCGCCTCGTCGGGCAGACCACCCAGACCCAGATCGTGCTCGACCCCAAGCACGGCAGCATGGGCTGACCCGCGCACCGTAAGGGCGGCGGCGCCGACTCCCCTGCCGCACGGGCTGCCAGGAGAGCGCATCAGCCGCTACTAGCTCGCAGGCACGACGGACGTCGCGGAGTGTCTCACTCCGTCACGACACCTTGGTGAGGGTGGGGTACTGACAGGTGTCCACCTCCCAGGGGTACTGGTAGAGCATCGGTGCGGAGAGATTGCCGCCGACCCTCAATCCATGCGTCCGGGGCGGGTCGCCCCGCTC
Source organism: Streptomyces otsuchiensis (assembly GCF_004305975.1). Taxonomy (GTDB): domain Bacteria; phylum Actinomycetota; class Actinomycetes; order Streptomycetales; family Streptomycetaceae; genus Streptomyces; species Streptomyces otsuchiensis. The sequence goes on from NZ_BHZI01000211.1 coordinate 6,841, forward strand.
GACCACGCCGTCCAGTTCGTAGAAGGCAAGCTGCACATCGACGTCTCGCTCAGTCGCCGGCAGCACTCTCCACTCACCGATACCGGCTCGACTGCGCTTTTCCTCCCGTTTCCTGCTGGTTTGGTCGCGCCTGTAGCGGTCGGGGACCTCTCCTCGCCAGTTGGTCACGCGCAGGGTGCCGTCCTCTTCGAGTCGGACCTCGCCGAACGGGTCGCCCGAGTAGTCACCGACCAGGTCCTGCGGGGAGAGGCGGTCGGGGCGCTGTGGTGGTGGATTGCACCCGTCGCCGGGGAGCAGACCGCACCCCGTTCCGCCGACGAGCAGTGCCATCGTCAACGCCAGGACGGCGACCAGCCCCCGGTGCTTACGCATACGCCCTCCGATCGACCCGCGAGGCCGCCCGATCAGGGACGACCGGCGTCGTGGATCCGTCCGGACCGGCTGCCGATGCTCCTCACGTCGGACACGGGGGCCGCCGATCCGGTTGAGCGGGTTGTAGGTTGTCTGTAGACGTACCCGTCGGGCGGTTCACGTAGACTCCACCCCCCGCCGGGGTTCGGGCTACTCGCAGCCCGGGCGTGAAGGGGCGGAAGCCTGCCGGGTGTTGCGCTCGGCAGGGCGAGGAGGCTTCCTCTGCTCCGCTGCCGCCCCGAAGGGCCTCTGCCGGCCCGGCGCCACCCGCCGGGGTCACGGTCAAGGGCGGTGATCCGGTGGTGTCCGCGGCACGATGGCCACGCGCACGAAGGACGCGACGGGGGTGGCCGCCGTCAGCAGGTGGTCACCGTCGCCGGACAGGCTGACGGAGTGCCCATCCGCGACGACTTGCTCCTGCCCGTCGGTGACGGCCAGCACGGTTCCCTCGAGCACGTGGACCATGGAATGCGGAGCGCCGGGCGTCGGCCCCATGGAGTACACCTCGTCGCCGACGAGCCTCATTCTCCACAGTTCGACGGAGAGGTCCCGTGTTTCCACGGCTCTCAGCAGGTAGGCCCAGCTGTCCGTAGGCGTCGACCAGATCTGTACACCCGACGGTGGGGCGTGGTCGACGACCCCGAGCAGTCCGGGAAAGGTGGTGCCCAGGGCGGCGGCGACCTTGTCGACCGTTCCGATGCTCGGATTGGCCTGTCCGAGCTCGATGTGGGTGAGCATGCGGCGGCTGACACCGCTGAGCTGGGCGAGGTGCGACAGGCTCTGTCCCGTCGATTCCCGCAGAGCGCGGATTCGCAGCCCGATGTCACGGGCGACGGCCGGGTTCAGCTTCTCAGCCATTCCTCCTCCAGGAGACCCATCACCCCGGATGGGCAATATAGTGCGCAGCATGGTGCCGACGGTCGATCCCCGTCGCCGATGGCCGCAGAAGCGGCCCGATCCGACAGGAAGGGGCAGGATGACGCAGCGCAACGATACGGGAGCCGAACCGGCTGTGACCGCGCGAGTTCCCGCGAGCGGCCGCTCAGCCCTGCTTCGCTGGCTGGCCAGCTACGGCTCCTTCGGGGTACCGCAGGCGGCGGCCCCTATCGCCTTCGCGCTCCTCACCCTTCCGCTGACAGGTTCGGCGTCGCACGGGGCCGCGCTGGTGGCGGCGATGACGACCGCGCAGGTGCTCGCGGCGATACCGCTGTCTCGGCTGGGCGTCCGGTTCGATGCCCGCTCCTACCTTCGCGCGCTGGTCGCCGTCCGCACTGCCGGTCTGGTGCTCGTGGCCGTCCTGGCCGCCGCGGGAGCGCCCTTCGCACTGCTCATGGCCGCGGCGGCGCTGGCCGGTGCGGTGAACGGGGCGGCCCACGGCTATCTGCGCCTGCTGCTGAACCACATCACCACCCCGGACAGAATGCCCCGTGCGCTGGGCATAGCCGCCACCCTCAACGAGGTGACCTTCGCCGCCGCGCCGGTCGTCGCCTCGGTCGCCGGCTCGCTGTCCCCCGTGTGGGCCGTGGTGGGACTGGCGGTCACGGGCATGGCGCCGGTCTTTCTGGTCCCGGTGACCGCGGGTGCGCACGTCGCGGCCCCGGAGGGCGGACCACCGATGAGGCTCCCTCGGCTTGTCCACCTCTGGCTGTTCTGCGCGGCCGCTGGGTCAGCGGCGGTCGCGGCCGTCGAGGTCGGGGCGGTGTCCCTGGCGCTGCGCTACGGCCTTGAGGCGGGCTGGGGTTTCCTCTTCGCCCTCTCCCTGTGTCTGGGGTCGATCTGCGGCGGCCTGTGGGTGAGCGTCCGCAACCGGATGGCGAGCCGCCCGGAGGTGCTGGTCTTTCTCGGGTCCACCACCGTCGGCACCTGTTTGGTGGCTGCCCAGGGGCAGCTGTGGGTGACGCTGCTCGGCGCGGCGGCGGTCGGGTTCTTCCTGCCGCCTCTCGGCACCTATTTCTCGCTTGTCCTCGATCAGTTGGCCCCCGCGCACCGTCGCGCCGAGGTGTTCGCCCTGATGCGCACCGCCAACGCGCTCGGGGTGATCGCCGTCAGCGGACTCCTGGCGATCACCGGGGTCACTGCCGCGCTGAGCGGCAGTGCGCTGCTCATGGCGGTTGCGACCCTGCTCGTGGCCCTCACGTTCGTGGCCGGGAGGAGGCCCGGGGACTGGAGGCACCGCTCATCGGCGGCGGTCATCGACTGATCGGCGGGCAAGGCCTAGCCGAGCAGGTGGCGAAGGCTGACCGTGGGGAGGGTTCCATTGGCTGCCACTGGGGACACGGCCATCCCGAACTCTCGCTCCACGGCTATCAGCGCAGCGACCGACGGTACCAACCATTCGTCCTCGTCGTCCTCGTCCTCCCAGTCCCGGAAGAACCCGGCCTCGGTCAAGGCACGGTTCATCCGGGACGGGTCGGCGCCGGTGGTGAGATGGACCGCCCAAGCGTCGATATCGGCCAGTAGCTGGCCTTCCCGCGCGTGGGCGACCCGAGTCGTACCGTCCAGAATGGACCACACCGACACCGCCTCGCCTCCGGCTGACAGATGGGAAAGCACCGCGTCGTTCGACAGTTTGCCGTGCGCGGTCACATCGAAGAGGAATGTCCACTCGTCGCCGCCGCACACGCGTACAGCAGGTGTGCCCTCGCCCCACCCGAACTTTCGCAGCGCTTCGCCGGAGGTGCACAGCGGGTACGGCGCCTGGTCTGTGACCCCCAGACGAACCAGCACTTCATCCGTCGAGACCCCTCGAACAGCCGTGACGCCGAAGTGGTCGGACGGCACGCACCCTGCCAACGCGGATTGCTGCACCGGGACCGTCGTCCTACTCACCGCCGGTCGTCCGCAGGAGGCAGCGCGCCGCTTCTCTGGCGCCCGCGTAGGCGGTGTCGTCCTCGAGCGTGGTGGCCGCCACGTGTGCGCCCTCGTAGAGCAGGTGGAGGTGACCGGCGATCTCCGGGGTGGTGAGCCGGCTGAAGAGTTCCCGCATCCACTGCTTCTCCTCGCGGATGGCCTCGGCGACAGGAGGTGAGGTCGTTCCCAGTTCGGCCCAGGCGTTGACGAAGGCGCAGCCGCGGGGGTTCCGTTCCGCCCAGCGTTCGGCGGCGGTGTAGACGGTGAGCACGCGGGTGGGTCCGGGTGG
>NZ_BHZI01000212.1 GCF_004305975.1 Streptomyces otsuchiensis
GCCGGCCGCTCAGCGGCCGCCGGGCGTGGTCGCGGGTTCCTTGACGGCGGCGGACCACGCGGCGTAGCGGCGCAGCCCGTAGAGCAGGGGCCGCGGTTCCTCGTGCCACACCACCCGGCGGACCTCCCCCAGGGCGACGACGTGGTCGCCGACGAGCTGGGTACCGGTGAGGCGGCAGTCGGCGACGGCGTGCGCGTCGTGGCCGAGGTGGGGGCCGGCCGCGTCCGCGTCCATCGTCCAGCGGACGCGGCCGAAGCGGTCCGGCGCGCCGGAGGCGAACAGCTCCGCCGTGGAACGGGCCTCCTGCGTCAGGAGGTTCACGGCGAACGCTCCGGACTCACGGATGGCGACCAGGGTCCGGCTGTGGTCCCGCAGGCAGACCAGCAGCGTGGGCGGCTGCAGGGTGACGCTGCTGAGCGACGAGCAGGTCATTCCCGTCGGCTGCCCCCGGTGGTCCACCGAGGTCACCACGCCGACCCCGGAGGGGAATCCCGACATCAGCGCCCGGAATCCGTCTCGGTGGGGGCCCGGGTCGGCTTGCGTCGTCTCTGGCATACGGCACCGCCTTTGGCTGACCGGCGAGGGAGGTGGGTCTCGGTACCGGGTTCGTCCCGGCTCTGTCCTCGTCGCCAACGACGCTAGAGCGCGTGCCTCTCCGTGCTCTCTCTTTCGTCTCTCCGCCGGAAGACCGGCGGAGAGGAGGGCCGCGGCCGGCGGCCGGGCGCACACGCGCCGACGCCCGGCGGGCGTTGGCCGGCCGGGCGTCGGAGGGGCTCTGATCTGCGGCTCAGCCGCTCACGGGAGTCGTGTCATCCCGGTGCGGCCGCGCGGAGAGCGGAGCGGTGGCGGTGGGTCAGCTGCCCGCCTGCCGCACCGTGGCCAGCGCGCCGGCGATCCTGGCCAGGCGTCCGCCGTGGAACTCCGCCGCCGCGTAGACCTCCTTGGCCAGGTCCTCGTCGCCGTCCTGGATGCTGATGCCGTAGGGGTTGCCGCCGGCCGCGTGCATGATGTCGTAGTCCGCGTAGCCGGTGGGGACGATGACCGAGCCCCAGTGGTGCATCACGTTGTAGAGCGCCACCAGGGTGGTCTCCTGGCCACCGTGCAGCTCGTAGCTGCTGGTGAAGCCGGTGGCCGCCTTGTCCACCAGCTCGCCGGCCTGCCAGAGTCCGCTGGTGAGGTCGAGGAACTGCTTGAGCTGGGCGGAGACGTTGCCGAACCGGGTGGGGGTGCCGAAGGCGTAGCCGTCGGCCCAGCGCAGGTCCTCCAGGGTGGCCTCGGGGATGTGCGAGGTCGCGTCCAGGTGCTCACGCCAGGCGGGGTTGCTGTCCACGGCTTCCGCCGGGGCGAGTTCGGTCGTGCGGCGCAGCCTGACCTCGGCTCCGGCTGCCTCGGCTCCCCGGGCGACCGCTTCGGCGATGCGGTGGACGTTGCCGGTGGAGGAGTAGTAGATGACGGCGATGCGCGTGCTCACGGTGTTGTCCAATCCTCTGGTTGATTCCGTTCCATCCCACATTGCCATGGAATGACACATGATGTGAATGAACGTCAGATCTGCTCAGGCGACAATGAGAGAGATGTCGTTGGCGAAGTCCCAGCGGTCCGGCCCGCCGCGCTCGGACATCCGCAGCCCCGCGGTGTGTCCCCGCCGCGCCGCCGCGAACCGCAGTCCCTCCGCCTCCAGTTGGAGCCAGGCACGCGGGTCGGACTCGACCATGTCGATCATGGTCTGGCAGGCCCCGGACGGGCATTCGAGCAGGGCCGAACCGCGTAGGTCCTGGCTCAGCAGCTGCTGGGCGCGCTGACCGAGGCCGAGCCAGCAGTCGGCGGCCCGGTCGAGCAGGGCGTGCCGCTCCCCCTCGGGCAGCTCCTGGTGTCCGCGTTCCCGCGCGTAGAGACCGGCGAGCCGGTGGATCCGGTAGCGCACCACACCCATCCGGTCCGCGCCGGCGACGTCCACCAGGCCGCGGTCCAGCAGGAGTTCGAGCACCTCCTCGACCAGCGGGATGGGGACGTCGGCCGCGGCGGAGGCCGCCCACGCGCCGAAGTCGGGTACCTCCAGCAGGCCCAGCGTGAACCAGATGCGGCGCGCGCGCCGGTCGAGCGCTCCGACGCTCGGCTCCAGATAGGCGCGGACGTTGAGCGCCCCGTGGCACAACTCGTCGAGGAGCCGGTCCTCGTCGGTGAGGCGCTGGGTGAGCGTGTGGAGGTCGAGGTGACGCCGGGCGGCGAGCCGGGCGGCGCTGGCACGCACGGCGAGGGGCAGTCCGCCGCAGGCGGCGGCGATCCTGCGGATGGCCTCCGGGGCCTCCGCCACCCGGGGTGCCCCGATGACGTTGGTGATCAGCTCGCTCGCCTGGCCGACCGTCATGGCGCCGACCTTGACCGCGTGGTTGCCGGGCAGCTCGGAGAGCATCGAGCGGCTGGTCATCAGCACGGCCGGCTCCGGCCCGCCCGGGAGCAGCGGGCGCACCGAGTCGGCGGTGCGGACGTCGTCGAGCACCACGAGGATCCGGCGTCCGTTGAGCAGGCTGCGGTACTGCGCCGCGCGCTCGGAGATGTCCACGGGTATCCGGTGGTCGGGGACGCCGAGCGCCCTCAGGAAGCCGGAGAGCACCTCGGCGGTGCTCGTCGGGTCGCGGTCGGATCCGCGCAGGTCGGCGAAGAGCTGGCCGTCGGGGAACTGGTCGCGGAGCTGGTGGGCGATGTGGACGGCCAGCGCGGTCTTGCCCAGGCCGAAGTGGCCGTGCAGGCCGCAGATCCGCACCGTGTCGTGGCCGGAGGTCAGCGCCCGCCGGATGACCATCTCGTAGTCGTGGCGTTCCACGTAGTCCGGGAGGTCGGCCACCAGCTGGGCGGGCACCGGCTCCTGAACGGAGGCCCGCTGTTGGGGGAGGGTGTCCTCGCTGTGCTCGTCCGCCAGGATGACGCGGTGGACCTCCTGGAGTTCGCGTCCGGGCTCCAGGCCGAGCTGATCGACCAGCATGGCGCGGCCGGCGCGGTAGGACTCCAGCGCTTCGGCGCGGCGGCCGTTGAGGTACAGGGCGTACATGAGCTGCGCGCGTAACTGCTCCCGCAGCGGGTGGTCCTCGACCAGGACGGCGAGTTCGTCGATCAGCTCGCGGTGGTGGCCGCACTCCAGCTCCAGCCGGACGCACTCCTCCAGCACGACCAGTCGCCGCTCCTCCCACTTGGCGGCCACGGCACGGACGACCGGGCTGGGGACCTCCGCCAGCACCGGTCCGCGGAAGAGCGCGAGGGCGCAGCGCATCTGGGAGGCCGCGAGGGAGAGGTCGCCCTGGAGCGCCAGCTGGCGGGCCTCGGTCACCTGGCGCTCGAAGCGGTGGATGTCCACGTCCTCGTCGCGGACGGCGAGCGCGTACCCGTTGGGCGTGGTCTCGATCAGCTCGCCCGGCGCCCCTGCCTCGGTGAGGGCCTTACGCAGCCGCCAGATGCAGGTCTGCACCTGTTCGGCCGCCGTCCGTGGCGGGTGACCGTTCCAGATGGCCTCGACGATGCGGCCGACGGAGACGGTCCGGCCCGCGTCGGCGATCAGCAGCGAGAGGATGACCAGCTGCCGGTTCTTGCCGAGCACGACCGGTCGGTTGTCGACGGAGACCTCGAGTCTCCCGAGCACGCGAAACAACATGCACTCCCCGTTTCAGCTGTTCGGAACCACAGGGCACAAACAGCCGGTGGAGACATTCGCCCCAGCCGGCGACTCACAGCGGGTGACCTTGTGCGAAGAGTGACAGACAATCCTGTCGCTGTAGAACGCACGCGATGTGCCAGGCGCGGCATATGCCCCACGACGGGCAGTTCGTCCCAGGGGTGAACGGGCCGGCCCCGGCGCGGACCGGCGGGCACCGGACGGCCGCCCGGCCCGGGACCCGGGGTCCCGGGGCCGGCCCGGTGGCCGCGCTCCGCGCGCGGCCGGGAGCAGGGCCGGTCGGACACGGTGGAGCATCAATACCTCCCAGCGGTACGGTCCGGGACGAATTCGCCGGGGCGAAGTCGTGCACTGTGCGCCGACATGACGGGCGGGGTCGAGGCGGCGGCCGGGCCGCCGTCCACCCGCCGAGAACGCCTCGTGCGGCAGTGGGGCCCGGGTCGCGCTGCCGCGACGATCCGCCCGGCGGTCATCGTTCGGGCGTCACGCCGCCGGCCCCGGGGCGTCGAGACGGCTCGACACCGGGGCGTGCACGCGTCCCGACCAACGCTTTCCCCATCGGCGCCCATCAACTCCTGTGAATCGTCGACGATCTCGACACCGCGGTGACATCGGGCCACCGCGCGTAAACCCGTACGCATAGCGGACGGTAGGCACCGGTACCGCCGGGCGGGCACCCGGCGCCAACCGCCGGCAGCCTCCCGCCGGGTGCCCGCACCGGACATCACGGAACGCGGCGCGTGCGGGCCCGGGACGGCGAACCGGCAGGCCAGACGCGTCCGACGGGGTGGACGAACCTGCCCGTGGACGGCGGGATCACCGTGCCCGTGACCGGTCGCCACCCGCCGGGAGGGCACATCGCGCCGGGGCGGTCGTCACGCGCCTGACTTGCGGGCTCCCGTACATCTCTGTTTGTGCGCGGTTCGGGAGCGTCGGCCTCAGGTCGAACGGAATCCCTCGCACCACGCTCGGGCGAACGCCGAGGGGGCGAGCCGCGCGGACGGCGAACGGGCACGGACCCGGGCGCCGGACTACACGGAAGCGACAAGCGTGCGCGGAGTGTCCAGTGTTGTCAAGTACTGTTCAAGCAACGCCAGTTGGCGACCGGAAGGGTGAGTTCAGTCCTCGGCGGGGGCGATCGCCCGCGCTCACCAGTCGTGGACGGTCCCGTCATGCAGCCGGTTGACGGGCAGATAGGCCCGCTCGTACGGGTGGCCCGCGGCAAGGGCGTCGTCCAGTTCCACACCGATACCGGCCTCCTCGCCGGGATGCAGATACCCGTCGGTGAAGGTGAAGGCGTGCCGGAACACGTCGTGCGTCGCCGCCGAGTAGCCGGAGAACTCCTGGATTCCGAAGTTGTGGACGGCCAGATCCAGATGGAGGGCGGCGGCCATCCCCACCGGGGAGATGTCCTCCGGCCCGTGCACGGCGCTCTTGATCTGGTGGAGCGCGGCCAGGTCGAGCAGCTTACGGAGCGGGGTGACGCCGCCGAAGTGCGTGACGGCGGAGCGGACGTAGTCGATCAACTGCTCGGTGATCAGGCCCTGGTAGTCATGGACGCTGTTGAAGACCTCGCCCACGGCCAGCGGGGTGGTGGTCGCCGAGCGGACGAGGCGCAGCGCCTCCTGGTTCTCGGCGGGAGTGCAGTCCTCCAGCCAGAACAGGCGGTACGGCTCCAGGTCCCTGCCCAGCCGGGCGGCCTGGATCGGGGTGAGGCGGTGGTGCACGTCGTGCAGCAACGGCAACTCGGCGCCGAACTCGTTGCGGACTGCCTCGAACACGGTCGGCGTGTGCCGCAGGTAGGCGGCGGTGTCCCAGTCCTCGACCAGCGGCCGTGCCCGCTGGTGGGGGTCCCGCGCCGCGGCGTCCCCGGGCGGGTGGACGCCGTAGACGGCGTTGAGACCGGGGATGCCGGTCTGGACGCGGATGGCGCGGTAGCCCTCCGCGAGACGGGCGCGGACGGAGTCGAACAGCTCCGGGATGTCACGGCCGTTGGCGTGCCCGTAGGCCAGCAGCCGGTCCCGGCTCGCCCCGCCGAGCAGCTGGTACAGCGGCAGACCCGCGACCTTGGCCTTGATGTCCCACAGCGCGACGTCCACCGCGGCGACGGCCGCCATCGTCACCGGCCCCCGCCGCCAGTACGCGCCGCGGTACAGGTACTGCCACGTGTCCTCGATCCGGTGCGGGTCCCGCCCGGTCAGCAGCGGGGCCACATGGTCCCGGAGGTAGCTGACGACAGCCAGTTCGCGGCCGTTGAGAGTGGCGTCGCCCAGGCCGGTCAGCCCGTCGTCCGTGGTCAGGCGAAGGGTGACGAAGTTGCGGCCGGGACGGCACACCAGGACCTCGGCGTCGACGATCTTCACGGCTGATCCCCTTCCGGAAGCGAGTGCACCGGCCCGCGCGGGCGGCGGGAGGGGAACGGCGTGGAGCCCGGCCCCTCCACCGCACCGCGTCGTCCCGGTGACGCCCGGCGGGGCGCGGGGACGAGCGTAGCGGCCCGGCCGCCGCGCCGGCACGGCATTGGCGCGGCGGCCGGGCGGCGGTCTGCGGTGCACCGTGGTGCCCCGCTTCCCGCCGCCCGGCCGGAGACGTGTCCGCCGGTCAGCAGCCGGTCAGCCGCGCCAGCGGGCCCTCCGGGTCCCGGACCGCCTGGTCCAGAACGTCCGCCAACTCCCCCGCCCAGCGCTGTACGGTCCCGTCGTCGAACAGGTCGGTCGAGTACTCGAAGGTGAGCGTCATCCCGTCCTCCCCCGGCACCAGCACCACATACAGCTCCGTCCGTGCGACGCCCTCGGTGGGCAGGCCCCGCACCTCGGCCTCCTCGCCGCCGAGCCGCAGCACCGGCGGGGTGGTGGTCACCACCGTGAACAGCACATCGGGGAAGACGCCCCCGGAGGTACCGGGTGCCACCAGCTCCGCCACCTCGGCCAGCGGCAGCGCCTGGTGGTCGAGAGCGTCGAACAGCGTGCCGGTGAGCTGACGGACCAGGTCGGCGAAGGTGACCGCCTCGCCGATCCTCGCCCGCAGCAGAACGGCCTCGCCGAGCTGGCCGACCAGCTCGGCCCGGTCGGCACCCAGCCGGTTGGCGCTGGACGCGGCCACCACGACATCGGCGGACCGTCCCCGGCACCGTGCCGCCCAGGCGGCGAACCCGGCGAGCAGCACGGTGTAGGACGAGGTACCCAACCGCTGCGCCGCGTCCGCGATCCGGCGGGCGGCCGCCCCGTCGAGAGCGCGGCTGTGCAGGGCGCCCCGCCCGGAGAGGGCGGCGGGGCGTGCCCGGTCCACCGGCAGGTCCAGCGTCAGCGGCACCTCCTCCAGTTCGGCGCGCCAGAACTCCTCCAGCTCGGTGCGCCTGCGGCCGCCGAGCTCGTGTTCCGCGCGGGCGTAGGAGGTGAACTGCGCGGCGGGCGGCGGAAGCGGGACGGTGTCTCCCGCGCGCCGCGCGTCGTACAGCTCGCCCAGTTCCCGCCACAGGACGCCCATCGACCAGCCGTCGCAGATCGCGTGGTGCATCACCACCACCAGGGTCCAGCGGTCGGCCCCCAGCCGTGCCAGCCGGAACCGGAAGAGCGGCGCCCGGTCCATCGCGAACGGGCGGGCGGCGTGCTCCCGGCACCAGTCGCGCACCGACTCCCCGTCCTGCGGGTGCCCGGAGAGGTCGGTGACCGGGAGGTCCACGGGGAGATCCGCCAGCACCTCCACCAGGTACTCGCCGTCGCGCCGCACGGCGCGGCTGCGCAGCGCGTCATGCCGGGCCACCAGATCCGCCAGGGCCCGGCGGAGGTGGTCGGGAACGACGGGCATGTGCAGGTCGATGCGGTGGGCGACGTTGTAGACGCCCGGGTCGGGCCGCTCGTGGTGGCGGCGCCAGAGCCTGCGCAGGGCGGAGGTCATCGGGACGACGGTCTCCGCCTCCCCTCCGGTGGGCGCCGGCGGGGCCGCCTCCGCCGGGTCGGCCGGCTCCGCGTCTTCCTGCTGGAGCAGGGCGGCGACGCCCCTGATCGTCGGTGCCCGGAAGAGTCCGGCCATGGAGACCGCGCTTCCCAGCTCGGCTCCCATCCGGTTGAGCAGACGGATCGCGCTCAGCGAGTGGCCGCCCAGCTCGAAGAACGAACCGGTGACCGGGACCCGGTCGAGACCGAGTTCGTCGCACCACAGGTCGTGGAGGGTCTTCTCCAGCGGGGTGACCGGGTCCCCGCCCTCGGGCCGGGTCTCCTCCCGGCCGGGCGCGGGCAGCCGGTCCCGGTCCAGCTTGCCGGAGGTGTTGACCGGCAGCCTCTCCAGCCGCACCCAGCGCCGCGGGACCAGGTGGTCCGGTACGGCGGCGGCCAGTTCGGCGCGGAGTCCGGCCCACAGCTCGGTGAGTTCCGGCGCGGACGCCTCGGGCACGACGTAGGCGACGAGTTCGGTGTCGCCGTGCGCGTCCCGGCGGGAGACCACCGCGGCGTCCCGGACGGCGGCCAGCGCGAGCAACGCGCCCCGCACCTCGCCGGGTTCGACCCGGTGGCCACGGATCTTCACCTGGTCGTCGATGCGGCCCAGGTAGGCCAGGGCACCGTCCCGGCCCCACCGCCCGAGGTCGCCGGTGCGGTACAGCCGGGAACCCGCCCCGTCGTCCACGAACGCGGCTGCGGTCTCCCGCGGCCTGCCGTGGTAGCCGAGGGCCACGGGAACGCCGGAGACGCAGATCTCACCGGCCGCTCCCACCGGCACCTCCCGCCCGGCGGGGTCCAGCAGCCGCACCCGCGCCCCCGGCACGGGGGTGCCGATCGGCGGGCTGTCCCCGGCTCCGGGGTCGACCCGGTGCGAGGTGACGATGACCGAGGTCTCCGTCGGCCCGTACTGGTTGTGCAGGACGCAGTCCGGGTGCGCGTCGAGGAAGCGGCGGAACGCACCGGTCAGCAGCAGCGCCTCCCCGGCGGAGAACAGCTCCCGCAGAGAGGGCATCTCCGGCGCGGTCTCCATCAGGTGCGTCAGCGGCGTGCACGGCATGAACATCCGCTCGACGCCGTGCTCACGGACGGCCGCGGCGAGGGCCGACGGGTCGTGCCGCACCGCGTCGTCGATGAGGACGAGCGCGGCACCGGAGGCGAGGGTGGTGAAGATCTCCTGGACGCTCACGTCGAACGCCGGGGACGTCCACTGCAGGGTGCGCAGCGCGGCGTGCCGCCCCAGGTGGCCCCGCACCAGGTTGACCGGGCCCCGGTGCGGGACGAGGACTCCCTTGGGCGATCCGGTCGAGCCCGAGGTGTAGAGGCAGTAGGCGGGGTCCTCCGGTCCCGCTCCACCGTCCGGGGCTTCCGCCGGGACGGTCCGCGGCCCGGATCCGGCCGCGTCGATCAGCTCCACGGGCATCCCGGATACCAGCTCCGGGTGCGGGGCGAGGGCGCCGGAGTGGGCCAGCAGCAGGGCCGGGTCACTGTCCGCCAGGAGGGCGGCCAGGCGCGGACCGGGAAGAGAGGGGTCCAGCGGCACATAGGCGGCACCGCTGACCAGCACGCCGAGCAGAGCGGTCACCAGCTCCGGCCCCCGGGGCGCCAGGACGGCCACCCGGGTGCCCACTCGCGCGCCGCCGGCCCGCAGCCGGCCCGCGAGGGCGAGAGCCCGGCTCTCCAGCTCCCGGTAGGTGACCCGGAGGTCGTCGCCGACCAGGGCGACCGCGTCCGGGGTGAGCGCGGCCTGACGCCGGAACAGCCCGTGCAGGGTGTCCCCGGACAGCGGCCGCTCCTCGTCCGGACCGCCCAGCCGGGTCAGGAGCGCCCGGTCGGTGTCGGTGACGACGGTGGCCGCGCTCAGCGGTGCCTCCGGCGCGTCCAGGGCGCGGCGCAGCACCTCCTCCACGTACTCCACGAGGCGGCGCACCGTGCTCGCGTCGAACAGCGCCGTGTCGTACTCGACCATGAACCGCACCCCCTCACCGTGGTGGGTGAGGTAGACGCTCAGGTCGAACGGCGCCCGCTCGCTGGGCACGTCGTGCAGGGTGGCGGTGAGCCGGGGCGGGTCGAAGTCGACGTGGCCCTCGTTCTCGTACTCCACCATCACCTGGAAGTACGGGTTGCGGCCCGGGTCGCGGCGGGGGTTGAGCGCGGCGACCAGCTCCTCGAAGGGCAGGTCGCGGTGTTCGTAGGCCGACATGCTGCTCTCGCGGACCCGGTGCAGCAGCTCCCGGAAGGTCGGGTCGCCCCCGAGGTCCAGCCGGACCGGGACGGTGTCGAGGTAGAGACCGATCCGGTCCTCGGCCCCGGCCGGGCGGGCGGCGACCACGGTGCCCAGCACCACGTCGTCCTGCCCGCTGAAGCGGCCGACCACCGCCGCGACGGCGCCGGTCAGCGCCATGAAGAGCGTGGTGCGGTGACGGGCGGTGAACTTCTTCAGCCGGTCGACGAGCGCGCCGTCCAGCTCATGGGTCAGGCCGGCGCCGGCGCCGGTGCGGACCGCCGGGCGCGGCCGGTCGGTGGGCAGGGTCAGCTCGGGCGCGTCCTCCAGCGTGCGGCGCCAGTACTCCAGGGAGGCGGCCACCCGGGCGGGGTCGGCCGGGGCGGGCTCGGGCGTGGC
>NZ_BHZI01000213.1 GCF_004305975.1 Streptomyces otsuchiensis
CCCCGTGCTCGCCCACTCCCGCCTGGTCTCCGGGACCCGCCGGGGGGCACGAGCCCTACGACCCGCACTCGCCCTACGGGCCGCCACCGGCGGGTCCCGGAGACCAGGCGGGAGTGGGCGAGCACGGGGGGCACACCGGGCCCGGGGGCCACGACCCGTACGGCGCGCAGGGCTACGGGCAGCAGCCCGCCCACGGCGGAGGGGCCGGAGGCGACTACACCCCCGGCTACGACCCGGCAGGGGGGCGCGTGCCGCACGACGGCTACGCACAGCACGGCTACCCAGGCGGCCCCCACTCCTACGGCACGGACGCCACCGGTCACGCCGCGGAACGCGCGGGCACCGGAACCGGCTACGCCGAACCCCAGGGCTACGGGACTCCCCAGGAGTACGGCGACTCCCAACGGCACAGCCACGGCTCCGACTTGGCCGGCGGCGCGCACCCCGCCGTGCCGCCGCAGTACGACTACGACCGTGAGCGTGGACCGGGCGTCGGGCCGGGTACGGGCCCGGGCGTCGGGCCGGGTTCCCCGCCGGGCGAGCAGCCCGGAACCACCGGCGCCGAGCAGCCGACGGCACCGAAGGCCGGCCGACGGGCCGGACGGGGCCGCGGCGGCCGCGGCGCGGACCCGTCCACCGCCGAACAGCCCGCCGCCGCCGGCGAGTCCGCCCCCGGTGGCCAGGCGGAGAACGCCACCGCTCGTGGCGCTTCCGCGGGCGTGCCCGCGCCGCGCGAGGGCGACGACGACTACCAGACCGAGCAGTTCGCGTTCGTCGAGGAACAGAACGAGAACTCCGAAGAAGTCATCGACTGGCTGAAGTTCACCGAGAGCCGGACCGAACGCCGTGAGGACGCCAAGCGGCGGGGCCGCGGCCGCCGGAACCTCCTGGTCGTGGCCCTGGTCCTCGCCGTCCTCGGCGGAACGGGCTACCTCTGGGCGGGCGACCGGCTGCCGTTCCTCTCCGGCGGAGCCGACGAGGAGGAGGGGGAGGTCGTCGCCGAGTCCCGCGACGTCATCATCCTGCACCTGCGCGAGACCAGCGGGGACACCACCTCCACCGTGCTGCTCGTCGCCAACGAGACCACGGGCGAGGCCACCACCCTGCTGCTCCCCAACTCCCTGGTCGTCTCACCGGACGGCGGCACCACCACCCTCGGGCAGGCCGTCCAGGACGAGGGCGCGGCCTCCGTCCGTGACGCCGTGGGCACCCTGCTCGGCGCGGAGATCAAGGGCACCTGGCGTCTGGACACCCCGTACCTGGAGAACCTCGTCGACCTCGTCGGCGGCGTACCCGTCGACTCCGCCACCCCGGTACCGGTCGACGACGAGGAGCCGGTCGTCGAGGCGGGCGAGCAGACGCTCGACGGTCGGCGTGCCATCACCTACTCCGTCTACCGCGCCGACGACGAGCCGCAGTCCGCTCAACTCGACCGGTTCGCGCAGGTCATGGCCGGAGTGCTCGGCAAGATGCCGACCAGCGAGGAGAGCTCCCGGCAGGTGGTGGAGAACCTCGCACAGATCGCCGACCCCTCGCTGTCGGAGGGGGAACTCGGCGCCAGCCTCGCCCAGTTGGCAGTGATGGCCCAAGACGGATCGCACACGTCCATCGTGCTGCCGGTCGAGGAGGACGGCACCGTCAGCGACGAGACCGCCGACAGCGTCGTCATGGCCGTACTCGGCGGCGCGGTGAGCAACGCCGACATGTCCGGCAACCCGCGGATCGCCGTGCGGGACGCCAGCGGCTCCGAGAGCGCGGGCGAGAGCGTCGGAATCGCGCTGGTCAACGGCGGATGGACCGTCGTCGACAGCAAGAAGGCCGACGCGGTCGCCGCCTCCGAGGTCCGATACGGCGCCGAACCCTTCCGGGAGACCGCGCTGGAGGTCGCGCGGACGCTCGGCATCCCGGAGGACCAGGTCACCGAGGCCGATACGCCGGGCAACGCCGATGTCGCCGTGTTCATCGGCGAGGACTACGCGGACTGAGCCGTGGGCGCGCGCACGCTCTCGGGCTGCCCCGCCTCCGCCGCCGGCGGGCGTGGGGCCGTTCCCGTCCCCGTGCCCGTTCCCTTCCCTGTCCCCGTTCCCGGGTGGGCCCGGGGTGGCCGGGTGGGCGGGCCCGGAGAGCCACCGGTGGGGCATGAGACCCTGGAGCGGTATCCGACCAACCGTGGAGATAGCTGATCCCGTGACCGCCACAGACCACGCCACCGAGCTGATCACCGTCGCCGCCCAGGCCGCGGCGGACAAGCTGGCGCACGACATCATCGCCTACGACGTCAGCGACGTCCTGGCCATCACCGACGCCTTCCTGCTGGCCTCGGCACCCAACGACCGCCAGGTGAAGGCGATCGTCGACGGCATCGAGGAGCAGCTCCAGCACCAGCTCGGCGTCAAGCCGATCCGCCGCGAGGGCGAGCGCGAGGGCCGCTGGGTGCTACTGGACTACTCGGACATCGTCGTGCACGTCCAGCACTCCGAGGAGCGAGTCTTCTACGCCCTGGAGCGACTGTGGAAGGACTGCCCCGAGCTGCCGCTCCCGGCGGACGCCGAGGCCACCCGGGGCAAGGGCCCGCGCGTCGACGCGTCCGCTGCCGAAGGAACGGCCGAGACCGCCGGTGAGGCGGGACCGGGTGGTGAGCTGAACTGAGCACCGCACCCAGCGGCCGCCGCGTCGTCCTGTGGCGCCACGGTCAGACCGCCTGGAACCTCGAACGGCGCTTCCAGGGCACCACCGACATCGCGCTCACGGCCGAGGGCGTCGCCCAGGCCCGGCGCGCCGCCGTCATCCTGGCCCGGCTGCGGCCGGACGCCATCATCTCCTCCGACCTCTGCCGCACCGCGGACACCGCGGCCGAACTCGCCGCCGTGACCGGGCTGCCGGTCAGCCACGACAAGGCACTCCGCGAGACCTACGCGGGCGTCTGGCAGGGACTGACCCACGAGGAGATCATCGAGCGCCACGGCGAGCAGTACGCCGCCTGGAAACGCGGTGAGCCCGTGCGCCGGGGCGGCGGCGAACTGGAGACCGAGGTCGCCGACCGGGCCGCGCCCACTGTCGAGGAGGCCGTCGCCGACCTGCCCGAGGGCGGCACGCTCGTCGTCGTCAGCCACGGCGGCACCATCCGCACCACGATCGGCCGGATGATCGGGCTGGCGCCCCACAGCTGGGAGGCGCTGGGCGGCCTCGCCAACTGCAGCTGGTCCGTCCTGGGTGAGAACACGCGCGGCTGGCGCCTGCTGGAACACAACGCCGGAAGCCTGCCGGAGCCGGTGATCGGCGACGACACCTGACGCCAGTCGGGTGTGGTCCGCCGGGCGCTCCTCGGCGTCGCTCGCCGGCAGTGGGCCGGCCGGGTGGGGCCTCGTTCGCTCGCCCGGCCGTCAACCGGCACCCAGGGCTCGCCCTCCAACGGATGAACTTCCCGGTGGGGGTTCGGTGCTGTTCGGGGCGGGCCGCGCGCATGCGGTCGCCGGGCTCGCGCGGTCCCGACGCGGCGGCCCGCAGCGGCCGGGCCGCCCGTCCGTCCTCCCTCTCGCGCCGTGATCAGGCGGCCGGCGCGGCCCTCCCGGGCCCGGGGGCGACCGTTCGCCGCCGGCTCCGCCCGCCCCCGGCCCACCCGGGTGCCGTATCGGTGCGGCGTATATCGATCCCGTCTCCTTGGTCGTTGGGCGGGATTTCCGGCTTATCGGGCGGCGCTCGACGTGGCAGAATCGCAAAGGCTCCACCAGGCCCGCCGGGCGGGGGGAAACCCCGGCGCGCCTCGCGACGACCTCACGACGATGACGGAGGCTGCCACGTGCGCATGGTCCGCGACCGAGGCTGGGGCTGATCGTTGACATGGGTGCACACAGCCGGAAGTGCGACTGGTGCGGTAGCGGGACCCCGATCGTCCGCGATCTGGAGCCCGTCAACGACGCCTACCAGTACTGGTGCGTCGAGTGCGCACGCGCGCTGATCATCAAGGGTGACCCGATCGAGGTCTACCGCGAGCTGGAGGGCGAGCCGATCTACGGACGGCTGCTCGACGAGCACTGCGCGCTCAAGCGCTTCTACTCCTTCGCCAGCGCCTGACGACTCCCTCGGCGGCGGCGTGCCTCGTGTGGGTGCCGGTCTGCCGGTGTGTGGTCTGCCGGGTGCGGCCGGTCGCCGTGTGCTCTGCCGGGTGTGCGTGCCCGTGTGTTGTCGGCCGCGGACTGTCGGTGTGCGGCACGGATGCTGAGCACCCTCCGTGGTGGACGGCCCGAGGTGGAACCACCTCCCACCCGTCGGCTGTGCGTCCGCCGGTGAACACCCTGGCGAGGGGCGGTGGAAGAGGCTCCGAACCACCGCCCATGCCCGCCCGTCGTGACGGGTAACGGATTTGGCATCGGACCCCCGTGGCCGTGTACAGTAGGCGACGCCGCAGCGGGGACCTCGGGAAAACCTCAGGTATCCGTGGCGGACCACATCCGGGGCTATAGCTCAGTTGGTAGAGCGCCTGCATGGCATGCAGGAGGTCAGGAGTTCAATTCTCCTTAGCTCCACGGATTCCGGCACTGAATGTGCGCGGAATCACCCCCTGGGGCTATAGCTCAGTTGGTAGAGCGCCTGCATGGCATGCAGGAGGTCAGGAGTTCAATTCTCCTTAGCTCCACAGTGGTACAGGCGGGCCGTCCGGAAGCCGGGCGGCCCGTTCGCTGTGTTCGGGCCGCCGAGTCGGGTGCGCTACCCTGACTGCATGCGTGCCGTACGCCTGCTGCTTACCGGGCCGCGCTGAGAAGCACCGCACAGGGCCGCCGGCTGGACCGGCAGGCCGGCGGAGTCAGCGCGGCGTCCCCTCCTGAGCGAGGGGCTTTTTGCTGTCCGGGGGCGGAAACGACCGATGGAGCCAGAAGGACGATGACCGAGACATTCAAGTACGGAGCCGAGCTGGCGGCGGACATCGAGGCACGCTGGCAGGACTACTGGGAGAAGCACGGCACCTACGAGACGCCGAACCCCAGCGGGGAACTCGCGGGCGACGCGGAACTGGCCGCCAAGCCGTCCAAGTTCGTGATGGACATGTTCCCGTACCCCTCCGGCAGCGGGCTGCACGTCGGCCACCCCCTGGGGTACATCGCCACCGACGTCTACGCCCGGTTCCTGCGGATGACCGGCAACAACGTGCTGTACACCCTGGGCTTCGACGCCTTCGGCCTGCCGGCCGAGCAGTACGCGGTGCAGACCGGCACCCACCCCCGCGTCTCCACCGAGGCCAACATGGCCAACATGAAGGCCCAGCTGCGCAGGCTGGGCCTGGGCCACGACCGGCGGCGGTCGTTCGCGACCATCGACCCGGGCTACTACAAGTGGACCCAGTGGATCTTCCTGCAGATCTTCAACTCCTGGTACGACCAGGAGGCCGGCCGGGCCCGGCCGATCGACGAGCTGGTCGCCGCGTTCGCCGACGGCACCCGCGAGGTCCCCGGTGGCCGCGTCTGGGCCGAGCTGGACGAGCGTGAACGCGCGGATGTCCTCGGCGAGTTCCGCCTGGCCTATGCCTCCGACGCCCCGGTCAACTGGTGCCCGGGACTGGGCACCGTCCTGGCCAATGAGGAGGTCACCGCCGACGGGCGTTCCGAACGCGGCAACTTCCCCGTCTTCAAGGCCAAGCTGCGGCAGTGGAACATGCGGATCACCGCCTACGCCGACCGCCTGATCGACGACCTGGAGCAGCTGGAGTGGCCCGAGGCCATCAAGCTGCAGCAGCGCAACTGGATCGGCCGCAGCGAGGGCGCCCGCGTCGACTTCCCGGTGGCGACGCCGGACGGACGCCAGGAGACCGTTACGGTCTTCACCACCCGGCCCGACACCCTGTTCGGCGCGACCTACATGGTGCTCGCTCCCGAGCACCCGCTGATCGAGGCCATCGCCCCGGCTGCCTGGCCGCAGACCACCCACGGAGCCTGGACCGGCGGGCACGCGACCCCGGCCGAGGCCATCGCCGCCTACCGCGCCCAGTCCGCCGCCAAGTCGGACGTGGAGCGGCAGGCCGAATCGCGGGAGAAGACCGGTGTCTTCACCGGTGCCTACGCGATCAACCCGGTCAACGGCGAGTCGATCCCGGTGTTCGTCGCCGACTACGTACTGATGGGCTACGGCACCGGCGCGATCATGGCCGTGCCCGGACAGGACCCGCGCGACTGGGAGTTCGCGACCGTCTTCGACCTTCCGATCGTGCGGACCGTGCAGCCCCCCGAGGGCTTTGACGGCGAGGCGTTCACGGGCGACGGCCCGGCGATCAACTCCGCCGGTGAGGGCGTCGACCTCAACGGCATGGGTGTCGACGAGGCCAAGCGCACCGTCATCGCCTACCTGGAGGAGAGCGGCCTGGGCGCGGGCACCATCAACTACCGCCTGCGCGACTGGCTGTTCAGCCGCCAGCGGTACTGGGGCGAGCCCTTCCCCATCGTCTACGACGAGGAAGGCGTCGCACACCCTCTGCCGGCGTCCATGCTGCCGCTGGAACTGCCCGAGGTCGACGACTACTCGCCGCGGACCTTCGACGCGGACGACGCGGACACCGAGCCGGAGACGCCGCTGTCCCGCAACGAGGACTGGGTCAACGTCGAGCTGGACCTCGGAGACGGCCGGGGCGTGCGCCGCTTCCGCCGGGAGACCAACACCATGCCCAACTGGGCGGGTTCCTGCTGGTACGAGATGCGGTACCTCGACCCGCACAACGACGAGGCACTGGTCGACCCCGAGATCGAGCGGTACTGGATGGGGCCGGACGAGAGCCGGCCGCACGGCGGCGTCGACCTGTATGTGGGCGGCGCCGAGCACGCCGTGCTGCACCTGCTGTACGCCCGGTTCTGGTCGAAGGTCCTGTTCGACCTGGGGCACGTCTCCGCGGCTGAGCCCTTCCACCGGCTGTACAACCAGGGCATGATCCAGGCATACGTCTACCGCGACGCCCGCGGCTTCCCGGTGGCGGCCGCCGAGGTGGAGGAGCGCGACGGCGGTTACTTCCACGACGGCGAGCAGGTCCGCCGCGAGGTCGGCAAGATGGGCAAGTCCCTGAAGAACGCCGTCTCCCCGGACGAGGTGTGCGCCGAGTACGGCGCCGACACACTGCGGCTCTACGAGATGGCGATGGGCCCGCTGGACGTCTCCCGCCCCTGGGACACCCGCGCCGTCGTCGGCCAGTTCCGGCTGCTGCAGCGGCTGTGGCGCAACGTCCTGGACGAGGAGACCGGCACGGTCACCGTGGTCGACGAAGCACCGGACGACGCCACGCTGCGGGCGATGCACAAGGCGGTCGACGGGGTGACCCGCGACCTGGAGGGGCTGCGCTTCAACACGGCGATCGCGAAGATCACCGAGCTGAACAACCATGTGACCAAGGCAGCCGGCAACGGGACGCCCGTGGCACGCGAGGTGGCCGAGACCATGGTGCTGCTGGTCGCCCCGCTGGCGCCGCACGTCGCGGAGGAGCTGTGGCAGCGGCTCGGTCACGACGAGTCCCTGGTCCACCACGACTTCCCGGTAGCCGACCCCGCCTATGTGGTCGACGAGTCCGTCACCTGTGTCGTGCAGATCAAGGGCAAGGTCAGGGCCCGGCTGGAGGTCGCTCCCGCGATCACCGACGCCGAGCTGGAAGCGGTCGCACTGGCCGATCCGGCGGTGCTGCGGGCCCTCGACGGCGCACCCATCCGCAAGGTGATCGTGCGGGCGCCGAAGCTCGTCAACATCGTGCCCGGCTGACACGACTGACAGGGCTGACAGGGCTGGCACGACTGAGAGGGCTGACAGGGGTGACCGCGTGACCCGGGCCGGTGTGGCACGGAGCCATACCGGCCCTCCCGGTTCACGTGGTCCGTCATGGCCCTTCGTTCTCTGCTTCCTTTCCCGTTCCGTCGCTCCGGCCCGATCGCTCCTCCGCCGGGCGTCGGCTGGCCGAGGACTGCTCGCCCGGAGTCTGCGGGGTCCGGCGTGGGAGCTCGTGGCGTGGATGCCGTCGGGCCCGGCGGTGGCAGCTCGGCAGCGCCCCTGCCGACCGGACTGAACGTTCCGGGACGGTTCCGCCTACCCTGGACGGTGACCACGCCGTCGCGGGGTCGGCGGTCCTCGCCCCGGGTGGGGGCCGTGGGCGCGGGTCGGCCCCCGCGCAAGGCCTGTCCGGGCGGGTCGCCGTGCCGGCCACCGCCGCACGGTGCGGCGGGGCGGGCCGTCGTTATCGGGACAGTGACGGTGAGAAGAGATGACCGGAGAGGAACCGGAGAGGCATCATGGAGATCGTGCTCGCGGTGCTGGTGTTGTCCTTCCTGGTTTTCGTCTTTCTGGCGGTCGCCGCCGTGCGTGCCACCAAGCGCGGGATCGAACGAGCGGGGGCGCAGGCTCGCCGCACCATCTCCGACGCGACGCTCAAAGCGCGCGCGGCTCAGCCGGGCGCCAGCGGTGAGCTGGCGCGCATCCGTCGCGAACTGCGCAGCTCGGTCGACGCGACACGTGGCGTCCTGGAAGCGGGCTCGCAGGACGACCCTGCTCTGCGTGAGGCGCTCACCCTGCTGGACCAGCTTCACGGCCACGCCCGCCAGCTCGACGGGGAACTGGGCACCCTGATGCAGGGGGAGCCGGATCGTGGCCGGATCACCGCTCGCCTCCCTGAGCTGAGGCAGCGCGGTGACCGGATCAAGCGGTCCGCCGACGCCCTGCGTCATGCCGCGCAGGACCGCGCCAACCGTTACGACCGCGACGAACTCGACTCCCTGCACGCGCAGATCGACAT
Organism: Streptomyces otsuchiensis; assembly: GCF_004305975.1. Lineage (GTDB taxonomy): Bacteria > Actinomycetota > Actinomycetes > Streptomycetales > Streptomycetaceae > Streptomyces > Streptomyces otsuchiensis. The sequence continues at coordinate 8,753 of NZ_BHZI01000213.1, forward strand.
CGAAGCGAGCGCGCTGCGCCACTGGGCGCCCGCTGTTCCCGCGTCCGAGCAGGAGCCCGAGCTGGCGCCGGAACCGGAGCGCCGCCAGCTCTTCCGGCGCAAGCCGGCCCGCGACGCCGAGACCGAGTGAGTTCAGGCCCTGCCGTATCCTGCGGTTTCATGTCCCGCTCAGTCGCTGTCGTCACCGATTCCACCGCGTATCTGCCGCAGTCGGTACTGGAGAAGTACGGGGTCACCTCCGTTCCTCTGACGGTGGTGGTCGACGGGACTCCTCTTGAGGACGGGACCCGTGAGGCGGCCGAGAGCCTGGTGCCGGCCCTGCGCCGACACGCTCCGGTGACCACTTCCCGGCCGAGCCCCGAGACCTTTCTGGCCGCGTATCGGCGCGCCGCCGAGCGCGGGGCCTCCGCCGTGGTCTCGGTCCATCTTTCGTCCGAGATCTCGGGTACTCACGACGCGGCGGTGCTCGCCGCTCGCCGTTCGCCGGTTCCGGTGCGGGTCGTGGACAGCGGAACCATCGGGATGGCTTTGGGATTCGGAGTGGTGTCGGCCGCCGAGGTCGCCGCATCGGGGGGCGACCTGGCCGAGTCCGCTGAGGCGGCGATCATCCGCACGGCGGCGACGCGTGCGTTCTTCTACGTGGACACGCTGGACCACTTGCGACGCGGTGGCCGGATCAATACGGCTCAGGCCCTGCTCGGATCGGCTTTGGCGGTCAAGCCGCTGCTGGAGCTCAGGGACGGCAGGATCGAACTCAGGGAGAAGGTGCGAACCGCGAGCCGGGCGATCGCTCGGCTGGAGGAGCTGGCGGTGGAGCACGCTGGCAGTGGCTCGGTCGATGTGGCCGTTCAGCATCTGGCGGCCGGCGAACGCGCCGACCAGCTCGCGGAACGATTGGCTGGACGTCTCTCAGGGCTGGGGGAGTTGCGGGTCGGTGAGGTGGGCGCGGTACTCGGCGCGCATACCGGGCCGGGGCTGTTGGGCGCCATCGTCGCGCCGCGTTGATCGTGTTCGCCGGCCTCCGGGATGAGCCGTGATCCCGGTCGGTCGTCGGGCCGGAAGGGTGCTCCTGCCGGTTTCGCGGTCCTGACCGGATGTGCCCAGTGTGGCCCACCGAAACCGCCTGCGACAGGGTCATCACCCTGACGAGTGGCCGAGTTGTCCACAGGTCGAGAGTTATCCACAGAAATTCTCCATGATCATCTTTGGTCGTGGAAAGGCTCTACGTTCTCGGGCCATGACGTCCCGAACAGCTGCCGACACCCCTGGACCCGGCAGGGGCGGCCACAGCCGCCGCCGAGCCGTGTCACTTCCCCGACACCCCGCGCACACCCGGGCCGCCGCGCTACTCGGCCCGTCGGAGCAGCTCGACCTCCGGGCCAGTGAGACGCAGGCCACCCAGCCCGGGGCGGCCGCCCCCCTCCGGGCACAGCCTTCTCCTGCCG
>NZ_BHZI01000214.1 GCF_004305975.1 Streptomyces otsuchiensis
GAGGGGTGGCGGAGGTGTATGGGAATCGAACCCACCCGGCCGGGGTTCCCGGCCGCATCGGTGTTGAAGACCGTGGGGGCCACCAGGCGCCCGCCCACCTCCGCGCAGGAGTGTACGGTCCCGGCCGCTGACGGGGCGCCATGGCCTGGGCTAGGTTCTGCGGATGACTGCGACGACACGGCTGACCCAGTTCGCCCACGGTGGCGGATGTGCCTGCAAGATCCCGCCCGGTGAGCTGGACGCCCTGGTGGCCGAGCTGGGTGGAGCCGGGCCCGCGGAGCCGCAGGCCGAGTTGCTGCTCGGTCTCGCGGCGGGCGGGGACGACGCGGCGGTGGTGCGGACCGAGGGGGGACGGGCGGTCATCGCGACGGCCGACTTCTTCACCCCGGTCGTCGACGACGCCTACGACTGGGGCCGGATAGCGGCAGCCAACGCCCTGTCCGACGTCTACGCGATGGGCGGGGAGCCGGTGCTGGCGGTGAACCTCCTGGGGTGGCCGCGCCAGCGGCTGCCGATGGAGCTGGCCGCGCGGGTGCTGCGCGGCGGGCTGGACGTCGCGCACGCGGCCGGCTGCCATGTCGGGGGCGGGCACAGCGTCGATGACCCGGAGCCCAAGTACGGGATGGCGGTGACCGGGATCGGTGACCCCGGCCGGCTGCTGCGGATGGACGCGGCGCGGCCGGGGCTGCCGCTGACGCTGACCAAGCCGCTGGGGGTGGGGGTCCTGAACGCCCGTCACAAGGCGACGGGCACCGTCTTCCCGGAAGCGGTCGCGGCCATGACCACACTCAACCGCGACGCCTCGCGCGCGGCGCTCGCCGCCGGCCTCCGCGCGGGCACCGACGTGACCGGTTTCGGCCTGCTGGGGCACCTGTTCAAGCTGGCGCGCGCCTCCGGGGTGACCGCCGTGGTGGACGCGGCGGCGGTACCGCTGCTGGAGGGCGCGCGGGAGGCGGTGCGTGACGGTTTCGTGAGTGGCGGGAGCCGCCGCAACCTCGACTGGGTGGCCCCGCACACCGAGTTCGGCGGGGCGGTCACCGAGGCGGACCGGCTGCTGCTGGCGGACGCGCAGACCTCCGGCGGCCTGCTGCTGGCCGGTGAAATTCCCGGCCATCCGGTGATCGGGGAGCTGCTGCCGGCCGGGCCGTTTCCGTTGGTGGTCCGGGGCTGACGGGCGGTCGGGGCGGGGCCGGAGGGACCGGAGGCACGCCGGAGGTTTTATTGACGGTACATTGACAAGACTTTCGGTGGCTCATTACCGTCTGCGGACCCCCTCCACCGGAGATTCCATGACCATGGCCTCCCCCGTCAGTCACCAGGCGCTGGACGGCGTCTCGTTCCGGCTCGACGGCGATCCCGATCTCGACCTCGGCGGTCCGGCGACCTCCGCCGCCGATCTCTCCCTCGCCGGCCGCCTGGTCGAGATCACCTCCGGCGAGGCGACCCTGGGCGAGGACGTCGCCGAGGCGCTCGGTATCGACGACTTCGACTCCGAGCTCTCCTTCCTCGGCGGCACGCTGCGTACCGCCGTCACCCAGGAGTACGAGGCACGGTCCCAGCTGGCCGAACGCCCCATGCTCGTCGTCTGGCAGGGCGAACGGTCCAGCCTGGTGCTGCGGCTCTACGGCGTCACGCTCGACGACGTCGTCCACCTGCTGCGCCCACTGCGGATCACCGAGTCCCTCGACGGACTCAGCCTGACCACCCCCGAGGACGGCGGCTACGGCTTCACCCGCCCCGCCTCGGTCATCAAGGAGATCCCGGGCCTCGGACTCGTGGAGATGAGCCGCCCCACCCGTGAGGACACCGCGCAGCTCCCGCCCTGGGACGGCGCGGCGGTCGCCTCCGGACGGCTCTACCGCGACACGCTCTCCGACGGGCAGACGTTCTTCCTGCTGTCCGGCGAGGAGCTGTGGGCGACCGTCGTCCCGCTGGAGGGCGCCGCCGAGCAGGTCGCGGCCCGGCTCGGCGGGCTGAGGCTGTCGGTCTCCGGGGCCGGGGCGCGGCGGGGCGCACGCTCATGACGGTCCTCGCGGCGTCCATGGCCACGGGCATCGTGGTCCTGGTGCTCGCCGCCGCGGCGGCCGGGCACCTGGCCCGGCCCTCCCATCTCACCGACGCCGTCCGGGGTCACCGGGTGCTGGGCGCCGCGCTGGCCCCGGCCGCCGCCGGGGGCGCCATCGCGGCCGAGGCGCTGCTCGCCGCGGGTGGCGTGACTGCGGTGCTGCTCGGCCACCGGGGCGCACTGGCCGGCGTACTGACGGGCGCGGCCGCGCTGTTCGGCTGCTACACGCTGTACGCGTGGCGGGCGCTGGCCTCCGCCCCGGCGGGGACGCCCTGCGGCTGTTCACGCACCGAACTGCCCGTCAGCGGCTGGGTGGTGGGGCGTGCGGCGTTGCTCGCCGGCACCGCGGCGGGTGGCGCCGCGCTCGTCGCGGCCGGTGCCGCCGCGCCCGCCGGCCCGGCGGAGCACACCCTCACGGCGCTGGCCGCCGCCACCTGCGCGCTGCTGGTCTGGCAACTGCCCGCCGCCGCGTACCAGCCCCGGCCTTTCCCGCGCGTGGTGGCCGTCCCGGGCGGGCCGCACCCGGCCGCCGGGCCGGCGCACGGCGACGGCCCGGCCGGCTCCCCCACCCGGCCGAGGCCGGCCCTCGAAGGAGGCATCCGCTGATGGACTTCACGACCAGCGCCCTGCTCGCGTCCTGGGTGGCGATCTTCCTGCTGGGCCTCGTGGTCTCCGCGCTGATCCGTCAGGTGCAGCAGCTCTCCCGGCAGCAGGCGGGCACGCCGGTGCGCCGGGCGGGCCCACGCCCGGGTGAACCGGCGCCGGGCCTGGCCGGCTTGGCCCGGCGACCCGTCGGAGACGGCCGGAGCGAGAACGACGACGGCCGCGGCGGCCAGGACATGGCCACCGTGCTGCTCTTCCTCTCGCCCTCCTGCCGGGTCTGCGCCCAGGTCCTCGCGGAGGCGGACAGCCGGGTGCGGGCCTCCGGGTCCGAGGGGCCGGCCGTGCACGTGCTCTACGCCGAGGCGGCCCCGGACGACGGCACGCCGCGGGCGGTCCCCGTCAGCACGGGCCGGTCCGACCTCTTCACGCTCTACGACGCCGTGGCCACCCCGTTCGCCGTCGTCGTGGGCGCGGACGAACGGGTACTGCGGTCCCAACCGCTCGGTTCGGTCGGCGCGTTGCGCACCCTGCTGGACTCGATCACCCCGCCCGGGGACGCGGCCCCGGCCACGGTGCCCGTCTCGCGCGGCACCACCCCCACCGTCCCGTCCGGCGCCGCCGGCCCGCCCGAACGGACCAGGAGCGCCCGATGACCTCACTGGACGACATCCCCCAGCTACGTGTCCCCGGCGGCGCGGCGAGCGGCGGCACGGCGAGCGCCGCCAGGCGCACCCGGCTGCCCGGCCGTCCCCGCCCCGCGACCTCCGCGCCGCGCGCCGGCGGGGTGCGCAGGCGCCGCTTCCTCCAGGGCGCGACGGTGGCGGGCTTCGCCGCGCTGACCGTCTTCACCCCGGCGCGGCAGGCCTACGCCGACGGCTACGACATCTGGGAGGGCGACTGCCCCTCCTACGCCTCCGGCCACGACTGCTCGCCGGGGTGCGGCCCCAGCACGGTCTTCGCGGACGCCTGTGTGACCGCCGGGGCGTACGCCGGTTTCCACAAGAACGACGGCGTCACCTGGACGCTGCGCCCCAACCAGTGCTACTCGGGGACCTACGACGGGTGGCTGTGGCGGTTCAGCGAGCCGTGCGGCACGTGCGGCTGCGGCATCGAGCGCCGTTGTCACGACGGCTACCGCAGCACCGGTTCGGGGTGGGTGCGCTCCATCTGCCGCTGGACCACCGAGTGCGGCTGTCCGGGGGCGGTCGACTGGCCCACGGTGGCCCGGGGTGCCCGGGGGCCGGATGTGACGGCGGTGCAGCATCTGCTCACCCACCGGGGCGTGGCCACCGACGCCGACGGCGTCTTCGGCCCCGACACCCAGGCCGGGGTGACCGCCTTCCAGCAGGCCGGTTCGCTTCCGGCGACCGGCACGGTCGACGCGGCGACCTGGCAGGCGCTGATCGCGACGGTGCGGCAGAACGACCGGGGCGACGCGGTGCGCGCCGCGCAGGTCCAGCTCACCAAGCACGGCCACGACCTGACCGCCGACGGCATCTTCGGTCCGCTGAGCCACAGCGCCACCACCGCCTTCCAGCAGCTGCACGACCTGACCGCCGACGGCATCGTCGGCCCCCAGACCTGGCGCCACCTCACGGGAACCGTGTGAACGGCTCCCCGCCTCCCGGAACCGGCGTGCCCTCCACGCCGCGCCGCCTGCTCACCGGGCCCCTGGTGCCGGTGCTCGCGATGGCCTCGGCCGCCGCGGCGCTGGCGCCGTTCCTCCCGGTGCTGAGCTGGGCGATCACCGGCGGGCTGGGAGGGTACGCGCTCTCCGGCTCCGTTTGAACGCGGAACAGCGCTTTCGCGCTGGCCTCGCCAGGTTGGCGGGCACTGCACCGGCAAGCCGCGATGCTCGGGGTCTTCACCACCGGGCTGCTGATCGGCGGCATGCTGTCGGCCACCGTGCTGTGGCTGTTCTCCGGGCTGCTCCAGCCGCTTCCACCGGGCTGGCGCCACGGTGTGATCGTCGTGTTCGCCCTGGCCTGCCTGGCGCGGGACGCGGGGGTGGCACGGTTCTGGATGCCGCAGAACGCGCGGCAGATCCCCCAGGAGGTGCTGCAGCGTCATCTGGTGCGCGGCACACTGCAGTTCGGCTTCGAGCTGGGCACGGGCGTGCGCACCTACGTCTCCTCCAGCGCCGCGTACGCGCTGGCGGTCGCGGTGCTGCTCTCGGGGGCCGGGATCGGTACCGCCCTCGCGGTCGGCTGCGGGTTCGGGCTGGGCCGGGCGGCGACTCCGGTGGCCCGGCGGCTCTCGGGTGACCCGGCGGGGTGGGACCGGCGACTGGGGGCCCGGCTGCGGCTGCTGACGTGCGCCTGCTGCGGGGCCGTCGCGGTGCTGCTGGCCATCACGGGAAGCCGGGTCGTCGGCTGACCTGGGGCCGCGCCAGGCCGGCCCGCGCGGCAGCCGCTCCCCTCAGGCGACGCTCCCTCAGGCGACGCTCCACACCCGCCGGTCCCGGGCCACGGCATGGATCGCCTCGACCAGGTCGGGGCGCAGCACGCCGCCGCGGGCACCGAGCGCCGGCAGCTCCGGTTCGCGCAGCACCCACACCCCGGCCGTTCCGCCGGCGGAGCGTCGCACCCGGGGCGCGCCGACCACCACCAGTACGGGCCGGACGGCCACCGGGAACCCGCACCCGACGGTGAGCGCGTGCGCGGCCCGTCCGGCGCCCCGCCGGGCGAGCCTGACCTCGGGCTCGCTGCTCACCCGACGGCCACGGGCGAGGCGGAGAGCGTCGTCGTCCACCTGTGCGGGAGCACCGCCCGTGTGCGCGGCGCGCACCGCGAAGACGCCGCCGGGGCCGGCCGTCAGATGCGCCAGGACCGCGTGGCCGGGAAGCGGCACCGAGTGGAGGGTGTACCAGCCGAGGGGCGCAAGGGCGTCCAGGGCGGCGCCGGTCGCGCGCTCGGCCGCCAGGCGGTCGTGCTGTGGCCGAAGGCGGCGCAGCAGCCGGGACGGGCCGCCGGTTCCGACGGGCAGCGGCAGCAGCGCCTCGCCCGGCCGGTTGGGCGCCAGGTCGTCGTCGGGGTGGAGCCAGAGCGCGCTCCCGCCCGCGTCGGGGCGTCGGTCGTCGTTGTCGTCGCACCGCTGGTCCATGGCCGCTCCCGCTCTCCATGACACCACCACCGGGCCGTCCGCCGCCACCGCCGGACCCGGCGGGTGGGCCCGGGCCGGGTGCTGGACGGGGCGGGTGCTGGACGGGGCGGGGAGCACCGTCTCGGCGGTGGGAGAATCGGGCGGCCGGAGACCCGGCGCCGGGAAGGGGAAAAGTACGGATGCGGATGATCGACACGGTGGCCTGGGTGTGCCTGGCGGACGGCAGGATCCTGGGCACGAGGTCGCGTGGCAAGGAGCTGTTCTACATCCCCGGCGGCAAGCGCCATCCGGGCGAGAGCGACACCGACACGCTCTTCCGGGAGGTGCGCGAGGAGGTCGACGTCGCTCTGGTGCCCGGCACGGTGGAGCACTTCGGCACCTATGAGGCGGACGCCGACGGTCACGGCGAGGGCACGCTGGTGCGAATGGCGTGCTACACCGCCGACCACAAGGGCGTGCCGGTGGCCTCGGGGGAGATCGAGGAGCTGGAGTGGCTGGGCTACGCCGACCGTGACCGGACCGCCCCCGTGGACCGGGCCGTCTTCGACGACCTGCGGGCGGCCGGCCGGCTCCGCTGACGGGCGCGGGGCGGCCGGACCCGGACCCGGGCGCGGGGGTGGCGGAGCCGGTGGCCGACGTCACGGACGGACGGCGGCCGGCCGTTCTCGTGCGGCTCAGGAGGTCACATCGGCCGACTCCCGGTGCCCGGCGTCCCGCCGCAGCAGCGCCGCGTACCGGCCGTCACGTTCGACCAGCTCCTCGTGGGTGCCGCGCTCGACGACGTGCCCGCCGCTGAGGACCACGATCTCGTCGGAGTCGCGGATCGTGGAGAGCCGGTGGGCGATGGTGATCGTGGTGCGGCCGGCGGCCAGGGCGTCGATGGAGGACTGGACCGCGCGTTCGGTGCGGGTGTCCAGGGCGCTGGTGGCTTCGTCGAGGATGAGCACGGGCGGGTCGCGCAGGATGGTGCGGGCCAGCGCGAGCCGCTGCTTCTCTCCGCCGGAGAAGCGGTAGCCGCGCTCTCCGACGAGGGTGTCGTAGCCCTGGGGCAGCGCGGCGACGTGGTCGTGGATCTGCGCGACCCGGCAGGCGGCCTCCAATTCGGCGTCGGTGGCGTCGGGCCGGGCGAAGCGGAGGTTGTCGGCGACGGAGGCGTGGAAGAGGTAGGTCTCCTGGGAGACCACGCCGACGGTGCGTGCCAGCGAGTCGAAGTCCAGATCGCGGACGTCGGCTCCGTCGATGGTGATCCGGCCGCTGGTCACGTCGTAGAGCCGGGGCACCAGGTAGCCGAGGGTGCTCTTGCCGGAGCCCGTCGCGCCGACGACGGCGAGGCTGCCGCCGGCCGGGACGGTCAGGTCGACGGCGGTGAGGACCGGCGGCGCCCCGCCCGGGTCGTAGGAGAAGGTGACCTCCTCGAAGCGGACCTCGCCGCGTGCGCGGCCGAGCCGGGTCGGCTCGGGGGGCTCGGTGATGTCGGGGGTGAGGTCGAGGTACTCGAAGATCCGCTGGAACAGTGCCAGCGACGCCTGGATGTCCACGCCGGTGGAGAGCAGGGCGACGGTGGGGCGCAGCAGCCCCTGCTGGAGCGTCACGAAGGCGACGAGGGTTCCGATGGAGGGGGCTCCCCCGCCGGTCTGGAACATCAGTCCCGCCGACCAGTAGAGCAGTGCGGGGATGGCGGCCATGATCATGCCGATGGTGGCCATGCGCCAGCGCCCGGCCATGGAGGAGCGGACCTCCAGATCGACCAGCCGGCCCGACTCGCCGGAGAAGTCGGCGGTGAGCGAGTCGGAGCGGCCCATGGTGCGGCCGAGCAGGATGCCGCTGACGGACAGCGACTCGGTGACCTGGGCGGCCATGGCGGCCATCTGCTTCTGCCGCTGGGTGACGATGCGGCGCCGTTCGCGGCCGACCCGGCGGGCGATGGCGGCGAAGGCGGGGAGCAGCAGCAGGGAGACGACGGTCAGCCGCCAGTCCAGCGCCAGCATCGCGACGACGGTGGCCACCACGGCGGTGACGTTGGAGACGAGCGAGGTGGCCGTGGAGGTGACGGTGGCCTGCATGCCGCCGATGTCGTTGGCGATCCGGGACTGCACCTCACCGGTACGGGTGCGGGTGAAGAAGGCCAGCGGCATCTGCTGGAGCCGGGAGTAGACCTGGGTGCGCAGGTCGTGCATGACCTGCTGGCCGACGCGGGTGGAGATCAGGGTCTGGAGCACGCCGAAGACGCTGCTGAGCACGGCCGCGACGATCATGCCGAGGGCGAGGAGTCCGAGCAGCCCGGTGCGGGCCTCGGGTAGCGCGACGTCGATGATCTCGCGCAGCAGGAAGGGGGAGGCGACGGCGACCACGGAGGAGGCGGCGACCAGGGCGCCGACCACACCGAGCCGTCCCCGGTAGGGGTGGAAGAGCGACAGGATGCGTCGGAGCTGCGCGGGCGGCTGCGGTGCGGCGTTCCGCTCCTCGGGCGGTGCGCCCCGCCAGGGCGTGTCGTGGTGCAATGTGATCCTTAGGGGGGATTTGTGACAGCGGCGACAGTTCAGACTACGGCGGCCGGACCGTCGCCGGAGCGGTACTCCGGAACTGGCCGTCGGCTTGCGGACCGTGTCCGGGTTTCTTCCTCCTCGCTCGCTCCCGACCGGGTGCGACCGGACGCAATCGCATGGCTCCGGCCCATCTGGCGCACGAGGCCCATCCGTCACCCGCCGCGGCGTGCCGGGACCCGCGATGACGCCGTTCCCCCGGAGATCCGCCCCGTCCGGCGCCGAACGCGGTACCGGCCACGGCGGTACGACGACGGTGACCACCACGGCGCACGCCGACGCGGCGGGCGCACAGGTGTGGCCGGAGCGCCGCCGGACGTGCTACCAACCGGGTCATGGTTGCCCACACCCACTATGACGCGGTCATCGTCGGCGGCGGACACAACGGCCTGGTCGCCGCCGCCTATCTCGCCGGAGCCGGACGCAGCGTGCTGCTCCTGGAACGGCTGGGACACACCGGCGGTGCCGCCGTGTCCACCGAGCCGTTCGCCGGGGTCGACGTCCGGCTCTCGCGCTACTCCTATCTCGTCAGCCTGCTGCCACCCAAGATCGTGCGGGAGCTGGGGCTGCGGCTGACCCTGCGGCGACGCCGGGTCTCCTCGTACACGCCCGTCCGGCGGGAGGGCCGGGAGACCGGCCTGCTGGTCGGCTCCGACACGACCCGCACCCGGGAGTCCTTCGCCCGGCTCACCGGGTCGGACCGGGAGTTCGACGCCTGGGAGCGGTTCTACGGCATGACCGGGCGGCTGGCCGAGCGGGTGTTCCCGACCCTCACGGAGCCGCTGCCGTCGCGGGCGGCGCTGCGCTCCCGGATCGACGACGACGCGGCCTGGCGGGCGCTGTTCGAACGGCCGCTGGGCGAGGCGGTGGAGGACGCCTTCGACGACGACCTGGTGCGGGGGGTGGTACTGACCGACGGCCTGATCGGGACGTTCGCCTCCGCCCACGACCCCTCGTTGCGGCAGAACGCCTGCTTCCTCTATCACGTCGTCGGTGGCGGGACCGGCGACTGGGACGTCCCCGTGGGCGGGATGGGGGCCGTGACGGACGCGCTGGCGGCGGCGGCGCGCACGGCGGGCGCGGAGATCGCCACCGGGCACGAGGTGCTGTCGGTGTCCTCGGACGGCGCCGGCGCGGAGGTCGGCTACCGCGACGGGGACCGGGAGCGGACCGTGTCGGCGGGGCGCGTGCTGGTCAACGCGGCGCCCCGGGAACTGGCCCGGCTGCTGGGCGAGGAGCCACCGCCGGCCCAGGACGGGGCGCAGTTCAAGGTCAACATGGTGCTGCGGCGGCTGCCGCGACCGGCGGACCCGGACGTCGACCCACGTGAGGCGTTCGCGGGGACCTTCCATGTCGCGGAGGGGTACCGCGATCTGGAGACGGCGTACCGGCAGTCGGCTGCGGGCGGCTTGCCGGCGGCCCCACCCTCGGAGATCTACTGCCACTCGCTCACCGATCCGTCGATCCTGGGCGCCGAGCAGGCGGCGCGCGGCTGGCACACGCTGACCCTGTTCGGGCTGCACACCCCGGCCGCGCTCTTCCGCGAGGACAACGCGGCGGCGCGCGAGCGGCTGCTGGCGGGGACGCTGGCGGAGCTGGACCGGACCCTGGCCGAGCCGATCGCGGACTGCCTGGCGCGGGACGCGGACGGGCGGCCGTGCCTGGAGGCGAAGACGCCGGTGGACCTGGAGGAGGAGCTGCGGCTGCCGGGCGGCAACATCTTCCACCGCGATCTGGCGTTCCCGTTCGCCGACGACGAGAACGAGGCCGAGGCCGCCGGGCGCGGCGCCGCCGACGGCGAAGCCGAGAGGGACGCGCGGCGGTGGGGCGTGGCGACCGGCCATCCCAACGTCCTGCTGTGCGGGGCGGGGG
>NZ_BHZI01000215.1 GCF_004305975.1 Streptomyces otsuchiensis
TTTTCAAGCAGAAGACGGCATACGAGATTGCCTCTTGTCTCGTGGGCTCGGAGAATGTGTATAAGAGACAGGTCCGTTCCCGGGATCTCGCCGCGCCCGTCCAGACACCGGTTGAGCCAGTCGTTCGCCGCCAGGAACGCCTCGTCGGAGGTCCCGTGCCGCAACAGCGGCCGCCCGCCGTCCGCACGCGGATACGAACCGAGGTACCGGACCCCGGCACACAGCCGCTTCAGCCCCATCAGCGCCTCACCGACCCGGCGGTCCTCCAGATGCCCCTCGCAGTCGACCTGGAAGCAGTACTGACCGATGCCCCCGCCCGTCGGCCGCGACTCGATCCGCATCAGGTTCACCCCACGCGCCGCGAACTCCTGCAGCAGCTCCAGCAGCGCGCCCGGATGGTCGTCCCGCAGCCACAGCACCACCGAACTCTTGTCGGCGCCGGTCGGCGAGGCGGGCCGCGCCGGACGGCCGACCAGCACGAACCGCGTCGCCGCGTTCTCGGCGTCGTGGATGTCGGTGACCAGCGGACGCAGCCCGTAGGTCGCCGCAGCGAACTCACCCGCGAAGGCCGCGTCGTACCGGCCCTCCTGCACCAGCCGCGCCCCGTCCGCGTTCGACGCCGCCGACTCCCACTGCGCCTCCGGCAGGTTCCGCTCCAGCCAGCGCCGCACCTGCGGCTGCGCCACCGGATGACCGGTGACCGTCTTCACATCGCCCAGCTCCGTACCCGGCCGCACCAGCAGCGCGAACGCGATCGGCAGCAGTACCTCGCGGTAGATCGTCAGCGGCCGGCCCGACGCCAGCTCGTCGATGGTCGCGGTGACGCCGCCCTCCACCGAGTTCTCGATCGGCACCAGCGCGCCGCCCGCCTCCCGGTTCCGCACCGCGTCCAGCGCGGCGGCGACCGAGACCATCGGCACCAGCTCCCTGGTCGCGGCCTCGGGCAGGGTGCGCAGCGCGGCCTCGGTGAAGGTGCCCTCCGGGCCGAGGTAGGTGTAGCGGCTCGACGTCATGGCCCAACGGTAGTCCCGCGCGGCCACCCGGTGCGCCCGGTCTCAGCTCGCGGGCGACGGCCCGCCCACGCCCCGGCCCCCGGCAGCGGCCCCGCGGAGAGACGGCGGCGGCCCGGCGGCGGCCCGACAAACGGACGGCGCGCCGGTCAGCCCTCCAGCAGCGGCTGGCCCACGTAGCCACCGCGCTGCGCGCCCGGCGGCACCGCGAACAGCCCGGACGCCTCGTGCCGCAGGAAAGGCGAGAGCGCGTCCCCCCGGTCCAGCTTCCGCTGCACCGGCACGAACGCCCGGTACGGGTCGGCCTGCCAGCACAGGAACAGCAGCCCGGCGTCCGGTGCGCCGTCCTCCCGGAAACCGTCGTGGTACGAGTACGGCCGCCGCAGCATCGTCGCGCCGTCGTTGCTCTCCGGCGCCGACACCCGGACATGGGCGTTGGGCGCGATCACCGGCCCGCCGCCGTCGGTCCGGGCCGCCAGATCGACGGGGGTCGTCTCCTCGCCACCGGTCAGCGGCGCCCCGTCCGCCTTCCGGCGGCCGATCACCCGCTCCTGGACCTCCTGCGGCTCCTCCTCCCAGGCGTCCAGCAGCATCCGGATGCGCCGGAAGACCACGTACGAACCGCCCGCCATCCATGCCTCCGAGGCGTCCGGGGCACCCGGGCCGTCCTGGCCGTCCTGGCCGTCGCCCGCGACGAAGACGAGCCCGGCGAACTCCTCGTCGCCCTCGCGCGGGTTGTTGGTGCCGTCGACCTGGCCCATGAGGTTGCGGGTGGTCATCGGCGCCGCCGTCGCGCCGAGCGCCCGGTTGAAGCCGCTCTGCTGCCAGCGCAGCCGGGCCGTCCCCGACTCGGTCGCCGCCCGCTGGACCGCGCGCAGCGCGTGGAACGCGACCAGCGCGTCGTCCGCCCCCACCTGGACCCAGAGGTCGCCCCCGGAGCGCTCCGCCACGAGTTCGTCGGCGGAGAACGCCGGCAGCGGACGCAGCGCCCCCGGGCGGCGGCCGGTGAGACCGGTGGCGTCGAAGAAGTCGTGGCCGAAGCCGAAGGTGACGGTCAGCGACGACGGTCCCGCGTCCAGCGCCACCCCGGTGTCCCGCTCGCCGGGCTCCCCCGCCATCAGCGCCTCCGCCAGCTCCGACCAGCGGCGCAGCAGCGCCGCCGCGCCGCGCCGGGCGTCGGACTCCGTCGCCGGGACCAGGTCGAAGGCCAGCAGATGGCCGTGGGCCTGGGGCGGGGTGACGATGCCCGGCTGGTGGGGTCCGTGGAACGGCACCGCCGCCGAACCGACGGTGCTGAGCGCCGGACCGTCCGCGTCGCGGGCGGCACGGCCGCCCAGCAGCGTGCCCCCGGTGCCGACGGCGGCGCCCAGCGCGGCGGCGGCACCGCCGGTGGCGAGCAGCCGGCGGCGGCTGAGGCCCCCGGACCCGGCCGCCGCGCCGGTGTCGGGGCCGGTTTCAGATGCGCCCGGCCCCGGAGCGGTCTCCGGCCCCGGAGCGGTCTCCGGCGCCGGGGCGCCACCGGCCCCCGCCCGGGGCCCGGCCGCGCGGGCCGGGCCCTCGCCGGACGGGGGGCCGCTGGAAGTGGTGCGTCGTGCCATGGAACGGTTCAGCCGATCGAGAAGGTGTCGGTCTCGGTCACCTGGTCGATGTCCGAGGTACGGATGGTCACGGCGATCTGCCACTCGCCGGGACGCGGCAGCTGGAAGCCGGGCTGCGTCCAGTGCCCGATGTCGACGAGGAGGGGTTCGAACCGCAGGGGCCCGATCTCCTCGGCCTCCAGGGTCACATCCACGCGCAGCTCCGCGGCGGGCACCGGCTCACCGTCGGCGTCGGTGGTCCGGACGTGCAGCGTGTTGTCGCCGGTACTGCCCGGGTCGATGTCGATGTACGCGGTCCCGGCACCGTCCGCCCCGCCGGTGTCGAACGGGATCTCCAGCGAGATCGGCCCCTGGGCGACGGGCGCGGTGACCGACGCCTCCTCCGTCGCGGTCCGGGCCGGCGCGGTGCCGGTCAGGGCCGTCGTCGCGATCAGCACGGCGACCGCGATCGTCGCCTCGGCCAGCACGGACCGGCGCAGTCCCGACCGGACCGGGTCCGCGTCGCGTACCTTCTCCCGCCGGGCCCGGCTGACCGCCTCCCGCTGGCGGGCGAGCTGCGCGGCACGCGCCGGGTCGGGGCTCGCACCGGGGCCGGCGTCGGTGCCGGTGTCCGACCCCGACACCGGCTCTGGCTCTGGCTCTGGCTCTGGCTCTGGCTGCGACTCCGGCCGCGGCTCCGGGTCGCCGAGGCGCGCGGTCCAGCGGCGCGATATCCACCCGACGCCCAGCATCAGCGCGACCAGCGCCACCTTCACCACCAGCAACTGCCCGTAGGAGGTGGAGAACAGCACGTCCCAGCTGCCGACCTGCCGCCACGACTGGTAGACGCCCGTCACGGCGAGCACGGTGACGGAGCTCATCGCCAGCGTCGAGAACCGCCGCACCGCCCGCCGGGACACCGGTGCGTCGCCCCGGGAGAGCAGGAGCAGCAACGTGGCCAGTCCCCCGAGCCAGGCCGCCGCGGCGACCATGTGCAGCATGTCCGCCGGGATGGCGATCTGCGTCTGCGGACCGGACGAGGCGTGTTCGGCCATCGCCCAGGTCGCGGCGAGACCAAGCGCCAGGATGGCGCCGGAGACGCCGAGGCCGAAGGCGAGGTCACGGGCGGTGGTCGCGGCACCGTCCCGCGCCTGGCCACCGTCCCGCGTCCGGCCACCGTCCGCCACCTCACCGGCCTCGGACCCCGCGCGTGTGCGCGCGCCGTCGTCACCGATGCCGTCACCGCCCGTGGCGGCGTCCCGGGCGGCGACAGCGCGTGCGTACGCGCCGTACAGCACCGCGATGAACAGTCCCGCCGCCGCGAGCAGCAACAGCCGCGCCGTCAGCGCCGTACCCGTCTTGGTCTCGATGACGTCCCGCAGCCCGGCCAGCCGGAAGGCGTCACCGAGCCCGCCGCCGGTGACGTAGGGCCCGCGCAGCAGGAGCAGCGCCAGGGTGGCGCCGGTCAGCAGCGACCAGCCCAGCAGCGTCAGCCGCTGCACGGCGCGCGTGCGCACCGCCGGGGTCGAGCAGGCCAGCACGAAGACGACCGTGCCGATCAGCAGCAGGTAGCCGGTGTACGCCACGTACCGGCCGATGTCGTAGAGGAGGCCGACGGTCCCGCCGCCGCTCTCCTCCTCACCGGAGATGTCGACACTGGTCTCCGACGGCGCGCCGATGGAGAAGGTGAAGGCACCGGCCACCGGGTGGCTGTCGGTGGAGATGACCTGCCAGGCGACGGTGTAGGTGCCGTCGGCCAGTCCGGCGTCGAGGGTGACGCCGTAGGCGACCCCGGTCTCCGCCGGGCGGCGTTCGGGCGCGGCCGTGTCGGTGCGGGTTCCGTCCGGGTCGAGTACCCGGATCGAGTCGCCGGAGATGGCGACGTCCTCGGAGAAGGTGAGCACCACCTCCTCCGGGGCCTGGTCCAGTACCGCGTCGCTCTGTGGGTCGCTGCCGATGAGGGAGGCGTGTGCCGCGGCGGGGGCGGCGGCCAGCAGCAGCGCGGCGACCGTGGTCACCGCGAGCAGCAGGGCCGCCGCCCCGGCGCGCAGCCGGGGGGCGTGGGGGAGGTGGTTGGCGTCCATAACGGTCCTGCGGTCACCTTCCGGTATGGGTGGGGTATTCGACCGGGACGTTCAGGGTGATGGGCTCGGACTTCTCGAAACGCAGCTCGATCGGGACGGTGTCGCCGGTCTCCGGCTTGCTGGAGAGACCGTGCAGCATCAGGTGGTTGCCGCCGCGGGACAGTTCCAGGCTGCCCCCGGCGGGGACGGGGAAGGAGTCCACCGGGCGCATCGAGTTGTCGACGGTCTCGTGCAGTTCGACCTTCTCCGCCATCTCACTGCTGGCCCCGGTCAGCACGTCGTCCTCGCCGCCGGTGTTCTCCACGACGAGGAAGCCGCCGGCGACGGCCTCGCTGACCGGCTCGGGGACGAACGCCCCGCTGACGCTCAGCTCGGGCGGCTCGGGGTCGCCGGCACCGCAGCCGGTGACGGCCGCCAGGGCGAGCGCCCCGGCCAGCGTCGCGGCGAGCACGGCAGGGACCCGACGCGGCCGGCGGCTCATCGACCGGCGGCTCATCTGCCGGCGCCTCATCGGCCGACGGCTCGGGAGGAGGCTCGTACCGCCGCTCACGGGGTCTCCCCCTCAATGAGCAGCGGCAGGTCGCGCTCGAACGTCTCGGTGGTCACGCCCTCGGTGTAGAGGACGTGGGCCTTGTCGTCGCCGGGCAGGAAGGCCAGGACCTGGGCGCCGTGACTGGAGATGACGGAGCCGTCCTCGTCCTCGTACGGCTCCTCCAGCAGCACGCCCAGCGAGCGGGCGGCGGTCTGGATCTCCCCGAAGTCGCCGGTCAGGCCGATGAACTCGGGGTCCTGGGCTGCGAGCCAGGGGCCCAGCGACTCGGGGGTGTCGCGCTCGGGGTCGGAGGTGATCATGACGACGCGCAGCCGCTCGCGCTGCTCCTCGTCCAGCTCGGCGGCGGCGTTCGCGATGTTGCTCATGGTCAGCGGGCAGACGTCGGGGCAGTTGGTGTAGCCGAAGTAGAGCAGCGTCGCGTAGCCGGAGGTGTCCTCGACCAGGTCGAACGTCTCGCCGTCGGTGTCGGTGAGGGTCACGGCCGGCTTGTCGAACGGGGTGTCCAGGACCGTCCCGGCCGCCGGGTCGGGCGCGTCCGAGCCGTCCTGCTGGACGACTGCGGCGGGCTCGTCGCCGTCGCCGGAGTCCGAGCCGCAGGCGGCCAGGGTCAGGACGGTGGCGAGAGAGAACGCGAGGGCGGCGCTGGTGTGGCGCAGGTTCATGATGACGGTGCTTTCGTGGTGGTGCCGCGGTGCGGGGTGGGTGGTGCGCGGTGCCCGGGCGCGCCGGGGGCACGGTGGTGCCCCCGGCGCGCCCGCCACCGGCTGGGCGCCGGTGGCGGGCGGGGCTGCGACCGGTCCCCGGAGTTCCCGAAACGGGTGACGGGGACGGGTCGCCAGGGGCGCCGGTGGCTCAGGAACCGCTGCCGGGACGGCGCAGCGCCAGCAGGGCGACGACCGCCCCGATGACGCCGACGCCGAGGCCGACGCCGCCGATCACGCGCGCGGTGGTGTCGGAGGAGCCGCTCTCGTGGGAGGCGGTCTCGCTGGAGGCAGCGGCGGTGTCGGCGTCGTGGCCGTCCTCCTCGGCCTCGTCGTCGCCGCCGTGGCCGTCGTCGGTGGCCGCGGTGAGGGTCAGCGTGGCCGCCGGGCTCTCGGCGTCGTCGCCGGGCTCGTCGATCCAGCGGACGACCTCGTCGCTGTCGTAGGTCTGGATCGCCTTCAGCACGAGCTGGTCGGCGTCCTCCGGCAGACGGCCGACGGAGAGCGGGAACTGCTGGAACATGCCGGGGTTGATCTCCCCGCCGCTCCAGGTGATCTTGCTGGGCGCCTCGGTGATCTGGTTGCCGTGGACCTCCAGCGGCTCGTCCAGCTCCGCGGTCTCGACCTCGATGTCCCAGCCCGGCACCGGCTCGGGCATGACCGAGGCGACGGGGTGGTCGGGGTCCAGGAACAGCTCGACGGAGACCGTCGAGGCGTCGTCACGCTCGTTCGGCACCTTGACGTTCACGGTGGCGTAGCCGCCACCGGGAACCTCACGCGGGTCGATGGTGACGTGGGCGGAGGCCGGGGTGGCCAGCGCCAGCACGGTACCGGCGGCGACGGCGCCGCCGAGGGCGATCCGGGCACGACGAACGAAGGGGCGGGTCATGGGTACTCCTGGGTCCTGACGAGGACCGGTTCCGGTCAGCGGAAACCGCGTCCTGATGACGGTGGGGGAAGGCACGGCCGGGGCCGCACCGTCCCTGCCCGGGAGGTGCGTGCCGTCAGGCCGCGAGGGTCAGCTGTGCGCGGCCGGCCGGCGGGCCACGCCGGATCACCGTGTCCGCGAGGACCGTGCCGCACGTCGCGGCGGTCGGATGGTGCCCGCTGCCGCTCGGGCGTACGGCGGCCGGCGGGCCGGGCCGCGGGCCGGCGAGCAGCCGGGCCACCGCCACAGCCAGCCGCAACGCCGCCGGGAGCGCGGCGACCAGCGGAGCGGAGAGCCGGATCAGGCTCCACAGCGCGGCCTCGCCGCGCAGCAGCAGCCAGCCGGCGCACAGCGCGGCGAGCAGGTGCCCGGCCAGCATCGAGGGAGCGGCCAGCGAAAGCAGCGCGGCCAGCAGCTCACCGAGCAGCCCGGCAGCCGGACCGACCGCGGCGGCGGCGAAGCTGTCGTCGGGAACGGGTGGCGGACGCAGCCCGGCCTCCCGGATCAGCCGCTCGGCGTCGACGAGGCTCAGGCCGGCGGCGTGGTCGTTGCACAGCAGCCGCGCGGCCAGCTCCATGGTGGACTCGGCGCCCGACGAACCGGCGCCGGACGCGGCAGCCGCCCCGTTCGCGGCGTCGGCCGCGCCGGTGGCGGCGCTGGTGGCGGCGGTTCCGGCGCCCGCGTGTGCGGCGTGCCCCGCGGCGGGCGAGGTGCCCGCCGCCTGGGTCGGCGCGCCCGAGGCGTGGGCCGCGGCGGCGCTGTGACCGAGACTGAAGAGGACGTGCAGCCCGACCTGGGTGGCCGCCACCACCGCCGTGACGGCGGGCAGCGAACGGCGCTGCCGCCCGGCGAGCGGCACACAGCAGACGAAGAGGACGAGCCAGCCGACAGCGACCTTCCACGGCTCCACACCGGAGCCGGCGGCCAGCAGGTGCCCGGTCGTGGCAAGCACACAACAGGCCGCGGCGAAGACCGCGGCCCGCAGCAGGCGCACATCCAGGGCGGCAGGCATGGCGGCCACATCATCTCACCGCCGTGTCCGATACGTCTGCCCCGGGGGCAGCACTAGCTCGCACGTGCGAACGGTCACACCGACAGTAGCGTCGCTATATCGACCGAAGTGTCCGGTACATCCGCCGATTGGGCGTTGTTCGCGTGGCCTCGGGCTTACGACGGCGCCCGATCGGCAATAACTACGGGTGTCAGGTCGCGGCTGCCCTGCCGCGCGGACGAGACGAGGGAAAGGAGGAGCCATGAGCATCTGGTGGTCTCTCCAGCTGCGGCGTGAGGCTTCGAGCGTCCCCTTCGCCCGCAGATTGCTCAGCGGCGCCATGGACACGGCGGGAGTGGACTCCGACATCTCCCACGAGCTGTCGCTCGCCCTCACCGAGGCCTGCGCCAACGCCGTCCAGCACGGCGGAGGACCTTCCGGCGTCTACCGGGTCACCGCCTCGATCGACGGTGACATGTGCCGCATCGAGGTCACCGACTCCGGCCCCGGGTTCCCGTCGACCCGCCTGCTCGCCGATCCGATCGGCGACATCCTGGACCCGGCCGCCGTCACGGCGACCACCCGCACCGTCGAACACGAGCTGGAACACGGCCGCGGCCTGCGCCTCATCGAGGCACTCGCCGACCGCGTCCGCTACGACAACCAGCCGGGCTGCGGCGGCGCGGTGATCTCCTTCGACAAGATCCTCAAGTGGCGGGACGACTCCCTACTGCACGCGTCGTAAGGCGCCACGGGAACACACCGGTCAGGCACCGGGCGAACCGCGCCGCACCCCCGAGGGGTGCGGCGCGGAGGCGTGTCCGGAGCGGCCCCGGGGCATCGCGTGACCCGATGACCGAGCGACGCGCCCGGTTGTCCTGAATCGATCGGGTGATGGAGAGGCGGGGTGGGAACTCACCCCGGGGGCGCGTTAGTTGTCGAGGAGGGCCGCTGCTGTGTGCGGCGGCGCCGGACGGGTGCGTCATGGCATCCCGGAGACACGCACGCGTCATCGACGCGCGACACGAAGGAGTGAACGCCGCGATGGTGTTCAAGCGTCTGCTCGGTGCACTCGGGGTCGGTGGCCCCACGGTCGACACGGTTCTGTCCGGGCCCGGCACGCCGGGTGGCTCGGTACAGGGCGAGGTCCATGTACAGGGCGGTGAGGCCGAGTTCGAGATCCAGCAGATCGTGCTGGAGCTGGTCGCGACGCCGCAGCCCGCGCCCGCCCAGCAGGGCGGCGGCCCGATGGGCGGCATGGGCGGCGGCATGGGTGGCGGCGTGGGCGGTGGCGGCGGGCAGGGCAAGCCGGTCGTCTTCGGCCGTGAGGTGGTCGCGGGCGGCTTCCGGATCGCGGCGGGGGAGAAGCGTTCCCTGCCGTTCTCGATGGCACTGCCCGCCGAGACGCCGTTCACGGAGCTGTACGGTCAGCCGCTCGGTCTGGAACTGGGCGTGCGCACGGAACTGGCGATCGCCGCCGCCAAGGACAGCGGCGACCTCGACCCGCTGGCCGTCTCCGCGCTCCCCGCGCAGGAGGCCGCGCTGGAGGCGCTGGGACAGCTCGGTTTCGGTTTCGCGAAGACGGTGCTGGTGCCCGGGCCGGTCGCCGGTGCGCAGTACCAGGAACTCCCCTTCCACCAGGAGCTGATGCTCAGCGCCGCACCGCAGTACGCCGACCAGGTGCAGGGACTGGACCTGACGCTGGTGGCCACCCCGCAGGGTGTGGACGTGGTGCTGGAGGCCGACAAGCACCTGATGGGCGGGATGCCGGGGCCGCATGTGCGGCACACCATCCCGCACGGCGAGGTCGAGTCCCGTGACTGGCAGGCGGAGGCGGACTCCTGGGTGCGGGAACTGCTCCAGCTGCGGCAGCAGTTCGTCGAGCAGTTGCAGATGCAGCAGATGGGTGGCATGCAGGGCTACCCGGGCCAGATGCAGCCCGGCATGCAGCCCGGTATGCAGCCCGGTATGCACCCGGGGATGCAGCAGCAGCGCCGCGGCGGTGGCGCCGGGATGGCGGTGGCGGCCGGCGCGGCCGGTCTGGGCGCGGGTGTCCTCGGCGGCATGATGCTGAACGAGGCGTTCAGCGGTGACGACGACGGCGGCGACGACATGGCCGACGACGGCGGTGACGACGAGTGACCGGCACCGGTACCGCCACCCCGTGAGGGCGTGACGGTACCGGCCTCGGGCCCCGTGCACCGCTCCGGCGGGCACGGGGCCCGTTCGCGTCACGCCCGCTCGCGTCACGCCCGCTCGCGTCACGCCCGTTCGCGTCACGCCCCGGGCCCGGCCGTCCCCCGCTCCGGCCGTCCCCACCACGC
>NZ_BHZI01000216.1 GCF_004305975.1 Streptomyces otsuchiensis
AGAGGGCGGGGCGGGTGCCGTCCCCCTCACCGTCAGGTCAGCGGCGCGTCAGGTCAGCGGCGCGTCACGTCACCGCCCCCACGTCACCGCCCCGTCAGCTCACCAGACCCGCCTGGTACGCCAGCACCGCCGCCTGCACGCGGCTGTCCGAGCCGGTCTTGTCCAGGATGGCACTGACATGGCTCTTGACCGTGCCCGCGCCGATGCCCAGCCGGCGGCCGATCTCCATGTTGGCCAGGCCGTGTCCCAGCAGGACGAGCACATCGCGTTCCCGGTGCGTCAGCGATTCCACGCGGCGCGCGGGACCGTGCTCCTCCTCCGGGTCGGTCCCCCGGCCCGCACCGGGCGGGGAGGCGCCGCCTCCGCCGCGCAGCATCCTCGTGATGACGGTGCCCGTGACACCGGGCGAGAGGACGGCGTCGCCCGCGGCGGCCGCCCGGACCGCGCTGATGAGCTCCTGCGGGCCGTCGTCCTTGAGGAGGAAGCCGGTGGCGCCCGAGCGGAGCGCGCGGGTCACGTTCTCCTCGTCGCCGAACGTGGTGAGCATGACGACCTGTGGCCGCGGTTCGAGGGCGACGAGCCGCTCGACGGCGGCGAGTCCGTCGAGCACCGGCATCCGGACGTCGACCAGGGCCACGTCCGGCCGGGTCTCGGCGGCGACCCGCACGGCGTCCTCGCCGTTCACCGCCTCGCCGACGACCTCGATGCCCTCCGCGTGGCGCAGGATCAGCCGGACGCCGTGCCGGATCATCTCCTCGTCGTCCGCGAGGAGCACCCGGATCGGGCGCCGGTCCGACGTGGGCGATTCGGTCATGGGGCCTCCCGCGGTGGTGTCCGCGACACCGTCGGCACCGTGAAACGGTCGATCACGGCCAGCGTGTCACCGCGGAAACAGTAGCGGGTGATGCGGTACTCGTCGGTCTCGCGCGCCTCCAGCGGGCTCAGCAGCCAGGACGACGTGGCGGAGTCCGGCGCGGCCGGCGGCACGGCGTCGGGCGGCTCGTGCCGGACCTCGTAGGCCGACGCCATCGGGTAGATGCAGCTGGTCACGGACGGCGGGTGGGGCGGCTCCCAGCCGTGCGCCGCCGCGCGCACCAGAGGGCTGTCCCCCCAGACCGCTTCCCTGACCTCCGCGCGGGACATCCCGATCCGGGGCTGCTCGGCCCCCGAGTACGCCGCGCCGGGCCTCGCCTCGTCGACGAGCAGGACGCCGAAGGTCATCATCACGCCCACTCCCGCGAGGCCGAGCAGCCCGGTCGCCGCGCCCGCGGCCCGTCGCTGGAACCGGGCGAAGCCGGCGTTGCCGTGCGGTTCGTAGGCCGGCAGGTCGTGGCCGGAGTCGGTCGCGGCCAGCACGGCCTCGGGGTCGGGCTCCCCCGGCATGTCCGCACTCACCGCGAAGCCGCCCGCCGGAGTCGGCCCCGCCTCCAGGGTGCCGCCGAGCAGCGCCACCCGTTCCCGCAGCCCGGTGAGGCCGCGGCCGGTGCCGAGTCCGGTCGCCGCGGGCGGCGGCGCGGGGGGAAGCCCGTTGCGGACCAGCAGAACCACCCGGTCACCGGTGTGGGTGACGGCGACGGTGACGTGCGCCCCGGCGGCGTACCGGTGCACGTTGGTGAGCGCCTCGCGGACGACGCGGTGCACGGCGCGCCGCACCTGGGCGGGCCGGCCGTCGAGATCGGGTCCGTCCCAGGTCAGCTCCACCGGGATGCCGACCCGGCGGGACTCCTCCGCGAGTGCCTCGATGTCGGGCCGGGTACCGGTGGCGTCGGTCAGGGCGTCCGACCCGGTATCGCGCCCCAACGGGCCCAGCACGCCGAGGACTTCGCGGAGCTCGCGCATCGCCTCACCGGTGGCGCGGCGCACCAGGACGGCCTCGTCGCGCAGTTCGGGCGACTCCTTCTGCAACGCCATCTCCAGGCCGCCGGCGTGCAGCGAGATCAGGCTCAGGCGGTGGCCGACGAGGTCGTGCATCTCGGCCGCGATCCGGGACCGCTCGTGGATGCGCGACTCGCTGTCGGCGAGCCGGCGCGCCTCCTCCGCGGCGGCGGCGCGGTCCCCCAGCGCCGACATCAGCCGGGCCTGCTGGCCGTGGGTGACGCCCACCAGGCCCGGCACGACCAGCGCGGTCGCGGCGAGGACGAATCCGAGGGCGAGCCCGTAGGAAGAACTGCCCCCGCCGAACAGCGGCGTCGTCAGCGCCGGGAGCACCGTGACCAGTCCGACGGAGCCCAGCAGCACGAAGACCCGCCGTCGCGACGGCACCATCAGCTTGGCGGTGGTGTAGGCGGTCACCGCGGCGAGCAGTCCGGCTCCGAGCAGCCCGGCGGCGGTCAGCAGGCTCATCAGCGCCGAGATGCCGAGCAGGCTGGTGGCGGGGGTGCGGCGGCGGACGACGAACAGGGCCAGCGCGGCGACACCGAGGACGATCTGGACCACCGGCCCGAGCGCCACCGTGTTCATGCTCTCCAGCGCCATCGCGCTCATCAGCATCAGCAGCGCCCCGCCGACGACCTCCGCGAGGGCGCGCCAGCGGCCCCGGCCTGCTTCGCCGGGTGCGGTGAGGAAGCTGCGGGAGGTGAGGGCCATGGGTCAATTGTCGGGGTGGCGGGGCCCTCGGAGACGGGACCTGAGGGTGAGCCGCCCTCTCCCTTTCGGCAGAGGCGACCAGCTGCGGCGGGTCACTCGCTCGTCCTGGCGCGAACCGCCATCCCTTCCGGAACATTACCGGAGAGAATGGCAACACCATGGGGCACGATCGCGCCGGATTCCCCGAACCGAGAATGACCGGAAGCGTGTCTCACAGGGTTGAACTGCAAAGTTCAACCGCAGCACCCCTCACACCACCGCCTCAGCCTTCCGGGAATCTTGCGGAACAGCTTGACACCCCGGCGGAGTCGCAGGATGGTCATGGCGTCGACGGGCGGTCACCCTCCGTCGATCCGGGTCATCCGTGTGACCCGGTTCTCCGGTCTCGGGCCGCACCACGACCGGTCAGGACACGCCGCGTCGGTGGACGTCGACGCGTGCGGACGGTCCTCCTCGGCCACAGCTCCGGGTCCGACGTGTCCCATCGCGCTGCCCGGCCTCGCGCCGGCCTTCACCAGGAGGAAGCATGGACAGGGAAGTCTCCCCCGCTCGCCCGCTCAGCCGCAGGTTCTTCATCGGCGGCGCCGGCGCCCTCGCGCTGGCCTCGTCCTCGGCACTGACGACCGGCGTCGCCCGCGCCGACGTCGGAGCCCTGCAGACCATCACCCAGAACGGGGAGGGGACCCACAACGGGTTCTACTACTCGTTCTGGACCGACGGCGGTGGCTCGGTCTCGATGACCATGGGCTCGGGCGGCAACTACAGCACCCAGTGGCGCAACACCGGCAACTTCGTCTGCGGCAAGGGGTGGCGCAACGGCGGGCGGCGGAACGTGCACTACTCCGGCAGCTTCAACCCGTCGGGCAACGGCTACCTCACCCTCTACGGCTGGACGTCGAACCCGCTGGTGGAGTACTACGTCGTCGACAACTGGGGAACCTACCGCCCCACCGGCGAGTACCGCGGCACCGTCAACAGCGACGGCGGCACGTACGACATCTACCGCACCATGCGCTACAACGCGCCGTCGGTCGAGGGCACCCGGACGTTCCCGCAGTACTGGAGCGTGCGGCAGTCGCGGCGCACCGGCGGCACCGTGACCACCGGCAACCACTTCGACGCCTGGTCCCGGGCCGGCATGGGCCTGGGCAACTTCAGCTACTACATGATCATGGCGACCGAGGGCTACCAGAGCAGCGGCAACTCCAACATCAACGTGAGCGGCTGAGCCGCACGGCTCTTCGCTTCGGCACACATCGCGCCGGGGTGGCGTGGCGGGCACCGTCCGCCGCGCCACCCCGGCCGGGCGGCGGGGGTGAGACATCGCCGCTGCGCGGCGGTCGGCAGCGGAAGGGCTGTCGGTGGCGGTCATGTCGGATTACTGTGCGGAGATCGGCTGATCAACGAGCACACAGGGGGCCAGCGATGGGGATCTTCGGGAACGCGCACACGGTCGACCCGGCAGCGGCGCAGCAGGAGTACGCGCGGCTGTTCGGCCAGGGGGAGCGGGTGCACGCGGCGTACCTGCTGGTGCGCGACACCATGCTGTTCACGGACCGGCGGCTGATCCTGGTGGACAAGCAGGGGATCACCGGCAAGAAGGTGGAGTACCACTCGATCCCCTACAGGAGCATCACGCACTTCGCAGTGGAGACCGCCGGAACGTTCGACATGGACGGCGAGCTGAAGATCTGGATCTCCAGCAACCCGGTCCCGGTGGCGAAGACCTTCACCAAGAGCGTCGACATCTACGAAGTACAGGCGATCCTCACCCAGTTCGTGACCGGGTAACGCGGTTCCGCCGCTCAGCCACGGGTGCGGCGGTCGCCGTAGGTCTGCCGCCACCGGCGCTGGTGGCGGATGTCGCCCTGGCCGGCGTCGCCCAGTTCGGCGAGGTCGGTGAGGCGGGCGCCACCGAGCCAGTGGCCGAGCAGGTCGCGGGGAACGAGCACGATCCGGCTGTCCAGCGCGGTGCGGCGGGCGTCACGGCTGAACTTCGCCGTGGTCACGAAGATCGCGACCTCCGCGGAGGCGTAGGCCCGCGCGCCGATCAACTCGCGGACCGCGCCGCTGGAGACGGTGTAGGCGGGCGCGTACCGCTTGCACTGCACGACGAAGCTGCGGCCGTCGGGCAGCCGCCCGGTGACATCGACGCCGTTGTCCCGGGCACCGCCGACGCGGCGGACGTCCCGGCAGCCGTCACGACGGCAGAGATCCGCGGTGAGATGCTCGAACTCGGTCCCGGTCAGGCCGTCCACATCGGACCGGCCGACCTCGCGCAGGGCACGTGAACGGGCCTCCTCCTTGCGCCAGTCGCGGTCGGCCGCGCTGCGGACCCGGTGCGCGCGGCGCAGCAGCACTCCCCCGGTCACGGCTCCGGCGAGCAGCAGAGCCACCAGCAGATAGGGCACGAAGTCCGTTCCGTACAGGACGAAGAGCGCGAACAGGGCGAGCGCCCCGGCGCCCGCCACGCGGCGGCGCAGCGCGGCGCGCCGCCGTGCCGATGAGCGTCCCCGTTTCCGTCCCCGGCCGCGTGCCACGTACGTCCCCCTTCACCCGTTCCGCCCCCGCGCGACACCGGGAGTCTGGCCCGTGTCACTGGCGGTGAAACCCCACCGGCACGGCAGGTCCGGCCCGGGCGCGGACGTGGTTGTGGTTGTGGTTGTGGGCGTGGGCGTGGGCGTGGACATGGGGCCCGGTCAAGGGATCACGGCGGACAGCGGCAGCCCGTGCGCCGCACGGCCGCCGGGCGTGCGGACGGTCCCGGCCGTGAGGAGTGCGTCGATGACGGCCTCCTCCACCGACTCCCGCACGCCCTCGAACACCGCGTCCAACTCGGCGGGCGACAGGGTGCGCGGGGCGTGCGAGCCGGTCGCCGAGAAGGCGAGACCGTAGTCGCCGCTGCCGTGGCTGTAGTTGGCCCCGACCCGGCCGAGCGCCAGCGCGCCGCGCGCCGCGATCCGGGTCAACTGGTGCGGCGGGCACGGGAAGTCGAGGGCCAGGACGACCACACAGGAGCCGTTCTCGGTGCGTTGGCCCGCACGCGGGACGCCCGCGCTCTCCGGGGTCACCGTGCGCTCGCCCACCCGGAGTTCGCCGCCCATGTTCGCCTGTACCAGCGCACCCACCGTGACCGGGCGCGCCGCGGGTCCGTCCTCGGCCGAACAGTTCGCTTCGGTAGGGGTGTTGATCGGACCGACCAGCCGGGAAGCGGTGCCGATGCCGCCCTTGAAACCCAGCGCGCACGCCCCGGTACCGCCGCCGACGCTCCCCTGCGTGACCGGCCCGGCCGCGGCGGAGTCCAGCGCCGCCAGTACGTGGGCCTCGGTCAGTGGCCGGGGCCGACGGGCGGACAGCCAGGAGTCGTTGATCTCGCCGACCACCGGATTCACCGAGGTCGGCGGCGTCTCGGCCCTGTCCAGGACCCAGGTCAGCAGCGCGTCGGCGGCCCGGAAGGCGGAGAGCGTGGAGGTGAGCAGCACCGGAGTCTCCAGTTCGCCGAGTTCGGCGAGCTGGGTCGCTCCGACGAACTTGCCGTAGCCGTTGGCGACATGGAGAGCGGCGGGCAGCGTCGGCCACTGCCCGAGGCCCTCGGGGACGATGGCGGTGACCCCGGAGTACAGGCCGGCCGCGTCGTCGCGCAGTGTGGTGTGGCCGACGAGGACACCGGGGACATCGGTGATCGCGTTGTGCGGGCCGGGTGTGAGCCTGCCGACGCGGTGGCCGGCCTGGCGCAGCCGGGTCGGCACCTCGCGCGCCGTCCCGCCGCCGGGGCCGTCCTGCCGCCCGTGCCCTTCCTTGTGCCCGTTCATCGTCACCGTTACCGCCCTTCCGCACCGCCGGACCTCGGCCGGTTGCCATGATGCCCGGGCCTCACGCCCGGAGCGCGCGGGGCGGGGGTGGCAGTCGGCGTCCGGCAGGAGGTCGCGGGCGGCGTCACGGGCGGGGCCGTCGACCTCGACGACGGCGAGCAGCCGGGCGCCGTCCTCCCGTGCGCGGTCGGTGAGGGCGACCATCAGTCCGAGGGTGCCGGCGTCGCCGACGGCGAGGGCGGCGGCGGGCTCCGTCCAGCGGAAGCCGCGGGCCGAAGCGATACCGCACCAGGTCAGCGGAGCGCCCGGCTTCAGCGACTCGACCAGTCGCAGGCCGGGGGCGTCGGCGTGGTGGTGGCGGTGGACGAGGACCGTCGCCGCGCCGGTGGCCGGGTCGATCGTCCCGGGCGTGTAGTGCCGGAACTCCCCCGTCCTTGACACGGAACGCTGTGACGTCGCAGCGCGACGGCTTGTGGGTCCCGACGCGCAGCAGGGTGGGCGCGAGTTCCTCGTGACCGGTGATCCGTTCGGGGCCGGCCGGACCCCGGACGCCGCCCTGCCGGCGGCCGTGTCGCGCAGCTCCGGTCACGCAGCTGCGGTCACGCGGACTGGCCGGTCACGAAGCGGCTGACGCGACCGTCGGTGACCGAGAACGTCCAGCGGGTACGCAGCCCTCCCCACACCGAGTTGGAGTACGTGGCGGTGAGGTTCCGGCCACCGTCCGTGACCTCCTCGACCTCCAGGTGCCCCTTGGCGCCGAAGATCTCCCGGTCCGCCCACGCGGTCAGATCACGCTCCGTGCCGTCGTCGGCCATGGTCGCGTCGTCCGTCAGCGCGGCGAAGAACGCCTCGCGGTTGCCGGAGTTGACCGCCTTCACGAAAGCAGCCACCGCCGGGTCCTCGATCGTCGCAGTCATCGTGCGTCCTCCCTGCGAGGGAACCGCCCCGAGTCGCCCTCCAGGATAGGAAGGGCCGCCGTGCCCCGCACGTCCGGCGGGGCACGACGGCGAACCGCGCCTCCTGCTCCCCGGGCCGGGGCAGAGGCCGGAGCCGGGGCCGGCCGCCGGTGTCGCTCCGCTCACGGGCGGCGTGACACCGGCGGCCGGAGGGGTCAGGCGCCGTCGCCGAGGTCGTCGGCGAAGGAGGCGACCCAGGCCAGTGGGGCGTTCCAGTTGATGGTGATCTCGTTGGTGGCGTAGGACTCGATGTGGTCGATGTAGCACATCGCCGGGGCGCAGCCCTCCAGCAGGTCGGCG
Source organism: Streptomyces otsuchiensis (assembly GCF_004305975.1). Classification (GTDB taxonomy): domain Bacteria; phylum Actinomycetota; class Actinomycetes; order Streptomycetales; family Streptomycetaceae; genus Streptomyces; species Streptomyces otsuchiensis. Next base: position 7,655 of record NZ_BHZI01000216.1, read on the forward strand.
GCGATCGGGTCCTGCAGTTCCTCGTTGGGACCGCCCGCGACGGAGCCGGGGGCCGGGTTGGGCAGGCTGGGGTTGAGCTGCTTGGCCCAGTGGCGGTGGTGCTGGTTGCGGGAGTCCCGCTCGCCGTAGCCGGTGACGTAGGACTGGTTGAGCGGGTTGCGTCCCAGGACGTAGTCGAGACCGCGGAGCACGGCGGTGCTGTAGCGGCCCTCGCCGGTGAGGTCGTGGGCGATGCCGAGGACGACCATGTTGTTGAGGACCTGCGAGTTGGAGCCCCAGACGTACTGCTGGGCGAACGGCACGCCGTACGCCTCGGTTTCGGAGTCCGCGGCGTAGCCGTCGGCCGCCTCCAGCAGGGTCTCGGTGATCTCCGCCCGCTGGGCCGGGGTGAGTTCGGTGTCGACGGTGGCCAGGGTGATCGCGCCGAGGCCGGCGGTGGCCGCCCAGGCGAGGCCGCCGCGCGGGAAGACCAGGTCGGTGTCGCCGTGCAGCGGGGAGTTCCAGACGTCCTGCCGGTAGTGGTCCTCGCCGGTGGTGGCGAAGAGTTCGGCGGCGGCCCAGTAGAACTCGTCGCTGACGTCGTCGTCGCTGTAGGCGCCGCCGCCCTGGGCGTCGTTCGGGTCGGCGAAGAGGTCGGGATGGGTGAGCGCGGCCTGGTAGGCGGTGACGGCGGTCGCCACGGCCTCGGCGGCGAACTCGGCGTCGTACGGCTCGAAGAGGCGGGCGGCCTGCGCGCCGGCCGCGGCGAGGTTGAGGGTGGCGGCGGTGGACGGCGGGTGCAGCTCGCGGCGTTCGGCGTCGCGGTGCGGCAGCAGCGGCAACCCGGTCCAGTTGGCGTCGTGCAGCTTGTGATGGGCCATGCCCGCCAGTTCCTCGCCCTGCGGCACCTGCATGGCGAAGAGGAACTCCAGCTGCCAGCGCGCCTCGTCGAGGATGTCGGGCACTCCGTTGCCCTGTTCCGGCACGCTCAGCGAGCCGTCGCCCAGTGCCACGCCGTCGGCGGCCTCGGCCCACAGCGTGCGCTCGTAGGTGCCCATCAGCTGGGCGACGGAGATGCCGCCGTTGACGACGTACTTGCCGTGGTCACCGGCGTCGTACCAGCCACCCGGCGCGTCCAGCCGGTAGTCGCATACCCCCGGCTGGCAGGGCACGTCGAAGTCGCCCTGGTTGGGCGCGATGTTGAGGTGCCCGGCCGGGCGGGCGTACTCCTCGCCGACGAGATCGGCGTCTATCTCGATGCCGCTGCGGTTGTGGTAGTAGTACGCGAGCGCGTCGCCGCGCAGTCCGGAGTAGAGGTCGTCCCCGATGGCGAACGGTTCGCTGGTCTCGCCGTCGATGGTGACCGTGTAGCCCTCGCCCTCCCGGTCGACGTCGTCGAAGGCGAAGCGGTGCACGTTCTGGCCGGAGGTCGGGTCCGTTCCGAACGGCTCGGTCTCCCCCGACGCCGTCTCGGTACCGTCCGCGTCGTGCAGCGTCCAGGGCAGCGACGCCGGGGCGTCGGTGACGACGGTGCCGCTCTTGGGCCCGTGGGTCAGATAGCCGACCTGGTTGACCCGGACCGGGGAGCCGGTGTCCGGCTCGTAGACCGGCGGCACCGCGCCACCGCGCAGCGACACCTCGTCCAGGCAGAAGGTGAACGGGTTGGGCGAGCCGCCGAGTTCGATGGAGAACTGGGCGGCGTCGTAGTCGGCGCCCGCGGTGAAGACATGCTCGAAGGAGACCGGCGCGGTGGAGACCGCGTCGGTGGTGGAGATCTCCTTGGTGTAGGGCTCCTCGGCCAGCATCACGTTGGCGCGGGAGACGGTCGGGGCGGTGGAACTCGCCGTGTAGCGAAGGGCGTAGCTCTCGCCCTCCTCCAGTTCGATGTCCGCCTGGCCGATGATGGCGTCCCACGGGTTGATGGTGCCCCCGGGGATGTCCACGCACAACCGGCCGTCCAAGACGGCGCCTTCGGCGTTCGGGGTCCACCACCACGCATCGGTGCCGTCGGCGAAGTCGCCGTTGACGATAAGTTCGGGCCCCTCCTCCCCGCCCGGCGCGGTTCCTGACTCCGCGCCGACGGCGGGCACCGCCAGCATGCCGGCGGCGAGCGCGGCGGCGGTGGCGACGCCGAAGAGCGCGCGGGTCCGGCGGGGCGAGCGGTTCGGGCGGGGCCCGGGCGACGGCGGTGGCGGCGAGGCGTCCGACGTGCGGATGTGACGGTTCACGGCTCGTTCCTTCCAGCGGTGGGGGCCCGGTGGCACCGGCGAGGTGGGGGCCGGTGACCGGACGACGCGGAGCTTCCACGACACGCTTGGGAGCGCTCCCACTGAGCGTGGAACCACTCCAGCAAGACGTCAAGACGGCCGACAGCGGAAAGTCCGGAAGCGCTCCCATACCCTGGCGCGGCCGTTCACGAGCCGCTAGCGTCCCCGACTGCCGTGGCCGGGCCGGGCCGGCCGACCGGTGGACAGCCGCCCCCGGGCCC
>NZ_BHZI01000217.1 GCF_004305975.1 Streptomyces otsuchiensis
CCCCGAGGTGGGCGGGGGCGGCGTCGGGGGCTTCGGCGGTGGCGATCTCCAGGACGTCGTCGCGGAACACCCGGATCTCCGGGTCCCGTTCGGCTGCCTGGTAGTCGCCGGGCTCGGGGTCGGGTGCGATGTTGTCGAGCGGCCGGCCCTCGGCCTCCCACTTCACGCGGCCGCCGTCGAGTAGCCGGACGTCCTCGGTGCCGTAGAGCTTGAAGACCCACGAACCCCAGGCGGCGAACCAGTTGTTGGCGTCGCCGTAGAGGACCACGGTGGAGTCCTCGTTGATGCCCGCGGCCTGACCGAGTTCGGTGAACTCCTCCTGGGTGACGATGTCCCGGGTGTCCTGCTGGACGAAGTGCTCGGTCCATACGAACTCGACGGCGCCCGGTACATGGCCCTCCTCGTAGGAGGTCAGGCCGGAGCCGGGGCGGTTCTCGCTGACCTCGATCACGACGACGTCCGGGTTGTCGAGGTTGTCCTCCAGCCAGTCGGTGGTGACCAGCACCTCGTCCTGGTGGACGGCCTTCTGGCCGGTCGCGGCCGGGGGCGCCTGGCCGGCGTTGTCGCCGTCGGCTGCGTCGGCTGCGGAGTCGGTGCCCGAACGCTGCTGCTCGGAGGCGGTGTTGTCGTCGCCGGAGCCGCTGCCGACGGCGACGGCGGTCACGACGGCGGCGACCACGACCGCGGCACCGAGCGCCAGCGAGACGCGCCGGCGTCTCTGCCGGACCGTGTCGGCGTCGTGGGCGGGCTCCGTACCGGCGCTGGGTTCGGCGGCGGGTTCGGCGGCGGGTTGGGCGGCCGTCTCGGCGGCGGGTTCGCGGGCCAATGGGGACCGGTCGGCGCCGGGGCCGGGAGTCTCCCCGGAGTCACCTGGCTCGTCGGGGTTCTTGGTGCTGTCATCTGCGGGCATGGGAATGTCCTTTGTCCGGCCGGGAAAACGGGTGTACGTCAGCGGCGCGCGGCGCGCGGGGATTCGCCGAGGCGTGACCTCTCCCCCCACAGGTGCGCGGCTGCGCGGACCGGGAACGCACGGACGCACGGGTCCGCGGACGGGGAGAGGGGGCGGTGGAGCGGAGCGGAGGTGGAGAGCCGGCTACGCGGGGCGGCGACAGAGGCTGCCGGCCACACGGCACAGGTCGACGACGCGGCGCCGCGTCAGACCTGGCCGGAGGAGACTCTCACTGCTCATGCGAAGAGATGCTAGCGACGAAGGAGCACGCACGACAGACGTCGGGGCGTTAACGCTGTGTGGACGGATCGGCCCGCTGGGCGCCGCCACCACGGTGTTGTGGCGGCGATGTGTCGCGGCGGCCAACTCGGCGTCACGGGCCGGGCAGGAGAGCGGCCGGCGGGCGGCCACGGCGGCTGTCAGTGGCTCGTCGTAGCGTCGGCGACGACAGCGACGCAGCCGGGGCCGGGACGGGGAGCACGCCATGGGCCAGTACTTCGAGTATTTCGCCGCGACGGCGGAGGAGGCCGCCGCGTGTGTGCCGGACGGCCCGACGGCCGCCGGGCACACCGTGTGCGAGGTGAAGGGCATCGACCCGGTGGTGGTGCTCGGCGAACTGTTCGCGCACGCCCGTGGGGAGGACGGCTACGACCTGGACCGGTCGCTGGAGCGCTGGCCGGTCGAGCGCCGGCCGCCCGAGGGGGACGCGGAGCTGGTCCGGGTGCACGACGGCAATGTGGCCGCTCTCGCGTCCGTTCCCGACGAGCGGCTGCCGGGGATCACGGTCCGCTGGGCGGCGGGCGAGTACTGGGTGGCGCTGGAGCGTCCGGAGGAACTGGCGCCCTCCGTGGCGCAGTTGCGTGACATCGCGGTGGCGGCGAACCGGCCTGGCCATGGCATGTACGCCTGGTGGCTGCCGTGACTTCCGCCGGGCGGCCGGCCGCCCGGCGGCAGTCGCCGGGCGGCCGCGCGGTTCACCAGCGGTCGTGCACCTGCGGCCGGATGCGGCGGTCGTAGAGCTCGCCGATCTCGTGGAGTACGGCGTCGGAGAGCGGCGGCAGCGCAGCGGCTTCGGCGTTGGCGCGGACCTGCTCGGCGTTGCGCGCGCCGGGGATCACCGTGGTGACGCCGGACTGCTGGATGATCCAGCGAAGCGCGGTCTGCGCGGGGCTGGCGCCCTCGGGGACGAGGCGGGCGAACTCGGCCGCGGCCTCCACCCCGGTCGCGTAGTCGACGCCGGAGAAGGTCTCTCCCTGGTCGAACGCCTCGCCGTGGCGGTTGTAGGTGCGGTGGTCCTCGGGCGCGAACACCGTCTGCTCGGTGTAGCGGCCGGAGAGCAGGCCGGAGGCGAGGGGGACGCGCGCGATGATCGCGACGCCCGCGGCCTCGGCGGCGGGCAGCACGCGCTCCAGCGGCTTCAGGCGGAAGGGGTTGAGGATGATCTGCACGCTGACGGTGCCGGGCCGCGCGATGGCGGCGAGCGCCTGGTCGCAGGTCTCGACGCTCAGGCCGTAGCCGCGCACGCGCTTCTCGGCGACGAGGGTGTCGAGCGCGTCGAAGACGGCGTCGGAGGCGATGACCTCGCTGGGCGGGCAGTGCAGCTGCACCAGGTCGAGGGTGTCCGAGCCCAGGTTGGTGCGTGAACGGTCGTTCCAGGCGCGGAAGTTGTCGAGCGTGTAGTTCTCGGGCTCCTGGGGGACCCGGCGCCCCATCTTGGTGGCGACGGTGACCCGGACGTCGGGCCTGGCCCGCAGGTAGGAGCCGATCAGACGCTCGCTGCGACCGTCACCGTAGACGTCGGCGGTGTCGAAGAAGGTCACGCCGGCCTCGACCGCCGCGTCCAGCAGCGCGGGGGCGTCCTCCTCGCGGAACTCGCCCCAGTCGCCGCCGAGTTGCCAGGTGCCGAGTCCCACGGTCGAGAGCTGCTGCCCCGACCTGCCGCAAACCCGCTCTTCCATACGTGCCTCTTTCTCTGCCGCGGCCATCACGGTCCGCTGTCGCGGAACTCCACGATGCTACGCGGGAGATGAGGGCTCCCGTCGTCCGCCCGGTTCCGGAACAGGACCGGAACCGCACGGACGGCGGTTGGACGAAGGCCGGAAGACGGACGGGCGACGGAACGGCCCGGCGCCGCCGCCCGGTCAGGGGCCGGCGTCCGCCCCGGTGGGCGGTGGCGGGCCGGCCTCGGCCCGCGCGTTCTCCTCGTCGGTCATCACACGCGAGCGCAGCAGGAACCGCACACCCTCCGGTGCCTCCAGCGAGAAGCCGCTGCCCCGGCCGGGTACCACGTCGACGGTGAGCAGCGTGTGCTTCCAGTAGGTGTACTGGTCGGCGCTCATCCAGAACGGCGTCCCGCCGTCGAGGGTGCCGAGCAGCACGTCGGAGGCGCCGACCCGGAACTCGCCGCGCGGGTAGCACATCGGAGAACTCCCGTCGCAGCAGCCGCCGGACTGGTGGAACATCAGCGGACCGTGCGACTGCTCCAGCCGGGAGACGAGTTCACGCGCGGCGTCGGTGAGGGTCACCCGTTCCAGCGGGGTGCCCGGCCCGGCGTCGGCCGCCTCGGCCTCCTCGTCCTCCTCGGGCGGCTCCGGCGGTTCCGCACCGCCCTCGCTCTCGAAGTCGCTCACCGGGTCGTTCATCAGAAGAACCCGAGCTTCTTCGGGGAGTAGCTGACCAGCAGGTTCTTGGTCTGCTGGTAGTGCTCCAGCATCATCTTGTGGTTCTCGCGGCCCATGCCGGACTTCTTGTAGCCGCCGAACGCGGCGTGCGCGGGATAGGCGTGGTAGCAGTTGGTCCAGACCCGGCCCGCCTTGATCCCCCGGCCGAGGCGGTAGGCGTTGTTGGCGTCCCGGGTCCACACGCCGGCGCCCAGCCCGTACAGGGTGTCGTTGGCGAGCTTCAGCGCCTCGTCGACCGAGTCGAAGGTCGTGACCGAGACGACCGGGCCGAAGATCTCCTCCTGGAAGATCCGCATGTCGTTGGTGCCTCGGAAGATCGTCGGCTCGACGTAGTAGCCGCCGTCGAGACCGGGGACGGTGCGGGCGTTGCCGCCGGCCAGCACCTCGGCGCCCTCCTGCTTGCCGATGTCCAGGTAGGACAGGATCTTCTCCAGCTGGTCGTTGCTGGCCTGCGCGCCGATCATCGTGGCGGGGTCCAGCGGGTCGCCGGCCGTGATGGCCTTGGTGCGCGCGACGCAGCGCTCCATGAAGGCGTCGTAGATCGAGGAGCTGATCAGCGCCCGGGAGGGGCAGGTGCAGACCTCGCCCTGGTTGAGGGCGAACATGACGAAGCCCTCGACGGCCTTGTCGAGGTAGTCGTCGTCGGCGGCGGTGACGTCGTCGAGGAAGATGTTGGGGCTCTTCCCGCCCAGCTCCAGCGTGACCGGGATGATGTTCTCACTGGCGTACTGCATGATCAGGCGGCCCGTCGTGGTCTCGCCGGTGAAGGCGACCTTGGCCACCCGGGAGCTGGAGGCCAGGGGCCGTCCGGCCTCGGTGCCGAAGCCGTTGACGACGTTCACGACGCCGGGCGGCAGCAGGTCGGCGATGAGGTCCATGACCAGCAGCAGGCTCGCGGGGGTCTGCTCGGCGGGCTTGATGACGACGCAGTTGCCGGCGGCCAGGGCGGGCGCCAGCTTCCAGGTGGCCATCAGGATGGGGAAGTTCCAGGGGATGATCTGGGCGACGACGCCCAGCGGCTCCTGGAAGTGGTAGGCGATGGTGTCGCCGTCGATCTCCCCGATGCTGCCTTCCTGGGCGCGGATGACCCCGGCGAAGTAGCGGAAGTGGTCGACCGCCAGCGGCAGGTCGGCGGCGAGCGTCTCGCGTACCGGCTTGCCGTTCTCCCAGGTCTCGGCGACGGCCAGCTTCTCCAGGTTCTCCTCGATGCGGTCCGCGATCCGGTTGAGGATGCGGGAGCGCTCGGTGGTGGAGGTGCGGCCCCAGGCGGGCGCGGCGGCGTGCGCGGCGTCCAGCGCCAGCTCGACGTCCTCGGCGGTGGAACGTGCGACGCGGCAGAACGTCTGACCGGTGAGCGGTGAGGGGTTGTCGAAGTACTGCTGTTTGACGGGCGCCACCCACTCGCCCCCGATGAAGTTCTCGTACTGCTTGTCGTAGCTGACGATGCTGCCTTCGGTTCCTGGCTGCGCGTACACCATGGCGGCTCTCCCTCGGCACGGTCCGTCCGGACGGTCTCGGCAGCGCACCGGCCCTCGTGGCCGCGGCGCCACCGTTGCGGCACTTTCGCGCGCGCGGGTTGGCGAAAGGTTGGCGCGCAGTTCAGAGCGGTGCGCGCGGTCGTACAGCGGGTCACCTGGCGGGCACGCAGAGCGCGCGGCGGGCGGCACCGCGCGCCGGGGCGTGGGACGGCGGAGGGTCTGCGACGGGCGCCGTTCAGTCGGCGAGTGCGGCGCTCAGCAGGCCGAGCACGCCCGCGCGGCGGGGGTCGTGCCGCCCGAGGCGACGCAGCGCCTGCTCGTGGACCTCCGCGTCGTCGGGGGCGACCTCGCCGTAGCGCAGCAGCTCCTCCGGGGTGCCGGAGGCCAGCACCGCCGCCCGTGTCGCGACCTCCAGGCGGAGCCGCCACGCGACGACGCCGGGCGCGTCCGACCGTGGCAGCAGTGGCCCCCGGTAGTGGCGCAGCGCCCCGGCGACGTCTCCGGTGTCCAGCGCCCGCAGCACATGGACGGCGTCGCAGTCGACGGGCCGGCTCAGGGCGTAGACGCGGTTGGCGATGTCACCGCCGACGGCGCGCCGCAGGTGGGAGACCTCGGCCTTGAGGGTGGAGTCGCTGACCGGCTGGTCGCCCCAGAGCGCCAGCCGGAGGGCGGCGGGGGTGAAGCCGCGGGGCTCCAGGGCGAGCAGGGTGAGGATCTCCAGCTGTCGTGGTGGCAGCCGCAGCGCGGCGCCGTCGCACTCCCCTTCCGCTCGGTCGCCCAGGCAGGTGAGCCGCAGTGCGGACGGGGCGGGCGCGGAAGTCCGGACGGGCGTGGCGCCCGGGGTGGACATCGGCGGGCGGCCGGCGCCGGGGTCCAGGAGACGGGCCTCGATCGAGGAGACCACGGAGCGCACCGCCGACATCGCCAGCGGGTGCGAGCGGTCCCAGGTGCTGGAGAGGTCGACGACGCCGAGCACCCGCCCGTCCGGTCCGTGGATCGGCGCGCAGTAGCAGACCCAGCCGTGCAGGGCCTCGACCAGGTGCTCAGCGGAGAAGACCATGCTGGGCCGGCCGGTGCGCAGCGCCAGGCCGAGCGCGTTGGTGCCCATGGCGGGCTCGCTCCAGCGACCGCCGGGGGCGAAGTTCACCCGCTCGGCCTTGCGGCGCATCACCCGGCCGCCGCAGGTCCACAGGATCGTCCCGGTCTCGTCGGTGACGGCGGCGATGAATCCGGCGTCCTCGGCGATGCTTCGGAGTTCCCCGGCGACGGCGGTGACGGGGCCCCGCAGCGGGGAGGCCGCCCATCGTGGGTGGACGGTGCCGCCGTCGGTGACGGGGGCGCAGTGGCGTCCGGGGTCGACGGTGACCAGGGAGCGCTGCCAGGAGTCGGCCACCTCGGGGCGCGCGGCGGCGCCGTCCGGGGTCCGGCCCGCGGCCCGCAGGGTGGGCACCCACCGTGACCAGGCGTCCGTCACCTCGGCGCGGCGTCGGCGGAGATCGGTGTTCGCTGGCATGTTCACCCTTCGACCACGTTGTCGTTCGGGGTCCGGCATGCCCAATTGTCCCGCAGGACGCCGGGTACGCACCCGTGATCGGCCAAGCGGCCCGGTACCGCAGGCCCCGCCCCGGCCCGGCGCGTGGCCACCTCCGGGTGACGGCGGCCGCCACCGCGTGGCCCGGGTGGGCGATGGCCGGCCGAGGTGTGTCCGCCACGCCCGGCCTCGTGGCGGGCTCCCGTCACCGGGCGCCAGGCGGCCCACATGCCGTGGGCGGTGGCGGTGACCCGGACGGAGGCGGCGCTGAGCAGGGCGTACGCGGGCGCCCGGCCGGGAGCGACGGTGGCGGCCGGGCGGCGCCATGGTGGCGCGAACACAGTGAACGCGTGAAGCGCGCTCCGTCCCGCGGGCCTGTCCGGCGCGCGGCCGGGTAGCCTCCCGGCGGAACACGTGCTCCCGCCGGGGGCACCCGGAAAGTGGGCGGCATCGCGCATGAGGCGGCATCTGAGGCGGCATCAACTGATAGTGGGAACGCTGGCGGTAGCGCTCGGCGTGACCCTGACGGGCTGCGGGGAGGACACGCTCTCCCTGCCGTCCGCCGACGACGTCGCCGAGGAGGTGACCGGGGAACCGGCGCCGGAGGGCGGCCAGAGCGCCGAGGGAAGCCTGCCGGGGCTCCCCGGTGCCGAGGAGGGCCGCGCACAGCTCGGCGAACTCACCGTCGCCGAGGAGGGTTCGATGGCGGGCTACTCGCGTGACGAGTTCCCGCACTGGCAGAGCACCGACGGCTGCACGGCCCGGCAGCACGTCCTCGTCCGGGACGGCACCGGCGTCGAGACGGACGACAACTGCCAGCCGCAGGCGGGTGAGTGGTACAGCGCCTTCGACGGGGAGACGCTGACGGCCGCCTCGGAGGTGGACATCGACCACATCGTGCCGCTGGCCGCCGCCTGGCGCTCGGGCGCCGACTCATGGGACGAGGAGACCCGCCGGGCGTTCGCCAACGACCTGGAGAATCCGCAGCTGATCGCGGTCAGCGCCTCCTCCAACCGGTCGAAGGGTGACCAGACCCCGGCCGACTGGCAGCCGATGGAGTCCTACTGGTGCGAGTACGGCCTCGCCTGGACCTCCGTGAAGCACACCTACGAACTGACCGTCACGGACGAGGAGTTCGACGCGCTGACGGAGATGCTCGACACCTGCGCGTGACCGCTGGTGCTCCCGTGCGGGGAACGCCCCGCACGGGGGCACGCCGGCTGCCCGGCCACGCGTCAGTGGCGGGTGCGGTAGCGCTCGGCCTTGTCGAGGATCGCGGTGAAGCGTTCCCACTGCTCGGCGCCCTCCCGGGTGGGGCCCACCGTGAAGTCCTCCGGGTCGAGGAAGTCGAGCCGTTCGCGGGTGGCCGGATCCAGGTCCCGCCACGCCGCCTCATCCTGCGGTGACCGCGCCACAGTCGTTGCACACCCAGTTGCCGTTGTTCAGCCGACGTCCTCGGGTGGAGCCGCATGACGGACAGATCATCACGCCGCTCCTTCCCCGCGTCACAGCTCATGTGAAAGAACCGACTGTAGCGCGCCGCAACGTGGCACGGCAGCCCCTTCGTTCGGGGTGGCTGACGTGCACGGGGACGGCCCCGGGGGCGTGGCACGGCGCGGCGGGTGCGCGGCACGGCGCCCGTCGGGGCACGGCCGCCGACAGGGGCGCGTACCAGGCATCCGCGCGCCCCCTACGCGCCGGTCGACGGCGGATCTGTGGAGTTTGACCACGGTGCCAGAGGCCCGCACGACGACCGCCCGCCGCCCCGACGTGCGGGGCGGCGGGCGGCTCGGCCGGCCTCGGTCCATCGGCTGAGGTGAATCACGCTCCGGCGCGCGACCTCCGAGGGCCGCGCGTGTCCTCACCCCAGGCGGAGCAGTTTCGCGCCGATTCCGGGCTCCTCCATGGCGCGCTGCAAGGTGACCGGGACCTCGACCACGGCACCGTCGGCGTCGCCCACGGTGAGGCTGCCGACGACGGTGCCGGCGGGAGTGTCGGATCGCAGTCCGCCGTCCTCGCCGTTATCCGTCAGCCGGATGTCCACCGTCAGGCCGGGCCAGCCCACGGCCGTCACGTCCTCGCTGACCACCAGCGGCGTGCGTCCGCCCATGCCGTCGTCGACATGGCCGACCACGTCACCCTCGCTGAGCACCTGCTCCGTCTCCAACTGCTGCTGGGCGAAGGTCATCAGCGCGTCCGCAGCGGTCACCGCGCCCGTCCTTATCGAGTTGTCGGAGGGGTGCGGCGGCTGGCTCAGCACCGCGCCGACGATCAACTGGCTCTCCCCGTCCACGTCCTGCCGTGCGGCGAAGAGGAAGTTGCCACCGGCGGCGGTGCGGCTGCCGGTCTTGATGCCGACGACGCCGTTGACCGGCACGAGCGGGTTCCCGTTGGGGTGGGACTCGCCGTACTGGTCGGTGTAACCGGAGACCCCGACGACCTGGCGCAGCACCGGGTCCTCCATCGCGGCCCGGCCCAGCTTGACCTGGTCGGCAGCGGTGCTGACCGAGTCGAGGTCGAAGCCGCTGGGATCGGTGTAGACGGTGTCGTCCATGCCGAGTTCGGCCGCCGCCTCGTTCATCTTCCCGACGAAGGTCTCCACATCACCGGAATCCCAACGCGCCAGCAGCCAAGCGACGTTGTTGCCGGAGGCGATCATCAGCGCCTGGAGCGCCTCCCGTTGGGTGATGGTGTCACCGGCGCGCACGTCCACGACCGAGTCGCCGCGGTCCTCACCGAGGGCGTAGTCGTCCTGCGCCTGCTGGTCGACGGGGATGTCCTCGCCGTCCTCGTCCACGCCCATGGGGTGGTCGCGCAGGATCAGGTAGGCCGTCATCGTCTTGGTGACACTGGCGATCGGGACCGGCACCTGCTCGCCGGACGTGCCGAACGTCGCGACCCCGTCCACGTCCAGCGCCGCCTGGCCCTCCTCCGGCCACGGCACGTTCGGCGACTCGCCGTCGAAGGTGTGCGTCTCGGCGGTCGTGATCACCAACGTCGGCTCGGGCAGGGGCCGCAGGACCTGGGCGACGCCGACCAGGACCACCAGCAGCAGCACCAGCGGCGTCCAGATCTTCACCCGGCGCAGCGCCGACCGCAGCGGCGACGGCGGCGGGGCCTGCCGGTTGGTGAGTTCGGCCAGCAGCTCCAGCGGGTCGCGCTGCGCGTCCGGGACGGGCGGCGGCGGACCGGTCGGGGCCGGGACCTCGTCCGGGACCGACGGCGCCTCCACGGTCGCCCGGGGCGGGGCGGACGGCGGGGCGGTGACCGCGCCGATCACGGCGGTACCGGTCGGGGAACGACCGGAGTCGCGCAGTGGCACGAAAGTGCTGTCCCGGACCGGCTTCTCCGGCGCGGTCGGCTCGGCGGCGGCGTCGTCGTCGCCGTCCGGCTCGGCGTCGGGCCCGGACCTCGCGTCGGGCCCGGGCTCCGCGTCGGGGTCCGGTTTCGGCT
>NZ_BHZI01000218.1 GCF_004305975.1 Streptomyces otsuchiensis
CCTCCAGGTGGCGGCCCGCACCCTGACCGCCGACGCGTCCGGGCGGTTCCACGCCCGTGCCACCACCCACGCCACCCTCACCAGGGGCGCGGCCGACGGTCACCTCGCCACCGCCGCCCCCCTCACGACGCCTGTTCCGCAGACCCCGCGTGAGATCCACGCGCCGGTCACCGCACAGGAGTTCAGCGACGCGCTGTGGACCGGGCTGCTCTCCGGCGCGGGCTGCGCGCTGCGCCCGGTCCGCCCTGCCGACGTTCCCGGCGGCGACCCCGCCGCGGACACCGCCACGACCACCGCGCGGACCGTGGTCCTGGACGACCGGCTCCGGCCAGCGCCCACCGGGATTCCCGGCGAGCTGTACCTGCCCGCCGCGCCCGGCGACGGCCTGCCGCACCACCCCGCGGGCACCGCCGTCCAGTGGATACCGGACCCGGCCGGTCCGGCCGGGTCCCGGCTGCTGCGCACCGGCCGCCGCGCCGTGCGGACGCCCGACGGCGGGCTTCGCGACCTGGGCGTACCCGCCCGGGCCCGCGTCGGGGGCTACCGCCCGGACACCGACCGGCTGTCGGCGACCCTCTCCGCACTGCCCGGTGTGCACGCGGCGGCCACGCTCGTCCGGGAGGACTCCCCGGGCCAGCCCCGGCTGACCGGGTACGTGGTGCCGCTGCCGGGCACCACGTTCGAAGAGGCACAGCTGCTGGCACAACTGGCTGACAGGCTGCCCGAGTTCATGCTGCCGGGCCGACTGGTCCCGCTGCCCGAACTGCCCGTCGGCCCCGACGGCCGCCTCGCCGCGACCGAGCTCCCCGACCCCGACACGGTGACGGGCGACGGTTCCGGCCGGGCGAACGGTACGTCCGGGAACCCCGGCGTGGTACCGCGCGAACAGCAGGCCGTCGGGGAGCTGTTCCGCGAGGTGCTGGGCGGCAAGGAGGTCGGTGCGGAGGACAACTTCTTCCGGGTCGGCGGGCATTCGCTGCTGGCGGTCCGGCTGGTCAACCGGGTGCGCGCGGTGCTCGGCACCGAGATCACCCTGCGGGACGTCTTCCGCAACCCGACGGTCGCGGCGCTCTCCACCCTGGTCTCCGCCGCCACCACCGCTACCCCCACTCCCGACGGTCCGGACCGGGCCGCCCCGGCCTCGCCCGCACCGGTGGCCGCCGGAGCGCCGGCCAACGCGCCGGCCCGGCCCGCACTGCGCCGCCGCACCCAGCGCGGCGCCCGCACCAGGGACGACAACCGCCGCCCCTGAGAACCAGGTTGGGGCCCTCCGGCATCACAGGAGCCCCAACGGAACAACCGGCCGTACACAGCCGAAGCCCCGGGACACCCGTCCCGGGGCTTCGGCCGTCCCAGACCTCAGCGCCCGCACCACCGGCGGCTCGGGCGTCGCCTTCCCGTCCTTCCGAACGACGTGAGCGCGACCGGTAGCGCGCGCGTTCCCTCATGCCGACTTCGCACGGCGCCAGGACCGTGCCGCTGCCGCCCCTGTGCCGCTGAAGCTGCCGGTCGCTCTGCCCGCCGGGGGCGTTGGTGCTCCCTAGCGTTGTCGTCGAGGCGAGCAGGGCCGCATCGACGGCCCTGCCGCCACCGCACCACCGCACCACCGCACCCACCCCGACGGTGCTGCCGCCCCGGCGCCGGACCTGCCATCGCCCCCTTCCCGTCTGGAGGACGTGATATGACCGCAACCGGCCAGCCGGTGACCGTGCCCGACCCGGAGAGAGCCGCGGACGGCCCGGTGCCGTCCGCCGTCGTGGACGGCGGGCCGCCGCCCGCGTCGGCGGCTCCCGTCCTGGAGCGGATCGCGGGGCGGACCGCCGAGGACGCGTCGCGTCCGGCGGTGCTGCACGGAGCGACCTCCGTCAGCTACGGCGAACTGGCACTCGCGGTCGCGCTGCGCGCCGAGGAGCTGATCGCAGAGGGCGCGGGCCCCGGCAGGCTGGTGGCGGTCTGCCGAGCCCGTTCGGTGGAGACGGTGGTCGCGCTGCTGGCGGTGCTTCGTACGGGCGCGGCCTACCTGCCGTTGGACCCGCAGGCCCCGCCCGCACGCAACGCCGCGATCCTGGGCGACGTCTGCGGCGAGGACGCGCCGTCGCCCGCCGCGGTCGCCGAGGCCGGGGAGCTGGTCCTTCCCGGTCGTGTCGTCGAGCCCGGCGCGGCGTATGTCATCTACACCTCGGGGTCGACCAGCACGCCCAACGGTGTGGTGGTCGGTCACCGGGCGCTGGCGCAGTTCGCGGAGGGCGCGGCCGAGCGGTACGGGGTCACCCGGGATGACCGGGTGCTCCAGTTCGCCCCGCTGCACTTCGACGCGAGCGTCGAGGAGATCTTCGTGACCCTCAGCGCCGGGGCGACCCTGGTGCTGCGGGAGGACGGCCAGCTGGACGTCCCCGATCTGCTGGCCGGGTGCGCCCGGCAGGGGATCACGGTTCTGGACCTGCCCACCGCGTACTGGCACGAGCTGACGTTCGCGCTGGCGGGCGGTACCGCCTCGCTTCCCGCGTCGCTGCGCGCCGTGATCATCGGCGGTGAGGCGGCGCTGCCGGAGCGGGTCGGCCAGTGGTGCGCGGCCGTCGGGGACGGTGTGCTGCTGTTCAACACCTACGGTCCGACGGAGGCGACGGTGGTCGCCACGGTCGCGGAGCTCAGCGGCTACCGGGGCGGGGCGGTCCCGATCGGCCGGCCGCTGGCCGGTGTCCGGGCGGCGGTCGTGGACGGGGAGCTGTGGCTGCTGGGCGAGGGCCTGGCGGAGGGCTATCTGGGCCGTGAGGAGCTGACGGCGCGCCGGTTCACGGTGCTGGGCGGCGAGCGCGCCTACCGCACCGGGGACCGGGTGACGCTCCGCGAGGACGGCCGGCTGGGCTATCTCGGCCGGGTGGACGGCGAGTTGAAGATCAACGGGCATCGGATCGACCCTGCTTCGGTGGAGTCGGTGCTCTCGGGTCACGCCGCGGTGCGCGAGGCGGCGCTGGTGGCCCAGCAGACCGCGGGCGGCGCCACTCAGCTCGTCGCCTTCGTGGTGACCGCCCACAGCACCGGACCGGGCTCCGAAACAGCGGTCGGTGAGGCGGAGTTGCGTGCGCTGGCCGCCGCGGCTCTCCCGCCGGCGGCGGTTCCGGGCCGGGTGGTGTTCGTGGCCGAGCTTCCGCACACCTCGTCGGGGAAGATCGACCGCCGTCGCCTCGCGCAGCTCTCGCCCCGCGTCCGGCCCGACGCCGAGGCGGCCGCGCCCGCCGGTGCGCCGACGGACACCGAGGGGCTGGTCCGCTTCGACGAGGAGATCCTGCCGGAGGAGGACCGGGTGCCGCTGTCCTTCGCGCAGCAGCGCCTGTGGTTCATGAACCGGCTGGAGGGCCCGTCGTCCACCTACAACGTCCCGGTGGTCCTCGCCTTCGACGGTGTCCCGGACGCGGCGGCGCTGGAGGAGGCGCTGCTGGACGTGGTGGAGCGGCACGAGGCGCTGCGCACCGTCTTCCCGGCGCCGGACGGCGATCCGTACCAGCATGTGGCGCGGACCCCGGCGGGCCTGCTGACGGTGCGGGAGTGCGAGGCGGACGAGCGGCTGGCCCTGGTGGAGGCGTTCACCTCCCTCAGCTTCGACATCTCCGCCGAACTCCCGCTCCGGGCACGCCTGTTCGTCCCGGGCGACGGCAACTCCACGCTGGTGCTGCTGATGCACCATGTCGCGACCGACGGCTGGTCGCTGCCCCCGCTGATGCGGGACCTGGACACCGCCTACCGGGCCCGGCGCGACGGCGGCGCCCCTGACTGGGAGCCGCTGCCCGTCCAGTACGCCGACTTCGCCCTCTGGCAGCACGAGACGCTCGGCGACCCGGAGCGCGCCGACTCCCTCGCGGCCCGGGAGATCACCTTCTGGCGGCAGGAGTTGGACGGGCTGCCGCCCGTGGTGGACCTGCCGCTTGACCGGCCGCGGCCGGTGGAGCCCACGCATCGCGGTGACACCCTGAACGCCACGCTGGAGGCCGGGGCGCACCGGCGGCTGCTGGAGCTGTGCGCCGACCACGGCGCGAGCCTGCTGATGGGCGTCCAGGCGGCGTTCGCCGCCGCGCTGCACGTGGCGGGCAGCGGCCCGGTGGTGCCGATCGGCACACCGGTCGCCGGCCGCGGCGACGAGGCGCTCCACGATCTGGTCGGCTTCTTCGTCAACACCCTGACGCTGCGGACGGATGTCTCCGGCGACCCGGACTTCGCCACGCTGGTGGAGCGGGTACGGGACGGCAACCTCGGCGCGTACGCGCACGGCGAGCTGCCGTTCGACCTGCTGGTCGAGCATCTCAGTCCGGTCCGGTCCCTGGCGTGCCACCCCTTCTTCCAGGTGATGGTGGCCCTGCAGCGCGACACCGAGGCCGCGCTTCCGCTGGGGCCGCTGAGCGCGAGGCTGGAGCCCGCGGGGCTGGACGCGGCCAAGTTCGACCTGAGCCTGGTCGCGGTGGACCGTCGCACGGACGATGCCGAGGAGGCGGCGGACGGGCTGGAGCTGTGGTTGCAGTACGGCGCGGACGTCTTCGACGTGGAGACCGTCAGGCTGCTGCTGGAGCTGTGCCTGCGGACCCTGCGCGCGGCCGGGGAGGCGCCCACCACGCCGCTGTCCGCGCTGGAGCTGCTGACCGGCTCGGAGCGCGACTCGCTGGCGGCGCGCCGGGCCGCACTCGCCGCGGAGCCGGTGGCGCCGGCCGGTCAGCTGCCGGAGGGCGTCGGGGACAGCGCGCACGTGGAGACCCTGTGCGCGCTCTTCGCCGCCATGCTGGGCCGCGAGCAGGTCGCGCCGGACGACAACTTCTTCCACATCGGCGGGCACTCGCTGATGGGCGTGCGGCTGGTCAACCGGGCACGCACCATGCTGTCCACCGAGATCGGCATCCGCGACCTGTTCCTCGCCCCCACCCCGGCCGGGCTGGCCCGCCGTGTCGACGAGCGGGAGCGGCAGGAGCGCCGGGCGTCCCTGGTCCCCGTCGAGCGGCCGGAGCGGATCCCGCTCTCCTACGCGCAGCGCCGGCTGTGGGTGGTCAACGAGCTGGAGGGCGCCTCGACCTCGTACAACATCCCGCTGGTACTGCGGCTGGAGAACGAGCTGGACGCCGACGTCCTCGGCGAGGCGCTCACCGACCTGGTGGCCCGGCACGAGGTGCTGCGCACCGTCTACGCCGAGGTCGACAGCGAGCCGCACCAGAACATCCTGTCCGGTGTGCGGCCGCAGCTGCGGCTGGTACGCACCGGCGGCGAGAACCTGACGGCGGCGGTGGAGGCGGCCTGCGGCCATGTCTTCGACCTCTCCTCGGAGATCCCGTTCCGCGCGTGGCTGATCACCTCGACCGGCTCCGCCGCCGGGCCCGCGGAGGGAGCGTCCGGGGGCGGTTCGGGCGCCCAGACGCTGGTGCTGCTGATGCACCACATCGCGGCCGACGGCTGGTCGATGCGCCCGCTGCTGCGGGACCTGGAGCTGGCGTACCGCGCCCGGTCGAACGGGGCGGAACCGGCCTGGGACGCGCTGCCCGTCCAGTACGCCGACTACGCGCTCTGGCAGCGCGGGACGCTCGGCGACGCGGGGGACCCGGCGAGTGTGCTGGCCCGCCAGCTGGCGTACTGGGAGAAGCAGCTGGCGGACGCGCCGCCGGTGCTGGAGCTGCCCGCGGGCAAGCCCCGCCCGGCCGAGGCGGGCCACCGCGGCGCGGTCGCGCCCTTCGAGGTGGACGCCGCCACCCACCGGGCGCTGACGGCGCTGGCCGCCGAGCGCGGGGCGACCTTGCTGATGGTGGTGCAGGCCGCGTTCGCCGCGACGCTGACCCGGCACGGGGCGGGCACGGACGTCCCGATCGGCACCGTGGTCGCGGGCCGTGACGACGACGCGCTGGAGGCGCTGGTCGGCTTCTTCGTCAACACCCTGGCGCTGCGCACCGACACCTCCGGGAACCCGGGCTTCGCCGAGCTGGTGGACCGGGTCCGCGCGACCGACCTGGGGGCCTTCGCCCATCAGGACGTGCCCTTCGACCGGGTGGTGGAGCACCTCAACCCCCGTCGTTCGGCGGCTCATCACCCCCTGGTCCAGGCGCTGGTCCAGGTCACCCCGGCCGACGGCCCGGGCGGGGAGTCGCTGTTCTCCGGCGCCGACGTGGCGCTGCGCACCGCGTACACCAAGTTCGACATGACGCTCGCGGTGCGGGAGACGGCCGACGGTGAGGGCCCGGCGGGGCTGTCGGGCGTGCTGGAGTACGCCACCGACCTCTACGACCCCTCCACGGCACGGCAGTTGGCGGAGCATGTGGCACGCACCCTGCGCGCGGTGGCAGCCGATCCGTCGCTGCCGATCGGGGAGGTGCCGCTGCTGTCGGCCGCCGAGGAGCGGCTGCTGGTGCGGGACTACAACGACACCGCCCGGCCGGTGCGGACCGCGCCGGTGCACGAGCTGTTCGCCGGTCACGCCCGCCGCACCCCGGACCGGCCCGCGGTGGTCTTCGGCGGCGAGCGGCTGACCTTCGCCGAGCTGGACGCGTCCGCCAACGCGCTGGCGCACCGGCTGATCGCCGCCGGTGTCCGCCGGGGGGACGCGGTCGGGGTGCTGACGGACCGGACTCCGGGACTGCTGGTCGCGGCGCTGGCGGTCCTCAAGGCCGGCGCCACCTACCTGCCGCTGGATCCCAAACTGCCCGGCAGCCGGGTGCGGATGATGATGGAGGACACCGGCGCGGAAGTCGTCGTGACCTCGCGCGACCGGCTGGACAGCGCGGTCGCGGTGGCGGAGACACACGAGGGGACGCGGCTGCTGGCCGCGGACGACCCGGCCGCCGACGGGCGGTTCCCGCGGACCGACCCGGGCGTGACCGTCGGCGTGGACGCCGCGATGTACCTGATGTTCACCTCCGGCTCCACCGGCCGCCCCAAGGGGGTGGCGGTGACCCACCGCAATGTGGCGGACCTGGTGGCGGACGGCTGCTGGGACCTCGCCAACCACGAGCGGATGCTGGTCCATTCGGCGATCGGCTTCGACGCCTCGACCTACGAGCTGTGGGTGCCGCTGCTCAACGGCTGTGAGCTGGTGATCGCCCCGGGCGACGGCGCCGACGTCGCCGAGCTGGACCGCACGATCCGCGAACACGACGTGACCGCCGCGTACTTCACCATGGGCCTGTTCCACATCATGGCGGACGAGGGCCTGGAGACGCTGAAGCTGCTGCGCGAGGTGTGGACCGGCGGCGACACCGCCTCCCCCGCCGCCCTGCAGCGGGTCCTGGACCACTGCCCGGACACGGTGCTGGTCCACTCCTACGGCCCCACCGAGGCGACCTTCGCCTCGCACCACCAGCGGCTGGACACCACGGTGCGCACCCTGCCGGGGGTCTTCCTGGGCAGACCGCTGGACAACACCCGTATCCACGTGCTGGATTCGGCGCTGCGGCCGGTGCCGGTGGGCGTTCCCGGCGAGATGTACATCGCCGGGGACCAGGTGGCTCGCGGCTACGTCGGACGGCCGGCGCTGACCGCCGAACGGTTCGTCGCCGATCCCTTCGCCGGTGACGGCGGCCGGATGTACCGCACCGGTGACCTGGTGCTCTGGACGCCCGAGGGCGAACTGCGCTTCCTGGGACGGTCGGACGGCCAGGTCAAGCTGCGCGGGTTCCGGATCGAGCCGGGTGAGATCGAGGCGGCGCTGGCCCGGCACCCGGAAGTCGGCCAGGTCGCGGTCGTGGTCCGCGAGGACCGGCCGGGTGACAAACGGCTGGTGGCCTACGCGGTGCCGCGATCGGGTGGAGCCGGGGTCAGCGCCGAGGAGCTGCGGGAGGCCGCGGCTGCCACGCTGCCGGAACACATGGTGCCCTCGGCGGTGATGATCCTGGAGACCATCCCGCTGACGGTCAACGGCAAGCCGGACCGCCGGGCGCTGCCCGCGCCGGCCGTGCGCGCGGACCGAGGCGGGCGGGCGCCGCGCAACCCCCGCGAGGAGGTGCTGTGCGGTCTCTTCGCGGAGATCCTCGGCGTCCCGGACGTCGGGATCGACGACAACTTCTTCGACCTGGGCGGCCATTCGCTGCTCGGCGTGCGGCTGGTGACACGGATGCGCTCGGTCCTCGGCGTCGAGCGCGGGGTCCGCGACCTGTTCCGCACCCCGACCGTGGCCGGACTGCTCGACGACGGCCCGGTGGACGGCGACTCGATGGCGGTGATGCTGCCGCTGCGCCCGCAGGGCACCCAGCGTCCGCTGTTCTGTGTCCACCCCGGCACGGGAATGGGCTGGCCGTACTCCGGTCTGGCCCGTCATCTGGGCAGCGACCAGCCGCTGTACGCGGTGCAGTCGCGGGCGCTGAGCGAGCCCGGCTTCGTCGCCGACAGCGTGGAGACGATGGCCGCCGACTACCTGGAGCGGATCCGCCGGGTGCAGCCGTGGGGCCCGTACCGGCTCATGGGCTGGTCCTTCGGCGGCGCGGTGGCGCACGCGATGACCGCGATGCTGGAGAGTCAGGGCGAGGAGGTGGAACTGCTGGCGCTCATGGACTGCTACCCGCGGGCCGGGGAGCGGGGGCGGAGGAAGCTCACCGAGAAGGACATGCTCGATCTGCTGGTGGAGGAGCCGCACTCGGATCTGGGCGGGCGCACCGATCCCCAGGCGGTCGGCGACCTGATGCGCCGCCGGGACCCGGTGTTCGCCGGCTTCACCGACGACGAGCTGCTGGCCGTGATCAACGCCTCCGTCAACCACGCCGAGATCATGTGGGACTACGACCCGCCCCGCACCGCGGCGGAGATCACCTTCCTCATGGCGACCCGGATGAGCAGTCTCCAGTACCAGCCGGAGAACTGGGCGAAGTTTGTCGACGGAGATATCGACGTGCACTACATCGACACTTCGCATCTGAAAATGGCAGAGCCCGAACCCATGGCACACATAGGACGGGTTCTCGCCGAGAAGTTCCGGCGCATACGCGAGCGGGAGAACTCCGTGGAGGCCGCCGCGGCCACCACCGGAGCCCCGTCGCCCGGACCCGTCGCACACCCACGCTGACCCGGCGGGCCGGCCGCACCGGACACCCCCGTCGCACGCACGCACGCCAACCGTTCACGCACCCACCCACCGACAGGAGCCCCGCCATGGCCAACCCCTTCGACGACAACGACGGCACCTTCTACGTCGTCACCAACGACGAGAACCAGCACGCCATCTGGCCGACCTTCGCCGACGTCCCCGCAGGCTGGCAGGTCGTCCGTGACGCGGGCAGTCGCGAGGAGTCCCTGGCGTACGTCGAGGAGAACTGGACCGACATCCGGCCGGCCAGCCTGCTCGCCCAGTACGCCTGACCTCCGCCCGCCCCGCACCGGCCGCCCCAGGCCGGCGCGTGGCGGGGACCCCGCGCCGGGCCCGGCACGTGACCTCCACGTGCCGGGCCCGCGCCATGCCCGGAACCCCGCGGAGGACAGCGGCGCGAGGCGGGGACAGCCCACCCCGCGGGGCACCGGAAAGGCAGATTCCCTCGCAACGCCTTCCTGTTTTCTGCCGGTTGAACTTCCGGTCGCGCTGGCAAAGCACTCCTATATTCATTACACGAGCACAACCGCCCGCCCCGACCATCGGAGACCCGCCACATGATGCTGCCGAAGCAAGGATTGAGGATTCTGGTCAGCGGTACCGCGTCGGACTCTCACACCTGGAACCTGGTCTTCCTCCAGCTGTTCCTGGAGGAGCAGGGCCACCCGGTGACCAACCTCGGTCCCTGTGTCGGCGCCGATCTGCTCGCCGCGGAGTGCCTGGAGCACCGCCCCGAGCTGGTCGTGCTCTCCAGCGTCAACGGCCACGGCTACCGCGACGGCCTCACCGCCGTCACCCGGCTGCGCCGCGAACACACCCTGGAGGACATGCCGGTGGTCATCGGCGGCAAGCTCGGAGTGGCCGGCAGCCGC
>NZ_BHZI01000219.1 GCF_004305975.1 Streptomyces otsuchiensis
AGATCATCCCGTCCAACGCCCACGGTCCTCGCAACTCCCACAGATCGCGGGTGTTGCGAGGACCGTTAGAACCCAAGCGGCGTCAACGCCGGGTGACGGCACTCTCGCGTGTGTTCGGCGTCAGCCCGTCCGCCGGTGGACGGTGGGCGCCGGCAGCCCGAGCGGCACCGTGCCGGCCGCCGCCGCGTAGCGGCGGACCACCAGCGAGGCCAGCTCGGGACAGTCGCCGATGACCGGCGCCACGATGTCCGCACCGGCCTCACGCGCCCCGGCGGCGATCCGGTCCGGCAGCCGGCCGGGCGCGAGGACGTAGGGAGCCACCGCCACCCGGCGGACGCCGTGCGCGCGCAGGGCGCGCACGGCGTCCGCCGTGGTGGGCGGGGACGCGGAGGCGAACGCGGGCCGCACCGCGCACCACCGGGCGGTGCGCTGCCACTCCCGCGCGGTATGTGCGACCGTGGCGATCGCCTCCGGGTCGGAGGAGCCGGCGGCGGCCAGGACCACGCCGGTGACCGGGTGGTCCCCGGGGGCCAGCCCGGCGCCGTGCAGCCGGCGGGTGAGGGCGCCGGTGAGCAGCGGGTCGGGGCCGAGGACCCCGGCCTGCCGGACGGTGAGCCCGTCGAGCCGCGCGGTCGCCTCGGCCAGGACCGCCGGGATGTCGGTCTTGGCGTGGTACGCGTGGGTGAGCAGCAGCGGAACCGCCACCACCTCCCGCACGCCCTCCTCGTGGAGCCGCTCCAGCGCCTGCCCCGGATGGGGGAGGGTGAAGTCGAGGTAGCAGCCCCGGACCGTCAGCTCCGGACGGTCCGAGCGGACCCGGTCCAGCAGCGCCGTCACGGTCGCGGCGTGGCGCGGGTCCCGGCTCCCGTGCGCCACCACCAGCAGCGCCGGTCCCGCGGCCCCCGGCCGGCCCGCCGGGGGCAGGGTCGAGGAGAAACCCATCTCAGCCGCTCCTTCCCAGCAGGCCCCGGCTGCGCAGAATCCGCCGCTCCAGCGGCGAGAAGAACAGCAGATCGATCGCGATGCCGACCAGGAGGATCAGCAGGATCGACGCCAGTACGCCCGACATGTCCTGCATGGTACGGAAATTCTCCATGAGCTGCCCGAGACCGGTGCCCAGCGCGGGAGAGTTCACGATCAGCTCGGCCGCCATCAGCGACCGCCAGGAGAAGGCCCAGCCCTGCTTGAGCCCGGCCAGGTAGCCGGGCAGGGCGGCCGGCAGCAGCACGTGCCGGACGCCGGTCAGGCCCCGCGCTCCCAGGGTGCGGCCGGCCCGCAGATGGATCGGCTGGATCTGGTCCACGCCCGCCACGATGCCGTTGGCGATCGACGGCACGGCCCCCAGCAGGATCACCGCGTAGATGGTGCCGTTGGTCAGCCCGAACCAGATGATGGCGGCGGGCACCCAGGCGATGGACGGCAGCGACTGGAGCCCCGTGACGATGGGCCCGATCGCCGCCCGCACCACCTTGACCCGGGCGATCAGCAGCCCGAGCGGGGTGCCGAGCGCGATGGCGATGGCGAAGCCGGAGACGCCGCGCGAGACGCTGGTCCAGATGAACTCCAGCAGGGTGCCCTGGAGCCACATCCGCTCGATGCTGCCCCAGACGTCCAGCGGGCTGGGCAGCACGTAGTCGGGCTTGACCTCGGCCAGATAGGCCAGCTGCCAGACCGTCAGGACCAGTGCGATCGCGACGAACGGCGGCAGCACCTTGTTGAGCAGGACGCGTCCCACGGATGCCCGGTCGGGTCCCGACCGTGTCTCCAGGGCGTCGAGACCGGCCTCCAGGTCGGCGAGTTCGCCGCCCCCGCCGCGGCGGTCCTTGTTCCCGCCGTCGCCTGCCGGCCCGCCGGCCCGGCCGGCCGGAGTGGTGTCAGTGCTGGCCATGGCGGCGGATCTCTCCCCTGAGGTGTTCGGTGATCTCGACGGACAGGGCGGAGACCTTGGCGTCCTCGATGCGGCGCGGCTGGTCGATGTCGACCTCCCACTCCCGCACGATGCGGCCGGGCCGGGAGGAGAGCAGCACCACCCGCTGCGCCAGGCGGACCGCCTCGCGCACGTTGTGGGTCACGAAGAGCACCGACAGGCCGGTCTCCTCCCAGATGCGGGTCAGCTCCTCGTGCAGCACATCGCGGGTGATGGCGTCGAGCGCCGCGAACGGCTCGTCCATCAGCAGCAGCTGGCTGTCCTGGGCGAGGGCGCGGGCGAGCGCCACCCGCTGGCGCATGCCGCCGGAGAGCTCGTGGACGCGCTTGCCGTGGGTGCCGGAGAGCCGGACCAGCGCCAGCAGCCGCTCCGCCTCCTCGCGGCGGTCCTTCTTGGGCATCCCGCGCAGCTTCAGCGCCAGCTCGATGTTGCGGCCGGCCGTCAGCCACGGGAACAGCGCGTGCTCCTGGAACATCAGGGCCGGCCGCCCGCCGGAGACCTCGATCCGCCCGGAGGTGGGCTCGTCGAGACCGGCGGCGAGGTTGAGCAGCGTCGACTTGCCGCAGCCGGAGGCACCGATGAGCGTGACGAACTCACCGGGCCGGACGGTCAGGCTGACGCCGTCGATCGCCTGCTGCTCCCGGCCGCGCCGGCCGAAGGACTTGGTCACCTGGTCGAAGCGGACGGCGTGACCGGCCGCGGTGTCGCTGCCGGAGTCCGGCGTGGTGAGGGTGAGGGCCATCGCGTGCCTCCTGCTGTTCGCGGCGGTCAGCGGACGCCGAGGCCGGCGTCTTCGGTGATCTTGGGCAGACCCTCGTCCTTGAGGACCTTGTTGAGCAGGGAGAGGTCGTAGATCCCGGTGAGGTCGGTCTCGTCCAGGAGCCCGGCCGCCACCGCGTGGTCCGCGCCGTCGCGCAGCGTCGCGGCGAGCGGGTCGGTGAGGAACTCGACGTTGTCGAAGGCGGGGTCGAGGACCTCCTCGGGCAGCGGGCTGCCGTTGAGCGCCTCCAGCGCCGCGTTGGCCTCGGCCTTGGCGTCGTCGGGGTTCTCGTTGATCCAGTCGGTGGTGGTGACCAGGCCGCGGATCACCGCCTCGACCACGTCCGGGTGCTCCTCCAGGAAGGACTGCGAGGCGATCAGGTGGGTGACGACGTACCGGCCGTCGTCCCACAGCTCGCCCTCGTCGAGGATGGTCTCGGCGCCGCGGGTCAGGAGGTTGGCGGCGGTGGGCTCGGGGACCCAGGCGCCGTCGATGGAACCGGACTCGAAGGCGGTGGGTATCTCCGAGTTCGGGATGCGCACCACCGTGACATCCCCCTTGCCGCTCGCGGCGTCGACCGAGAAGCCCTCGCCCACCAGGTAGTTGAGCAGCGCCACGTCCTGGGTGTTGCCCAGCTGCGGGGTGGCGATGGACTTGCCGGCCAGGTCGTCCAGGCCGTCGACGGTGTCGGGGTTGACGACCAGGGAGGCCCCGCCGGAGGCCGCGCCGGCGACGATCCGCAGGTTCTGGCCGCCGGACTGCGCGAAGCCGTTGACGGCGGGGTTGGGGCCGATGAAGGTGAGGTCCACGGCCCCCGCGTTGAGCGCCTCGATCGCCGAGGGCCCGGCGTTGAAGACCTGGGTGCCGACCTCGGTACCGCCCAGCTCCTGCCGGATGGCGCCGTCGTCGTCCAGCCCGATCAGCGCCGAGGCGTGCGTGATGTTGGCGAAGTAGCCGATGGTGACCGAGTCCGCCGACAGCGCGTCGCCGCCGGAGGAGCCCGCCGGAGCGGAGGACTCACCGGAGGAGCCGCTGCCAGCGCTGTCGGAGCCGTAGCCGCAGGCGGCCACGGTCAGCAGGAGGACGGCCGCGGCGCCGAGTACTCGGCGGGAGGATCTGGCGGAGGGGTGTGCGCGCACGGGGTTGTTCCCTTCGTGGGCCGGGCGGCACTGCTGGCCTGCTCCGGCGGTTCAGCGAGGTGGTCGGGAAGGAGCGGGAGGTGACGGACGCCCGGCGTCCGTCACCCGTGCACATCGCCCGATGCCTCCCTGGCCGCTGCCGCGCAGGCCGCTGCCGATCCGTCCGCCCGCCTTGTCGAACGTCGCGAACGCGTCGTCGGCCACCGGCCGCGCGGGACGCGTCCGGGGGACGTGACGAAGGTGTGCCGACATGGTCAGAAGTCCCAGCCCTCGTCGTCCGCGACGGTGGCCGGCTCGGGCCGGCCGAACGCCTCGCCCGCCATGCCGGCGGCCAGGGTCGAGCCGTCGGCCGGGTCGACGAGCAGGAACGAGCCGGTCCGCCGCGAGTCGGCGTACGCGTCCACGGCGAGCGGCTCCGCGGTGCGGATCACCACACGCCCGATGTCGTTGGCGGCCAGTTCACCCGGCTCGGGTTCCTGGGAGAGGTCGGCCAGCGACAGCCGCGAGGGGATCTCCCGGACGATCGCCTTGACCGTGCGCGTCGTGTGCTTGAGCAGGACCCGGGCACCCGGCCGCAGCGGGCGGTCGTGCAGATGGCAGACGGTCGCCGTCAGGTCCTGGCTCGGTTCGGCGGCCGACGCCGTGGGCGCGATCAGGTCGCCGCGGGAGATGTCGAGGTCGTCCGCGAGCCGCAGCGTGACCGACTGCGGCGCCCACGCGACGTCCACCGGCTCCCCGAGGAGGTCGATGCCGGTGACCGTCGAGCTGCGCCCGGAGGGCAGCACCGTCACCTTCTCGCCGGTGCGCAGCACCCCGGAGGCGATCTGCCCCGCGTAGCCGCGGTAGTCGGGAAGCTCGCTGCTCTGCGGGCGGATGACGTACTGCACCGGGAACCGCGCCGGGTCCGCCGTCGGGTCGTCGGTCACCTGGACGGACTCCAGGTGCTCCAGGACGGTGGGGCCGCCGTACCAGTCCATGGCCGCCGAGGGCGCCACCACGTTGTCCCCGGTCAGCGCCGAGATGGGGACGGCGGTGACCTCCGGCACGCCCAGCGAGGCGGCGTACTCGGTGAACTCGGCGGCGATGGCGGCGAAGACGGGCTCGGCGTACTCCACCAGGTCCATCTTGTTGACGGCCAGGACGACGTGCGGCACGCGCAGCAGCGCGGCGACGGCGGCGTGCCGGCGGGTCTGCTCGACCACGCCGTTGCGGGCGTCGACGAGGACGACCGCCAGCTGCGCGGTGGAGGCACCGGTGACCATGTTCCGGGTGTACTGCACGTGCCCGGGGGTGTCGGCCAGGATGAAGCGCCGCCGGGGGGTGGCGAAGTACCGGTAGGCCACGTCGATGGTGATGCCCTGCTCGCGTTCGGCGCGCAGTCCGTCGGTGAGCAGCGCCAGGTCCGGCGTCTGCTGGCCCCGGTTGCGGGAGGCGTGCTCGACCGCCTCCAGCTGGTCGGCGAGGACCGACTTGGAGTCGTGGAGCAGGCGGCCCACCAGGGTGGACTTGCCGTCGTCGACGGAGCCGGCGGTGGCGAAGCGCAGCAGGGAGGTCGCGGAGGTCTGCTCGGTGAGTGAGGGCCGCTCGCGGCGGCCGTGCGTGGGTCCGTGCGTCGGGGCGGTCATCTAGAAGTACCCTTCGCGCTTGCGGTCTTCCATCGCGGCTTCGGAGAGTTTGTCGTCGGCGCGGGTGGCGCCGCGTTCGGTCAGACGGGAGGCGGCGATCTCGAGGATGACCTTCTCCACCGTGTCGGCGTCGGAGTCGACCGCGCCGGTGCAGGACATGTCGCCGACGGTGCGGTAGCGCACCCGCCGGGTCTCGGTCCGCTCCCGCTCGCCCGGCCCGCCCCACTCGCCGGGCGCCAGCCACATGCCGTCGCGGTGGAACACCTCCCGGTCGTGCGCGTAGTAGATCGAGGGGAGCGCGATCTCCTCGCGGGCGATGTACTGCCAGACGTCCAGCTCGGTCCAGTTGGAGAGCGGGAAGACGCGGACGTGCTCCCCGGGGGCGTGCCGCCCGTTGTACAGCTGCCACAGTTCCGGGCGCTGACGCCGGGGGTCCCAGCCGCCGAACTCGTCGCGCAGCGAGAAGACCCGTTCCTTGGCGCGGGCTTTCTCCTCGTCCCGCCGTCCGCCGCCGAAGACCGCGTCGAACCGCTCACGGTCGATGGCGTCCAGCAGCGGCACGGTCTGCAGCGGGTTGCGGGTGCCGTCGGGACGCTCACGGAGCCGGCCGTCGTCGATGAACTCCTGGACGGAGGCGACGTGCAGACGCAGCCCGTGCTCGGCCACCCGGCGGTCCCGGTAGCGCAGCACCTCGGGGAAGTTGTGGCCGGTGTCGACGTGCAGCAGCGCGAACGGCAGCGGCGCGGGGCGGAACGCCTTGAGCGCCAGGTGCAGCATCACGATGGAGTCCTTGCCGCCGGAGAAGAGGATCACCGGCCGCTCGAACTCGCCCGCGACCTCGCGGAAGATGTGGACCGCCTCGGACTCCAGGGCGTCGAGGTGGGAGAGGGCGAAGGGGTTCTCCGCGCCGTCGGCGCCACCCGTTCCGCCCGGCCCCCCGGATCTGCGTGTGACCTTGGCCGCCGTGCTCACGCCAGTCCCCTCTCGCTCAGCAGTACGTACAGCGCGTCCACGGACCGCGCCACGGTCTGTTGGTGCGCGGCGATCCGCAGGTCGGGATCGGCCGGCACCTCGTAGGGGTCGTCCACGCCGGTCAGCCCGGATATCTCCCCGGCCGCCTGCCGCGCGTACAGGCCCTTGACGTCGCGCTCCGCGCAGATCTCCACGGGGGTGGCGACATGCACCTCCAGGTAGCCGGTCCCGGCCTGCTGGTGCCGCTTGCGGACCGCCTCCCGGCTGTCCGCGTACGGCGCGATGACCGGTACCAGGACCTTCACCCCGTGCGAGGCGAGGAGTTCGGCCACGAAGCCGATCCGCTGCACGTTGGTGTCCCGGTCGGCACGGGTGAAGCCGAGCCCGGCGGAGAGGAAGGTGCGGATCTCGTCGCCGTCCAGCACCTCCGCGCGGTGGCCGTCGGCACGCAGCCGGTCGGCGAGCGCCTCGGCGAGGGTGGTCTTGCCCGCGCTCGGCAGGCCGGTCAGCCATACGGTGGCGCCGGTGTCCGGCGCGCCGGGGACCTGCTGGCTCATCTCCCGCTCTCCACCTGTCGTCCTCGCGATCCGCTCGAACCCGCCGCGGCCGGGGTGCCGGCCACGCTCGTCCCTGTCACCCGCGGCCGGGCCGGTCGCTGCGGTGCCCATCAGCCGTGCAGTCCGCACTCGGTCTTGCCGCTGCCGGCCCAGCGGCCCGCGCGGGCGTCCTCGCCGGCGGCGACCCTGCGGGTGCAGGGCGCGCAGCCGATCGAGGCGTAGCCGTCC
This sequence comes from Streptomyces otsuchiensis, assembly GCF_004305975.1. GTDB lineage: Bacteria > Actinomycetota > Actinomycetes > Streptomycetales > Streptomycetaceae > Streptomyces > Streptomyces otsuchiensis. Next base: position 7,209 of record NZ_BHZI01000219.1, read on the forward strand.
GTCAGCAGGGTGTTGGTCAGCACGCCGTGCTCGGCCAAGTAGCCGTCGACGTCGTCCTGGCTCCAGCGGGCGATCGGCGCGACCTTGACCTTGCGCCGTCGTTCGTCCCAGCCGACGACCGGGGTCGTGGCACGGGTCGGTGACTCGTCCCGGCGCAGCCCGGTGGCCCACGCCCGGTAGCCCTCCAGCCCCTCGCGCAGCGGCCCGACCTTGCGCAGCGCGCAGCAGCGGTCCGGGTCGCGCTCGTGCAGCCGGGGCCCGTACTCGGCGTCCTGCTCGGCGACGGTCTGCCGCGGGGTGAGCGTGATGACGTTGACGTCCATCACCTCCGCCACGGCGTCGCGGGTGCCGAGCGTCTCGGGGAAGTGGTAGCCGGTGTCCAGGAACACCACGTCCACGCCGGGCCGGACCCGGGAGGCGAGGTGGGCGACGACGGCGTCCTCCATCGAGGAGGTGACGCAGAAGCGCTCACCGAAGGTGTCGCTGGCCCAGCGGAGGATCTCCAGCGCGGGGGCGTCCTCCAGCTCGCGGCCGGCCCGCTCGGCGAGATCGCGCAGCGTGGCGTCGGTGGCGTCGGTCCCCGTGCTTCCGGTGGTGCCGCTGGCCCTGCTGGTCCCGGCTGTCCCGGTGTCACTCATCGGGTCCACCTCCCGGCGGCGCGGGCGGGCCGGCGGCGGTGTCCTCGGCGGCCGGGGCCGGGGTGCGGGTGAAGCCCGAGGCGAGCAGGCCGAGGAACTTCAGCCGGAAGGCGCGGTTGCAGTCGGCGCACTCCCAGGCCCCGGGGCCCTCCTCGGACGGCCGCAGGTCCTCCTCGCCGCAGTAGGGGCAGTAGTAGGGAGCGGCGCGCTCGCTCATGCCAGCGCCCCCTCGTCGGCACGGGCCGCCCAGGTGGCGAACCGCTCGCCCTCGGCCCGCTGTTCCTCGAAGTTGCGCAGCACCCGCTCGACGTAGTCGGGCAGTTCGGCCGAGGTGACCTTCAGTCCGCGGATCTTGCGCCCGAAGCCGGGCTCCAGACCGAGTGAACCGCCCAGGTGGACCTGGAACCCCTCGACCTGGTTGCCGTCGGAGTCGGCCACCAGCTGGCCCTTGAGACCGATGTCCGCGATCTGGATGCGGGCGCAGGAGTTGGGGCAGCCGTTGACGTTGATCGTGATCGGCTCCTCGAACTCCGGGAGCCGGCGCTCCAGTTCCTCGATGAGCGAGGCCGCCCGGCCCTTGGTCTCCACGATCGCCAGCTTGCAGAACTCGATGCCGGTGCAGGCCATGGTGCCGCGGCGGAACGGTGACGGCGTGGTGGTGAGGTTGAGCGAGGCCAGCCCGTCCACCAGCGAGGGGACCTGGTCCTCCTCGACGTCCAGGACGATCATCTTCTGCTCGACGGTCGTGCGCACCCGCCCGGAGCCGTGCGCCTCGGCGAGGTCGGCGATCTTGGTGAGCGTGGCGCCGTCCACCCGGCCGACCTTCGGGGCGAAGCCCACGTAGAAGCGGCCGTCGCGCTGCCGGTGGACGCCGACGTGGTCGCGCCAGCGCTCGACCGGCGCCCCGGGGCCCGGGCCGTCGGCCATCTTCCGCAGCAGGTACTCGTCCTCCAGGATCTGCCGGAACTTCTCCGCGCCCCAGTCCGCGACCAGGAACTTGATCCGCGCCCGGGTGCGCAGCCGCCGGTAGCCGTAGTCGCGGAAGATCGAGATGATCCCCTCGTAGACGTCGGGAACCTCCTCGACCGGCACCCACGCTCCCAGCCGCACGCCGATCTTGGGGTTGGTGGAGAGTCCGCCGCCGACCCAGACGTCGAAACCCGGGCCGTGCTCGGGGTGGTCGACGCCGACGAACGCGACGTCGTTGATCTCGTGGGCCACGTCCAGCAGCGGCGAACCGGAGATCGCCGACTTGAACTTCCGCGGCAGGTTGGAGTAGGCCGGGTTGCCCACCACGCGGCGGTGGATCTCGTCCACGGCGGGGGTGCCGTCGATGATCTCGTCACTCGCGATCCCGGCCACCGGGGAGCCCAGGATCACCCGGGGTGTGTCCCCGCACGCCTCGGTGGTGGAGAGCCCGACGCCCTCCAGCCGTCGCCAGATCTCCGGCATGTCCTCGATGCGGATCCAGTGGTACTGGACGTTCTGCCGGTCGGTGATGTCGGCCGTGCCGCGTCCGAACTCCTCGGACACCTCGCCGATGACCCGCAGCTGCCGGGTGGTCAGCCGGCCGCCGTCGATGCGGACCCGCAGCATGAAGTACTCGTCGTCCAGCTCCTCCGGCTCCAGCACGGCCGTCTTGCCGCCGTCGATCCCGGGGCGGCGCTGGGTGTACAGACCCCACCAGCGCATCCGCCCGCGAAGGTCGGCGGGGTCGATGGAGTCGAAACCGCGCTGGGCGTAGATCGTCTCAATGCGTGTCCGCACATTGAGACCGTCGTCGTCCTTCTTGGTCTGCTCGTTGGGGTTGAGCGGCGTGAAGTGCCCGGACGCCCACTGGCCCTCGCCGCGGTGGCGGCCGGCCTTGCGGCGGGTCGGGGCGACCTTCTTGGGAGGGGTGTCGGCCATGACTGGTGATCCTTCGACGGCGGCGTGCCCCGGACCGGACTCCGGCGCGGGTTCCGGGCAGGGGGCGGCAGGGCGGCTCTGAACAGCGGGGACGCGCGGCGCTGCG
>NZ_BHZI01000220.1 GCF_004305975.1 Streptomyces otsuchiensis
CGGGGACGCGGGCCGGGGCCCGGCGGCACCGGGGCCGGAGGGCGAAGCGGGCAGGAACCAGGGCCTAGGGTTGCGCCATGACTCCTGAGCAGCCGGGTGGGGCGGCGGACGGACGGCCGGTGCGGGTGGTGCTCGCGGACGACCAGCAGCTGGTCCGCGCCGGGTTCCGGTCGATCATCGACGACGAGGACGACATCCAGGTGGTCGGCGAGGCAGGGGACGGCTCCGCCGCCGTCCGGCTCGCCCGCGAACTGCGCCCGGACGTGGTCCTGATGGATGTGCGGATGCCCGGGCTCGACGGTCTGGCGGCCACCGAACGCATCGTGGGGGACGAACGGCTGGCGGGCGTCCGTGTGGTCATCCTGACCACCTTCGACGTGGACGACTACGTCTACGGCGCGCTGCGTGCCGGGGCGTCGGGGTTCCTGGTCAAGGACACCGAGCCGGAGGAGCTGCTGCACGGCATCCGGGTCTGCGCCCGCGGTGACGCGCTGATCGCGCCCGCGATCACCCGGCGGCTGATCGCCGAGTTCGCCGGGCGGGTGAAGCGGCCCGATCCGGGGACCAGGCTGAACGCGCTGACCGACCGGGAGCGGGAGGTCGTGGTGCTGGTGGGCTCCGGGCTGACCAACGACGAGATCGCGGCGCGGCTGGTGCTCAGCCCGGCGACGGCGAAGACCCACGTCAGCCGGATCATGACCAAACTGCGCGTCCGGGACCGGGCGCAGCTGGTGATCCTGGCGTACGAGACCGGGATGATCACCCCGGGCTGGATGGGCTGACGACGCCGCCGGGCGGTGGTCGTCCCGCTGTACGGCTTCGGGGCGTCTCCGGGGCGTCTCCGGGTGTCCCGCAGGGGTCGCCGCCACCGGATACCTCCGCTGGGGTACGCCCGGTCGCAACCGGCGGCGGACGCGGTGGGCGGTGCCCGGGCCGCACGCTCTCTCCGCAGGCACGTCTAAGGAGAGAACCGTGGACACCAAGGCAGGCGGCACCGGACCCCACCGCCGAGAACGGGACCCCGCCGGCGGCCGGGCCAGCGTCTTCGCGCGCCTGGCCCGGCTCTCGCACCGGCATTGCTGGACGGCGGTGATCGCCTGGCTGGTGGTGCTGGTGGTCACCGTCGGCGTGGCGGGCGCGGTGGGCGACTCCTACCAGGACGACCACTCACTGCCCGGCACCGAGACACAGCAGGCCGTCGAGCTGATCGAACGGCACAGCCCGGGGGGCGCGGGTGACACGCTGGAGATCGTGCTGCACGATCCGTCGGGGCTGGAGGACGCGCGGACCGGGGAGGCCGTCGGGGACATGCTCGCGGAGGTCGCGGAACTGCCCGGGGTGGAGCGGGTGGGCAGCCCGTTCGACGGCGGCGGCGGCGCGGTCTCCGAGGACGGCCGGACCGCGTTCGCCACGGTCGTCCTGGAGGGAACCTCCCAGGAACTGTCGGCCGACGAGGCGCAGGCGATCGTGGACACCGCGCGCTCGGCCGCCGAGGGCGGTCAGGGCGGTCAGGCCGGGGAGGAGGGCCTGGTCGTCGAGGTGGGCGGCGCCGGTGCCCGGCAGCTCGCGGAGGGTGGTGGCGGAGCCGCCGAGGGCGTCGGCATCCTGACGGCGCTGGTCATCCTGGTCTTCATGTTCGGCACGGTCATCGCGGCCGGACTCCCCGTCGTCACCGCGCTGTTCGCGGTGGGATCGACCGTCGGACTGATCATGCTGGCCTCGCACGTCTTCACGGTGGCGAGCTACACCCCGTACGTGATGATGCTGGTGGGGCTCGGGGTGGGCATCGACTACGCGCTGCTGGTGTTCGCCCGCTACCGGGGCGAGTTGGTGCGCGGGGTGGAGCCGGAGCGGGCGGCGGTGGCGGCGCTCGACGCGGCGGGACGCACGGTCTTCTTCGCCGGGTGCACCGTGATCGTGGCGCTGCTGGGTCTGGTCGCCCTCGGGCTCGGGTCGTTGCAGGGGGTGGCGCTCGCGGTGGCGCTGACGGTGCTGGTGACGATGGCCGCCTCGCTGACGCTGCTGCCGGCGCTGCTGGGGATCTTCGGTGACCGGTTCGCCCGGCAGTTCCGGGCGCGGGCGGCGCGGCGGGCCGAGCGCGGCCGGGGCCGGGAGGGCGACCGCTGGCGGCGGATCGGTGGCGCGGTGCAGCGCAGGCCGCTGGTGGCGCTGCTGGTCGCGGTGATCGGGCTGGGCGCGCTGGCCGCGCCCGCGCTCGGGCTGCGGCTGGGCTTCGCGGACGCGGGGAACGACCCGGAGGACTCCACCACCCGGATCGCGTACGAGCTGCTGGCCGACGGCTTCGGGCCGGGGGTGAACGGGCCGCTGGTGATCGCGGTGGAGGGCGGCGACGGCGGTGCCCAGGCCGCCGGCGCGCAGGCCGCCGAACGGCTCGCGGAGGCCGGCGGGGTGGCCTCGGTGACCGGTCCGATTCCTTCTGAAGACGGCGAGTTGGCGACGCTGATCGTCCATCCGGACAGTGCCCCGCAGGACGAGGCGACCGCGGATCTGGTGCACGAGCTGCGGGACGAGGTGCTGCCGCCGCTGGCTGCGGACAGCGGCGCCGAGTTCCTGCTGGGTGGCCCCACCGCCGGGGTCGCGGACTTCTCCACGCAGGTCGGTGAGCGGATGCCGGTCTTCGTGCTGATCGTGGTCGGCGTCTCGGTGGTGCTGCTGACGGTGGTGTTCCGGTCGCTGCTGATTCCGCTGAAGGCGGCGATGCTGAACCTGCTGTCGATCGGTGCGGCACTGGGCGCGGTGGTGCTGGTCTTCCAGCACGGCGCGTTCGGGGTCCAGCCGGGGCCGGTGGAGGCGTTCGTCCCGGTGATGATCTTCGCGATCGTGTTCGGGCTGTCGATGGACTACGAGGTCTTCCTGGTCTCACGCATCCACGAGGAGTGGGAGCGGACCGGCGACCCGGGGCTGGCGGTGCGCGAGGGGCTGGCGCACACGGGCTCGGTCATCACGGCGGCCGGTGCGGTGATGGTCGCGGTCTTCGGTGCCTTCCTGCTCAGCGACGACCGGATGTTGCAGCAGTTCGGTCTGGGGCTCGCGGTGGCGATCCTGGTGGACGCGGTGATGGTGCGCTGCCTGATGGTCCCGGCGATCATGCAGTTGCTGGGGCGGCGCGCCTGGTGGCTCCCGGCGCCGCTGGCGCGGGTGCTGCCCCGGGTGGAACTGGAGAGCCACGCGGCGGGAGCCGGTCCGCGGGAGGGCGGCCGGGCGGAGCCGGCGCGGCGCTGACAGCCGCCGCCCGCCGGTCCGTTCGCCGCTGGCCTGTCGGCTGCCTGTCCGCCGGTCGCCCCAGGACCGTCCCGGGCCGGCCGGCGGTATGTCAGTGGCAAGTCGGAGGCAGCTCAGCGGCGGGGGAGTGGGGCGTCGGTGCGCAGTGCGGCGTAGCTGCGTTCGATGCGGGCCGCGGTCGGTACCCGCAACAGACCGAGGGGGGCGGCGGCGCGCGCCAGGATGTGGTGCATCTCCGTTGCCGTTGCGGCGAGTTGTTCGGGCAGCCGCTCGGGCGGCGCGGCCCGGACGGCGTCGGCGTTGCGGACGGCGTCGGTGATGGCGGACTGCACCCGCTTGTACTTCAGATAGCGCGTCAGGTCGGTGTCGAGTCCCGCGGCGGCCCCGGGCAGGACCGCCTCCATGGTGTGGGCCCAGCGGTTGATGACCGCGCCCTCCTGTGCGCGGGGGTAGCGCATCAGGTGCAGGTGGGTGGCGAGGTCGTACAACGGGTCGCCTATCAGCGCCAGTTCCCAGTCGATGGTCCACAGCGCGGAGTCGGCGTCGGCGACGATCAGGTTGTCGCGGTGCAGGTCGGCGTGGAGCAGGCAGAACGGCCGTCCGGTCAGTCTCGCCGCCGCGCGCCCCAACGGTCCGCCCGCGGCGACCGCCTCCGGGCGGATGCCCAGTCCGGCGAACAGGCCGGGCAGCAGCGGTGCGTGGCGGCGGTAGACCCGGGTGCGGGTGAACCGCAGCAGCGACCACAGGAACTCGTTGCTGGAACGGGGGCGTTCGAAGGGCGGGCAGCTGTGCAGGGTGCCGAGACCGACCGGGCCGACGCTGCCCAGATGCCCGAAGAGCTGCATGATGTCGCCGAGTTGGCGCCCGGTCAGCCAGGTGCCGGGAGGGCGGAGCGCGGAGAGGGCGTGGCCCTCGATGTAGTCGTGGGTCTGGAGGCCGGGCGCGGCCTGGTGCGCGCGCGGCACGCGGGGGACGCCGCGGCGGGCCAGTTCGCGCAGCAGGCCGTCCTCGTCGAGGACGCAGCGCGGGTCGAACCGGGGTACCCCCAGATGGGGTTCACCGGTCTTGACCCGGCCGCCGGGCGAGCGGGACGCGCCCGCCGGCAGGCGGTGCACCTGCCAGCTGCGGTGGTGGCCGGCGGGGGCGCCGGGCGCTCCCGCCGGTTGGGGCGCGGGCGGTACCGGCGCCGGCCCGCCGGGCGCCGACGCGCGCGGCGGGGCCGGCGGCGGGTACGGCGGCGCGGCGGTGATCATGGCGGAACGGGGGAAAGGCGGTGGCTTGCTCATGGGGACACACTCCGGTACGGGGTGCGGCGCGGGCGGTTGCATGGCCCGGTGGACCGGCAGGGAGCGGTCCCACAGCGATTGTGGAGCCTTGGACACCGTCCGGGGCGTGGGGAGGCCCGTGACGGGGAGGCGCGCGGCGGCGGCGGACCGGCGCATCGCCGGTGTGGGGCCTCAGCCGGACGGTTGCCGGTCGGGAACGTTCACCCGAAGGAGTCAAGTGACGGTAGTGAGTTCACCGTGCTCAGTACTTTCCCCAGGGAGGTGACGACATGCGCGGCGCCGGCCGCGTGCAGCTGTTCGGCCCGGGCGGGGTCGGGGGCGAAGCCGAGGAAGCCGACTCCGGCGGCGCGGGCGGCGGCCAGGTCGGTGGGGGTGTCGCCGATCATGAGTGCGCGTTCGGGTGCCGTTCCGGTTGAGCACAGGGCCCGGTGCAGGCAGTCGGGATGGGGCTTGAGCAGGGCGGTGTCCCCGGCACGGCCGTGCACATGGCCCCCGAAGCGGTCGCTGAGCCGCCGGGTGTCGAGGTAGGCGGCCACGGCGTGGGCGGAGTTGTTGCTGGCGACGGCGAGCCTGCGCCCGCGTTCGTCGAGGGCGTGGACCAGCGCGGCCGCGCCGGGTGTGGGGCGCGCGGTGGCGGCGGCACGCACCTCCTCGCGGGTCAGTGCCTGCTCGACCAGCCGGGAGCCGGCGGTGCCGGGGCGTGCGGCGGCGACGGCGCGCAGCACGGCGTGCGGATCGTCGGTCTCCGGGGCCGGCAGACGGTGTTCGGCGGCGAGGGCGCGGAGCCGGGCGGCCACCGAGGCGGCGGTGCGGATCGCGAACAACGAGCACAGCGGCCCGTCGAAGTCGAAGATCACACACTCGACATGAGCGAAGAGTTTCCTCATCTAACCGAGTGTGACGGGCTCGGCTATCGTTGACCAGAGGGACTCGAACCACAGCCGGGACTCGGCGACGAACGCGGCGTCCTGCTCGTCGCGGCTGTCCTTGTCGCGGGAGGCGCGGAAGATCTTGGAGCTGAGCCCGAGAACGTCGTAGATCTCCAGCTCCTCGTTCTCGAACTCCACCGTCCTGGTGACGACTTGGTAGTAGCCCGTGAGGGCCTCCAGGTCGTTGAGGAGATAGAGCTTGTAGAGCGGGGTCACCTCGACGGTGCGTATCTCGACTCGTACCTCCTTCACCAGCCCCCGTTCGGCCAGGGAAAGCAGTTGGTGGCGCAAAGAGGCCGAAAAGGTACGGGTGATGCGCTGGAGGCGGGCGATCGGCCGCGGGTCCGCCGGGTCGGAGACCAGGCGCGGGAAGGCCGGGTGGATGCCCGGGCTGGGCAGCAGGATGCGGACGTTGATCGAGCGGGGTCGCAGCTCCCCGGCGGAGACCGCGATCAACGGGGCGGCGAGCGCGGAGTTCAGGGTCTCGGTGGTGAGGGAGAAGGCGTCGATGGAGACGTGTTCGGCCTGGAAGGCGGTCGCGATGCGGTCCGCCAGCTCCACGTCGGCGGGGCGCGGTGCGTCCTGTGTCGGCGTCATGACCTGCGCGGGAGCGCCTCGCCCCCGGGAGCCCAGGTACCCCTCACGTTCCAGGAGTCCCAGTACCTGCCGTATCACCGCGCGGGTGGTCCCGAACTGCTCCGCGAGCTCCCGCTGGGTGGGCAGCCGGGAGGACGGTGCCAGCTCGCCGGACCTGATCCGGGCGCGCAGGGTCTCGGCGATGTGGTCGGGGGACTGCGGACCGGCCTGGAGGGCCTGGTCCTCGGCTGCCGGGCGGCTCTCCTCGGTCACAGCCCTCACCATACAACTTTCGGACAGTTGTGGGGAGTTCGTACGAAGACGTTCTTACCCAGGGCGGTTGGGGAATCAACTAGGCGTAGTTGGTTAACAACTTCGCCAACTCGGCGACAGTTAGGCCGGGTTGGCACCTTCACCGAGAAGCCGGGGAGTGGTACCCATGCTCGTCACAGGTCTGCTGGTAGCCGCACTGGCGGTGTTCGTCGAACGTCTGGTCGAGGTGCAGCTCGGGCTGCCGGGAGTCGTCGGCCTCTTACTGCTCCGCACCGGCCTCACCACCAAGAGCGGTGTCTGTGTCTCCATAGGCACGCTCCTGCTGATCGTGCTGGTGATCTGGGGTTGATGCCGACGCCGCCGCCTCGTCCACCCGAGGACGCGGGTGACGACGCCGGTGCTCACCGCCCCTCCTGCCGAACGGCGCAACGCCCGGGTCCCGCCGGGCCCCCGACGCCGGCCGCGGTGCCTCGACGCACCGCGGCCGACATCGAGGGCTCATCGGTCCCGGGCTTCGTCGCGTCCGGACCGGGCCGGGTTGGCCCCGGTTGGTTCGAGTTGGTTCCGGGGTGGCCGGGAGTTGGTTCCGGGGTGGCGCGGCGCGCCGCCGCCCGGTCCGGCCCCGGACGGCCCGGCCGGGCGACGGTGAGGCGGCCTCAGACGCCGAGCAGGTCCACCACGAAGATGAGCGTCGAGCCCGCCGGGATCAGGGGCGAGGGCGACCGGTCGCCGTAGGCGAGGTGCGGGGGAATGACCAGCTCGCGCCGGCCGCCGACCCGCATTCCCTCGACGCCCTGGTCCCATCCCTTGATGACCCTGCCGCCGCCCAGGGGGAACCTGAAGGTCTGCCCCCGGTTCCAGGAGGCGTCGAACTCCTCCCCGCCGGCGTAGGTGACGCCGACGTAGTGGACCTCCACGACGGCGCCGGGCTTGGCCTCCGCCCCGTCCCCCACGACGATGTCCCTGATCCTCAGATCGCTGGGAACGTCTCCCTCGGGGAAGTCGATCTCGGGTTTCGACAGGCTCATCGCGGCCTCGTTCCTCTCTGCCGGGCCGGACACATCCGCTGCGGAGCGCCCGGGACGCGCGGTCACTCCGCGCGTTCACGCGAATACGCTACCGCCATCGACTCGCCGCGCGGAAACTAGAAGACGTCGGCCGTCCAGGGCCGCATCGGCGTGTGCAGCAGCCGGTCGGCGAGGGCGAGGGCCCCCGGCCGTTCCTCGTCCACCAGCCCGAGCAGCGCCAGCCGGGACGCCGAGCGGTCTCCCAGGTACAGGGTGCCCAGCGCGCCCGAACCCAGCGTCAGATCGGCGCTGCGGGTGGTCGGCACGCACCGCGCGCCCTCCGCCGAGGCGGTCAGCGCGAAGCGGCCGGCCGCCAGCCCCATCGGGTCGGTGACCTCCAGGACCAGCTCGCCCTCACCGCCGTAGCCGCGCGCCGCCAGCATCGTCGGCACGTCCAGCGGACGCAGCCACAGGAAGTCCTGCGCCGCGGTGGCCCGGACGGCCCGTGGCTCCGGCACCAGGTCCGGCAGCAGCGCGTCCGGGCCCTGCCGCTCGGCGGAGATCCGCACCACCCAGTCCAGGGAGAGGATGAAGTGCCACAGGGCGCGCTCGGCGTCCGGTGTGGCCGCGATCAGGCTGTGCACGGTCGCCGTGCCGTCGGGCACCCCCCGCGTCCAGCGGTGGTCGCTGGTGAAGTCCGCGAGCCCCTGCACCACGCCGTCGGCGTCCCGGTACAGCAGATGGAACGGCTCCTCCCAGCCCGGCGGTCGCTGGACGTCGCCGGTGGCGTTGCGCCACCACAGCGCGGCGCGGTCGACGGCGCCCGGCTGGCGCAGGCGGAACCGCTCGTGCAGTTCGGGGCCGGCCTTCCTCACCTCGGCGCCGTCCGTGAACACCACGCTTCCGCTCTCCACCGCCGGCCGGGAGCTGTCCAGGCCGGCCCGCAGGCCGTCGACCTCCATCGTGCAGCTGACCGTCGCCGGGCCGTAGCCGAACCGTCCGTAGATCCGGGCCTCGGCCGCCACCAGGGTGGACAGCGTCTCGCCGCCTTCCTTGGCCGCGGCGAGGTCGGTGGCGATCATCCGCCGCAGCAGCCCGCGCCGCCGGTGGCTCGCGGTCACGGTCACCCCGGTGACCGCGTGCGCCGGTACGTCGGTCCCGCCCGGGACGGTGAGCCGCTGATCGAAGCTGCGGAAGGTCGCGACGCAGGTCTCGCCGTCGAAGACGCCGCGGATGCGGCTCAGGTCGGAGTGCTCCAGCATCGCCGTGAGTTGGCCCTCCGGCAAGCGGTAGCCGTTGAGGAAGCCCAGGTGGACGGCGTGCAGCCACGCCTCGGGGTCCAGCGTGCCGTCGGTGGATGAGCGCATCTGCAGGTCCATGGCGTGACCCTAGGCAGTGCCCGGCCAGGTCCGCCACAGGTAATCGCCCCGCCGCCGTGAGCTGCGACGACGGGGCCGAGGCCGATGGACGGCCGTCAGAACGCGGCGCGGACCTCGCCCACCGGCACGCCGCCGCCGTACAGCGGCGCCTCGCCGATCCGCTCCACCACCGGGCCCCCCACGCCCAGTTCACGCAGCAGCGCGGCCAGCACCGGGCCCCGGGCACGCCCCGCGCCGTCGTCGATCTTGAACGCCAGCGCGCGCCCGTCGGCCAGCGCGACCGCCTGCACCCCTTCGGCACCCGCCTTCGCCAGCGCGCCGGGCACCTCCCGCATCAGCCAGGTGTCGGTCAGCCGCGTCCCCGCGACGTACTCCGGGTGCGCGCGCATGGCGTCGGCGACCCGGCGCTCCGGGCTGCCGGGTTCGGCCAGCACGTAGGAGCGGAACGCCCGCGCGAGGCCGGTGAGGGAGAACGCCAGCAGGGGCGCGCCACAGCCGTCGACCCCGGTGTGCGCCACCCGCTCGCCGGTGGCCGCCTCGATCTCCTCGTGGATGCGCCGCTGCAGCGGGTGCGCCGGGTCGAGGTAGCTCTCCAGCGGCCAGCCGTTGTGGACGCAGGCCGCCAGCATGGCGGTGTGCTTGCCCGAGCAGTTCATCGCGATTCTGGTGCGGCCCCGGCCGGCGGCCAGCTGCTCCTCCATCGCGGTCCGGTCCACCGGGAGATCCACCGGGCAGAGCAACTGGTCCTCGGTCAGGCCGTGTTCCCCGAGCATGGTGGCCACCAGCCGCTGGTGGAACTCCTCACCCGCGTGGCTGGCCGCCGCCAGCGCCAGGCGCTCGCCGGACAGCTCCAGGCCGGACCGCAGCGCCGCGACCGCCTGCATCGGCTTGTTGCTGGAGCGGGGGAAGCAGGGCTCGTCGGTCGCGCCGAGCGAGCGCGTCACCTCGCCGTCGGCGTCGAGCACCACCAGCGAACCGCGGTGGTGGCCCTCGACGAAGCCGGAGCGGACGACCTCGGCGAGGACGGGGGATATGGGGGACGACATCTGCGGCCTTCCGGTCGGGGTGGTCGGAACGGGTTCGGAGTACGGGTTCGGAGTACGAGGTCTGAGTACGCCTGGGAGGCGGTCGGTGGCGGGAGCGGGAGCGGGAG
>NZ_BHZI01000221.1 GCF_004305975.1 Streptomyces otsuchiensis
CCGGGGGAGGGCCGGCGGGGGACTGCCCCGCGCGTTTCTTGGTCCTGCTGACGATCGACATGGCCACCTCAGCGCAGTTTCGGGTCGAGGGCGTCACGCAGCGCGTCGCCCATCAGGATGAACCCGAGGACGGTGGTGACGAGGAACAGGCAGGGGACGAGCAGCAGATGCGGGTAGCCGCTGAGGACGTGTGACTGGCCCTGGACGATCATCACGCCCCAGGAGACGGTCGGAGCCCGCAGGCCCACGCCCAGGAAGGTCAACGTCGCCTCCAGGGAGACGAACAGCCCCAGCGCGATGGTGAGCACGACCACCCCGGGCGCCATCGCGTTCGGCAGGATGTGCCGGAAGATGATCCGCCGGTCCGAGGCGCCGAGCGAGCGTGCCGCGGCCACGTAGTCCATGTTCTTGGTGGACAGCACGCTGCCCCGGATCACCCTGGTCAGGGAGATCCACGCCAACGCGATGAGCACGAACACGATGGCCCATACCGATCTGGACTGCATGAGGGCCAGCAGAACCACCGCGCCCAGCAGGAACGGCAGGCCTGCCACGACGTCGACGACCCGGGAGATGACCGTGTCGACGAGACCGCCGTAGAAGCCCGACAGCACACCGAGCAGGGTGCCGATGACGGCGATGCCGACGGTGGCGAAGACCGCCACCTGGATGGACGGGCCCGCCCCGTAGATGGCCTGCGCGTAGTAGTCGCAGCCGAGGTTGGAGAAGCCGAACGGGGCGTCCCAGCTGGGCTTCTGACGGGCGCGGGAGAGGTCGCAGTCGCGAGGGTCGCCGCTGGTCCACAGCGACGGGAACAGCACCATCGAGACGACGGCCAGCACGATCAGCGACGCGATGATGAACACGGGGTCCCGGCGCAGGTCCCGCCACGCGTCGGACCACAGGCTGCGCGCCCGCTCGGACGTTCCGGCCGGGACCGCGGCGAAGGCCGGGTCGGTGCTCTTGGCGGCGGCACCGCCTCCGGTGGGTGACTCACTCATAGCGGATCCTCGGGTCGAGCACGGCGTAGAGCAGGTCCACGAGCAGGTTGACAACGAGATAGATCAGGACGAAGAAGGTGACCAGGGAGACGATCACCGGGGACTCGCCCAGCCGGATGGCGTTGATCAACTGGAAGCCCACGCCGGGGATGTTGAAGATGGCCTCGGTGACGACGGCGCCGCTCAGCAGCACGCCGACCGCCAGACCCAGGTCGGTGACCACCGGGATGAGCGAGTTGCGCAGCGCGTGGACGCCGATGACACGGCGCCGCGGCATGCCCTTGGCGGTCGCGGTGCGCACGTAGTCGGCGTGCAGGTTCTCGATCAGGCTGGTGCGGGTCAGCCGCGCCGTGGTCGCCAGGCCGAGCGCGCCGAGCACGATGCCGGGCACCATCAGGCTCAGCCAGGGGGAGTTCGGCGAGTAGCTCACGCTGAAGAAGACGGCGACCCAGTCCGGGGCCACGTCGCTCCCGCGCAGCGCGTTGGTGACGGGGACGTTCACCGTGGTCTGCACGACCTTGCCGAGCACGAAGACGGGGAAGGCGATGATCAGCACCGTGGAGATCTTCACGGTGTAGTCGATGACGCCCTTGTTACGCAGTCCGGCGAAGATCCCGGCCGTGATGCCGATGAGGATCTGCACGGTCAGCGCGATGACGGCCAGCCGCATGGACAGCGGAAGGCTGTCGGCGATGATCTCGGTGACGGGGCGGCCCCGGAAGTTGCTGCCCATGTCGCCCTGGGCGAGGTTGGTGACGCGGTTGACGAACTGCCCCAGGCAGGGGTTGCCGACCTGCTCCAGGCAGGGATCGTCCAGGTTGTAGAGCTTGGAGACGGCCGCGAGCATGGCCTCGGACGGTCGCCGGTCGCCGAACATCGCACGGGCCGGATTTCCGTTCAGCTGTACAGCCAGAGAAGCAAGATAGTGAAGAAGGAAAAGCGCGCCGGCCAGCGTGGGTATGAATTGCAGCAGCCGACGGATGATATACCGGCCCATCGGGACTCCTCGGGTTACACCGTTTCAGGGAGGGTTCCTGACAGACGGCAGCCGACGACTCGTTTGCCGCCGGCTGCCGTCGTGCTGTCGGTTACTTCACCTGAAGGTCAGTCCAGGACGGGTTCGTCTCGTAGATGTTGTAAATGACGTTGTCCAGCGTGTCGTTGTACGCCGCGGAGCTACGACCGTAGAACAGCGGGATCGCCGGCACCTCCTCCATGAGGATCTGCTCGGCCTCGGCATAGATCTCCTGCGCCTCCTCGAGCGACGGGGCGGCGTCGCCCTCGTTCACGAGCCGGTCGAAGTCCTCGCTGGTCCAGCCGGTGTCGGCGGAGCTGCCACCCGTGGTGTAGAGCGGCTTGAGGTAGTACTCCTGCGACGGGTAGCTCATGATCCAGCCGGAGCGGTACGGGCCCTCCATCTCCTCGTCCTCACGCGCGTTGAGGTGCTCGGCCCACTCCAGCTCGTTGCGGAGCTCGAACTCGATGCCCAGGGTGTTCTCGATCTCGATACCGACGGCCTCGATCCACTCGTCGTGACCGGCGCCCGGCGGGTAGTGCAGCTGCAGCTTCTTGCCCGACGGCCAGTCGGCCTCGTCGAAGAGCTCCTTGGCACGCTCGGGGTTGTGCTGGCAGTACTCGCAGGCGGCTTCCTGGTAGCCGGGGATGACCGGCGCGATGAAGCTGTCCGCGGGCTCGAAGGCGCCCAGCAGTACGTTGTCGATGATCTTCTGCCGGTCGACCGCCATGGAGAGCGCCTGGCGGATCTTCGGGTCGCTGAACGCCTCGTCGTAGACGGGGTAGGCCATCACCGTGATCTGCGAGGTCGGCACCTCGATGAAGCGGTCGGTGAACTGGTCACGCGCCTGGTCGCGAAGCTCCGGCGGCGTGGTCCGCAGGACGTCCAGGTTGCCGGCCTGCAGGTCGTTGTAGGCGGTCTGGTTGTCCGAGTAGATCGAGAACGTGAGGTTGTCGATGTTGGCCGTGTTCTCGCCGGGGTAGTCCTCCCAGCGCTCCAGGGCGATCTCGACGTCGTGCTCCCACGGCGAGGCCATCTTGAACGGACCGTTGCCGATCGGGTTCAGGTTGCACGCGTCGATGTCGTCCAGGCACTCCTGGGCCATCGGGAGGAACACGTTGTGGCCGAGGGCCACCTCGAAGGTGGTGAAGGGGCTGTTCAGCGTGACGCTGAAGCTGAGGTCGCCCGTCTTCTCCAGGCCGGACAGCTCGGTGATGTCCGAGCCCTCCTCCTGCACCTCGTCGAAGCCCTCGATGACCGCGTAGAAGAAGCTGCCGCGCTGGGCGTTGTCGCCGTACGCGCCGAAGTTCCACGCCCGCAGGAAGGAGTCCGCGTCCACCGGCTCACCGTTGTGGAACTCCAGCCCCTCCCGGATCGTGATCTCCCAGGTCTGGTTGTCCTCCGTCTCGATGGACTCGGCGACCCGGTGCACCACCTCTCCGGTGTCGATGTCGAAGTCGACGAGCTTGGAGTAGACCGCGGACACGACGGTGCTGCCCTCCGCCTCGATCGTGTCCGTCGTGATCAGCGTCTGCGGGCTGGTCAGGTTGGCGCGGACCTCGCCGCCGGTGTAGTCCCCGCCCTCGCTGCTGGCGTTGTCGGTGTCGCCACCTCCGCTGCCCCCGCCGTCGTCGCTGCTGCCGCAGGCGGCGGCCGTCAGGATGACGGCTCCCGCCAGCGCGGCCGCGCGGGTGAGCGTCCTCGGTCTTCTCATCAACAGCTCCTTGGTGACGCGCCGGAATTCATGTCGGCACTGCAAGAGCTAACTCTGCGCGTGGAAGGGCCGATTATCCGAACCTCAGGTGGGCAGAGTTATCTGTTTGAGATGGCTCTGAGGCCTCTTGATGACCTGTTAGCGAGGCGTTCCGTCCGGAATACGGAAACTAGTCGACTCGTGTCACGCCAGTCACAACTGAAACAGTGGAAACAGTGGCAGCAAAAGCAATTCAGAACAACAGGGGACTGATTGTGCAACGCGAGTCCCACACGTTTTCCGGCGCGACCGGTCGCCCCCGGACGCCGGTCCCTCTGCCCCGTGCGGCCCGGGCCGTGGCGGCGGTGGCGGCCGTACCGGGCGGAGCGTCGTGCGAGCGCGGCCGTCGGCCCGAACCGGCGGCCGGGGCGCGACTTCCCCGCCCCGTGCGACTAACCTCCGGACCATGAACGATGTCGCCGTCGGGCCGCTCGACCTCTCCGCGCGCGTGGACGAGGCCCTCGCGGTCCAGGCCCGGGCCTTCGGCCTGTCCGAGGAGGAGTCGCGCGTGCGACGGCACATCGTCCTGCGTCACCTCGCGACGCCTGGCGCGGGTGCCCTGGGGGCGACCACTCCGGAGGGGCGGCTCGTCGGCTTCGTCTACGGGGTGCCCTGCGACCGCACCCAGTGGTGGTCCAGCGTCGTCGAGCCCTATCTGATGCGGGGCGGCGAGGACTCCTGGCTGGACGACTCCTTCACGATCACCGAACTCCACGTCCTGCCCGAGTACCAGGGCAGGGGAGTCGGGCGGGCGCTGATCACTACCCTGACCGACCGGGTCCCGCAGTCGCGGTCGCTGCTGTCCGCGATCGACACCGACAGCCCGGCCCGCGCCCTCTACAGGTCACTCGGCTACCGCGACCTGGCCAGGCGGGTGCGGTTCCCGTCCGCCACCCGCCTGTACGCGGTGATGGGCGCGTCCCTGCCCCTGCTCCGCCCCACGGGCGCCGGCGGCGCCGTCGATACCCCCGACGGCCACCGGCCCTGACCCGACGTCACAGACGGGCTAACCGGGGCGGCACGCGGCCCGGCGGTGTTCACCCCCGCCGGAGCCAGGTCGAGAACTCCAGCAGCGCCTCACCGTCGGCGCGGCGCTCCTCGCGGTAACCGCGCACGCCCGACTCCACCGCCCGGAAAGCGGCCCAGCCCCGCAGCCGTTCGGGGTCGACATCGGTGGCCTCCGCCAGCCGTGCCACCCGTCGCCGGGTGACGGCAGCGGCGCCCGGCGAGGCGACCAGGTCGTGCAGCCGGTCGCGGACCAGCCGCGCCAGGTCGTAGGCGCGTTCCCCCACCACGGGGTGGGGACCGGCCGCCAGCCACTGCGCGCGGTCGTCCCGCGAGGCGAGCACGGCGCCCTGCCGGAAGTCGCCGTGCAGCAGGAACCGTTCCCCGGGGTCCTCCGCGAGCAGGCGCTCACGCACCGCGAGCGCCTCCGCCACCACGGCGTCCAGGCCGGGCACATCCGGCAGCCGCCCGGCACGCAACCCCTCCGCCTGGTCCCGGGTCCGGGAGGCCACCGTCGGGAAGGCGTGGTGCTCGCCGGGATCGCGCCACAGGCGGTGCAGCACCGAGGTCGCCTCCAGCGCGGCCTTCGCCTCCGGCAGGGACCGCAGGGAGACCTCGCCGTGGGCCCGTTCCAGCAGCAGGGCGGCCGCCCCGTGGTCGGCCCGCAGTACTCGCACCGCGCCCCAGCCGTCCCACAGGCGCAGCGCCTCGTCCTCCCGCGCGGCGCCGCCGCCCGGACGGCGGAGCTTCAGCGCGGCAGGGGTGCTGTCCGCGCGGTGCGCCAGGACCACCATGCCGCTGCGTCCACCGGGTTCGACGACCCGCTCGGCCGTCAGCTCCCAGCGTTCGAGCAGCGCGGCGCAGCGTTCGGGCAACCGGGCCACCCAGCCGTCCCCGGAACGTTTCTGCGTCTCCACCAGCCGGGGCGGGGGCAACAGGGGCAGGGATCCGGTCACGGCTCAGCCGCCCCCGTCCGGCGCCGCGAACTCCGCCAGTCCCGGGAGCGCCACCGCCGACCCCCGCCAGCGCGCCGCACGCAGCGCCGCCCGCCGCAGCTCACGGGCGGCGGTCAGCCGCACCTCGCCGTCCCCGGCACGCACCAGGTCGGCGTACGCCCCCGCCAGCCGGTCCTCCAGCACGGCGGCCAGCGCCGTAGCCGAGATCGCGTCACCGACCGGGAACGGCAGCGCGTACCCGGCGGACGCCGCGACCGGTGAACCGCCCAGCTCGCGCACGCTCCGCCGCAGACCGTCGCGCTGGTCGCGGTGTGCCTCCAGCAGCCGCCGTACCTCGTCGCGGGCGTCGTCGCCCGCCCAGGCGCCCACGACGCCGTACCCGTAGACCGTCGCGTGCTCGGCGGCCAGCGCCGCCTGCACCGCGAGCAGCGCCACGTCGGCACCGGGATCTCCGGCGGGCCACAGCCCCGTCATGTCTCTTCCTCCCCCTGCGCCATGGCGCCGTCCAGAACGAATCCGTCGTCCTCGGGTACCGCCCCGTCCAGCAGGTACCGCTGCGTCGCGCCGGCCGCCGCGAGCGAGGCAAGCAGCCGCGCCAGCTCGGGAGGTGCCTCCGCGACGGCCTCCAGCCGGCGCCCGGCGAGCTCGCTCTCGGCCCGCGCCAGCCCCGCCAGCGCCGCGTCCGGTTCGCTCTCCACCTCGGGCGGCACCCGCTCCTCGCTGTCCCGCCCACCCCCTTCGGCAGGCGCTTCCTCCGCCGCGCCGCCGGGGTCCGGCGAAGCGTCGGACGACCGCGTCAGCGCCGTCAGCTGTGCCTCCACGTTGCGGCGCAGCGGCGCGAGCCGTTCGGCCAGTTCCGGGTGGGTGTCGGCGACGGAGTCGTACCGCGCCAGCAGCCGCAGGCTGTCGGCTTCGGTCTCCTCCCGCAGCAGCCGCGCGCCGGCGGAACGCTCCGCACGCTCGGCGGCCTGCCGGGGGCTCGGGCCCGAACAGCCCGTCAGGAAGGCGGCGAGGAGAACCCCTCCGCCGGCCAGCAGGGTGCGTCTGGGCAGCTCACAGGGCACGATGCGCGCCACTCCCCGTCAGTGTCGATCCGTCTGGGCGCGTCCGGAACGGCGGTTCCGCACGGTGCTCCGGCCGCCGCCGCCAGCGGACCCGGTGAGCCTACCGGGGCCCACGGGGCCCGCCCGTCGGCCCCCGCCGTGTGGCGTGCGGGAGCGCCCGCTCCTACCCGGTCGGCGTACGGCGGGCGAGGCGACGGGTACCGTGCCCGAGGCATTAGGCTGGTGCCCTGTGGGTAAGCGCGCCGGGCAGGTGTGCCCGTGCGACCACCGGAAGCCGGACGCCCACCGCTCCACCACCGATCAGCCGTTCCACGCACCCTTCGGACCGGCGCCCCACCCCCACGATCGCCACAACAGCAGACGCGGCCGAGGAGTCACCCGGATGAGCACCACCCAGATCGACAGGCTGCGGGAAACGCTGGAGCCCCTGGCCGCGCAGTACGGCATGGGCCTGGAGGACGTCACCGTCACCCAGGCCGGCAAGCGCCGCGTGCTCCAGGTGGTCGTGGACACGGTGGACGGCGACGAGGGCGTCTCGCTGGACCAGTGCGCCGAGCTGAGCCGCGCCGTCTCCGAGAAGCTGGACGCCGACGACCGGATGGGCGGGGACTCCTACGTACTGGAGGTCAGCTCGCCCGGCGCCGACCGGCCCCTGACGGAGCGGCGCCACTACCGGCGTGCCCGTGGGCGCCTCGTCCGTCTGCAGCTGCGCGAGGGCGGCGAGCTCACCGCGCGGGTGCTGGAGGTCGACGAGGACGGACTGGACCTCGAGGTGCCGGGGGAGAAGGGCCGCAAGCCCAAGCCGCGCCGCGTGGAGTTCGCCGACATCACCGGCGCGCGCGGCGAGGTGGAGTTCAGCCGCAAGGCCGGACAGGACGACGACGCGGACCGCCCCGGTGCCGCCGGACACAACGACGACGAGGAGGCGTAACCATGGACATCGACATGAGCGCCCTGCGGGGACTGGTCAGGGAGAAGGAGATCTCCTTCGACGTTCTGGTCGAGGCGATCGAGTCGGCTCTCCTCATCGCGTACCACCGCACCGAGGGAAGCCGGCGCACGGCCCGGGTCGAACTGGACCGCAAGACGGGCCACGTCACGGTCTGGGCGAAGGAGGACCCCGCCGACCTGCCCGAGCCCGCCGAGGGCGAGGCGGCGCCCGAGCCGCGCGAGTTCGACGACACCCCCGACGGCTTCGGCCGGATCGCCGCCACCACCGCCAAGCAGGTCATCCTGCAGCGGCTGCGGGACGCCGAAGAGGACGTCACCTTCGGCGAGTACGCCGGGCGGGAGGGCGACATCGTGACCGGCGTCGTCCAGCAGGGCAAGGATCCCCGGAACGTGCTGGTCGACATCGGCCGGCTGGAGGCGATCCTGCCCCCGCAGGAGCAGGTCCCCGGCGAGACCTACAGCCACGGCACCCGGCTGCGGAGCTATGTCGTGCGCGTCGTCAAGGGAATGCGCGGCCCGTCCGTGACGCTGTCCCGGACCCACCCGAGCCTGGTCAAGAAGCTCTTCGAGCTGGAGGTCCCCGAGATCGCGGACGGCTCCGTGGAGATCGCGGCGATCGCCCGGGAGGCGGGTCACCGCACCAAGATCGCCGTACGGTCCACCCGGCCCGGACTCAACGCCAAGGGGGCCTGCATCGGCCCCATGGGCGGGCGGGTCCGCAATGTCATGGCGGAGCTGAACGGCGAGAAGATCGACATCGTCGACTGGTCCGACGACCCGGCGCAGCTCGTCGCGCACGCCCTTTCCCCGGCGCGGGTGAGCCGGGTCGAGGTGGTCGACGAGGCGGCGCGGTCCGCGCGGGTGACGGTGCCGGACTACCAGCTCTCGCTCGCCATCGGCAAGGAGGGGCAGAACGCCCGTCTCGCGGCCCGTCTCACCGGCTGGCGGATCGACATCCGTCCCGACACCGAGCCGGGTGGCGACGACCGGAACGGTTCCCCGAGGGACTGACCCCCGGACGACCGCCCCGCTCGCCCGTCGGCCGGCAGACGGATCCGGCCCGCCTGCCATCGGTGGCGGGCGTGAGGATTCCGTGCCGGTTCGGCGGGCCCGGTTACCCCCGGCGAGCCGGTGAACGGCCCCATGGAGTCGCCCCGGGGCGGCGGACCGCGGCGTGGTGCGGCCGCCCCATGCGGGGCCCGTCCCCGCGCGGGCCCGGCCCGCGGGCCGACCGCCCGCACGCCGCGGCGGGGCGCGAATGCCGACGTGACGCGCGACCGTGGTGCCCCGCTGCGCGACCCGGGCGCGGCGTGGGGCGCGCGAGGAGGTAGAATCGATGATGTCTGGCCGGACGCAGCCCCGAGCCTGCCCGGAACGAACCTGTGTGGGCTGTCGGCGGCGCTCGGCCCAGCGCGATCTGATGCGTGTGGTGCTGATCGGGGGCGCCTGTGTTCCCGATCTTCGCGGTACGCTGCCTGGCCGGGGTGCCTATGTGCATCCCGTGCCCGCCTGTCTCGAGTCGGCGCTCCGCCGTCGGGCGTTCCTCAGGGCCTTCAAGGCCGCGGGACCGCTGGACACAGCGGCGCTGGAAAGCCGGGTGGGCCCGTCGGAGCCGTGAGGCGCGACGGGGCACGATCGGATCGGTCGAAAGTCCGTAACGCCGGGTGGGATCCTCCCGCCCGGTTCAGGTACCTCGCGAGTCGGAAGTAGGTCGAGATTGCGATGAGCACTCGATGAGTACGCGATGAGTACGCCCATGAAGTAGCGAAGGTCCGGCGGACGACCCACCCCGGACCGAAAAAGGAGCGAAGTGGCTAAGGTCCGGGTATACGAGCTCGCCAAGGAGCTTGGAGTAGAGAGCAAGGTCGTCATGGCCAAGCTCCAAGAGCTTGGTGAATTCGTCCGTTCAGCGTCCTCGACGATCGAGGCGCCCGTTGTACGCAAACTGACAGATGCCTTCGACGCGGGCAGTGGCAACGGCCGCAAGTCCGCGAAGCCGGCGGCGCCGCGCAAGGCCGCCGCACCCAAGCCGGGTGCCCCCAAGCCGGGCGTCGGAGGCGTGGGGGTGGGCGCGCCCGGCTTGGGGGCACCCGGCT
>NZ_BHZI01000222.1:0-5647 GCF_004305975.1 Streptomyces otsuchiensis
GGGTGGGTGCGGCTGTTGCGGGGTCGGCGTTGCGGTGAGATCCGGCCATTTCCCGGGGGGTGAACCGGCACCCGCTCCTGGCCCTCTCCCAGCCCGGTGCCGAGTGGTGCGTCGCGGTGATCACCCCGGCAACGCGAAAGGCCCGGACGGAGAGTCCGGGCCTTTCGATGATCAACGCGGTCCTGACGGGATTTGAACCCGCGGCCTCCACCTTGACAGGGTGGCGAGCACTCCAAGCTGCTCCACAGGACCTCGTGCGCGGAACTGACTCTACCCCAGGCCAGGGGCGCGAAGCCAATCCGGTCGAGCGCCCGGCGAACAGCCCCGTGCGCCCCCGGCGATGGGGGCACGGACCTCACCGCGCGTCCGCCGGAACGGCCTCGTCCACCGCCTTCACGATGCGCTTGTCCGACACCGGGTACGCGGTGCCCAGCGCGTGCGCGAAGTAGCTCACCCGCAGCTCCTCGATCATCCAGCGGATCTCCCGGGCCTTCGCCGGAACCGGCGTGCCGGGCGCGAACTGCTCCAGCAGCCAGGCGTACTCGTCCTGCATCTCCTGGACCTTGGCGGTACGTGCCCGGTCCCGCTCGGCGTGCTGCGGCAGCTGCTGGAGCCTGCGCTCCACCGCCGTGAGGTACCGCAGCAGATCCGGCAGCCGGCGCGCCCCGTGCGCCGTCACGAAGCCGGGACACATCAGCGCCGCCAACTGCGCCCTGACATCGGTCATGGAGGGCAGCAGCACCGGGCTGGTGACCCCCTTCAGCCGGCGCTCGCACGACTGCCAGGCCGCCAGCACCTCCCGCACCCGCGCGACGATCCGCTCCGTCAGCGGCACCACGTCCGTGCGGACCGCCTCCACCAGCTTCCGGAACGCAGCCTCGTCCCACGCCGGGCCGCCACGGGCGGCGACCAGCTGGTCCACCGCCGCCGTCGCGCAGTCGGCGAGCAGCGCCTGCACCGACCCGTGCGGCGACGAGGCCAGCGTCAGCTTGGCCCGGTTGTCCAGCTGCCCGGCCGCGAACTTCGCCGGGTCGGACGGCAGCCGCAGCAGCACCAGCCGCCGCGTGCCCCGCACCATCGCGTCCAGCTGCTCCGCCTCGGTGTCGAAAAGCCGCACCGCGACCGACGAACCCTCGTCCACCAGCGCGGGGTACGCCCGCACCGGCTGGCCGCCGCGTCGTGTCTCGAACGTCCGCTGGAGCGTGCCGATGGTCCAGTCCGTCAGCCCCGTCCGCTGCTGCGGTCCGCCGCCGTCGCCACCTTCAACGGTCTCGCCGTCCGCCCGTTTCGTCCGGCCGGCGAACGCCCGGTCGATGGCCTGCCGCGCCTTGGGCTTCATCCGCCGGCGCAGCGCGGCGAGGTCCTTGTCCTCCGACTCCCGCGGGTCGCCCGCGGGCCGGCGGCCCCGGTCGTCCACCACGCGGAAGGTGATCCGCAGATGGTCCGGGACCTTCGCCAGGTCGAAGTCGCGCTCCTCCACCGGCTGTCCGGTGAGCCGGCGCAGCTCGTGTGCCAGCGCGCGCACCAGCGGCCGCGCCCCCGGCTCCGGCTCGGCGGCCAGGAACTTGCGGGCGTAGTCCGGGGCCGGGACGCAGTGCCGTCGCACCGGCTTGGGCAGTGAGCGGATCAGCTCCGTCACCAACTGCTCGCGAAGTCCCGGAATCTGCCAGTCGAACCCCTCGTCCGTCACCTGGTTCAGCACCTGGAGCGGCAGATGGACGGTGACGCCGTCCGCGTCGGTCCCGGGCTCGAACTGGTAGGTCACCGCGAACGAGAGCCGACCCTGGTGCCAGGTGTCGGGATAGTCGGTCTCCGTCACCGACTGAGCGCTCTCGTTGATCAGCATCGACTTCTCGAAGCTCAGCAGGTCCGGTTCGTCCCGCCGGCGCTTCTTCCACCAGGAGTCGAAGTGCGCCCCGGAGACCACCTCTTCGGGGATGCGCTGGTCGTAGAAGTCGTAGAGCGTCTCGTCGTCCACCAGGATGTCGCGGCGCCGGGCGCGGTGCTCCAGCTCCTCGACCTCCTGGAGCAGCGCCCGGTTCTCCCGGAAGAAGTCGTGGCCCGTGCGCCAGTCGCCCTCCACCAGGGCGTGGCGGATGAAGAGGTCACGGCTCGTCTCGGCGTCGATCCGCCCGTAGTTGACCTTCCGCTGGGCCACCACCGGAACGCCGTAGAGCGTCACCCGCTCGTACGCCATCACCGCGGCCTGCTTCTGCTCCCAGTGCGGCTCGCTGTAGGTGTGCTTGACCAGGTGGGCGGCGAGCGGCTCGATCCACTCCGGATCGATCCGCGCGTTGACCCGCGCCCACAGGCGCGAGGTCTCCACCAGCTCCGCCGACATCACCCAGCGCGGCGCCTTCTTGAACAGCGCCGAGCCCGGGAACACCGCGAACTTCGCGCCGCGCGCGCCCAGATACTCGTGCTTGTCGGTGTCCTTCAACCCCAGCTGCGACAACAGCCCCGCCAGCAGCGACTGGTGGATACGGTCCGGCTCGGCCGCGGTGTCCTCGTCGCTCAGCCGGATGTCCAGCGACCGTGCCACCGACCTCAACTGACTGTAGATGTCCTGCCATTCGCGTATCCGCAGATAGTTGAGGAACTCCGAGCGGCACATCCTGCGGAACGCCGAGGACGACAGCTCACGCTGCTTCTCCCGTACGTACTCCCACAGTTGGAGCAGCGCCAGGAAGTCGGACTCCTCGGCCGGGCCCTCCCGGAACCGGCGGTGCTTCTCGTCCGCCTGCTGCTGCTTCTCCGCGGGCCGCTCCCGCGGGTCCTGGATGGAGAGCGCCGCGGCGATCACCATCACCTCGCGGGCGCAGCCGTTGCGGTCGGCCTCCAGCACCATCCGCGCCAGCCGCGGGTCCACGGGCAGTTGGGCCAGCCGTCGCCCCGTCTCGGTGAGCTTCTTGCCGTCCTCCAGCGCGTGCAGTTCCTCCAGCAGCTGCACACCCGCCCGGATCGAGCGGTGGTCGGGCGGATCGATGAAGGGGAACTTCTCGATCTCGCCCAGCCGCGCCGAGATCATCTGGAGGATGACCGACGCCAGGTTGGTGCGGACGATCTCCGGGTCGGTGAACTCCGGCCGGGAGAGGAAGTCGTCCTCCGAGTACAGCCGGACGCAGATGCCGTCGCTGGTCCGCCCGCAACGGCCCTTCCGCTGGTTGGCGCTCGCCTGCGAGACCGCCTCGATCGGCAGCCGCTGCACCTTGGTGCGATGGCTGTAGCGCGAGATGCGCGCCGTGCCCGGGTCGATCACGTACTTGATGCCCGGGACGGTCAGCGAGGTCTCCGCCACGTTGGTCGCCAGCACCACCCGCCGGCCGCTGTGCCGCTGGAACACCCGCTGCTGCTCGGCATGGCTCAGCCGCGCGTAGAGCGGCAGGATCTCGGTGTGCCGCAGCCGGCGCTTGCCCAGCGCGTCCGCGGTGTCACGGATCTCCCGCTCGCCGGAGAGGAAGACCAGGACGTCGCCCGGTCCCTCCGCCTGGAGTTCGTCGACCGCGTCGCAGATCGCCGTCACCTGGTCGCGGTCGCCGCCGTCGCCCTCCTCGCCGGAGTCCTCCAGCAGCGGCCGGTACCGCACCTCCACCGGGTAGGTACGGCCCGAGACCTCCACGATCGGCGCCGGCTCCCCGTCCCGGCCGCGGAAGTGCCGGGCGAAGCGCTCGGGGTCGATCGTCGCGGAGGTGATGACCACCTTCAGCTCCGGACGGCGCTGCAGCAGCTGGGCGAGGTAGCCCAGCAGGAAGTCGATGTTGAGGCTGCGCTCGTGCGCCTCGTCGATGATGATCGTGTCGTACTGGCGCAGATCACGGTCCTGCTGGATCTCCGCCAGCAGGATGCCGTCCGTCATGAGCTTCACCAGGGTGCGGTCCCCGACCTGGTCGGTGAAGCGGACCTTCCAGCCGACCGCCTCGCCCAGCGGCGTCTTCAGCTCGTCCGCCACCCGCTGCGCCACCGTGCGCGCCGCGATCCGGCGCGGCTGGGTGTGACCGATCAGCCCGGTCACACCCCGGCCCAGCTCCAGGCAGATCTTCGGCAGCTGCGTCGTCTTCCCGGACCCCGTCTCGCCCGCGACGATCACCACCTGGTGGTCGCGGATCGCCTCGGCGATGACGTCCTTCCGGCGGCTGACGGGCAGCTCTTCGGGGTAGGTGATCACCGGTACGGCCGCGCGCCGGTCCGCCACCCGCAGTTCGGCGTCGTCCAGCGCGCGGGCGATCTCGGACAGCACCTGCTGCCGTGCCTGCGGCTTGCGGATGCGCCGGGCGCCGTCCAGCCGTCGGCCGAGCCGCGTCTGGTCCGGCAGCGTCAGTCCGGACAGGCGTTCCAGCAGCTCGGGGAGGGTGGGAGAGGTGGCGGAGGTGGTCTCGGCGGCGGGCGGGGCCTGGTCGGCCTGCGCGACCCGCGCGGAAGAAGGTCGTCTGGACATACCGGCACCAGGATCTCACCTGCCCCACCCGGCAGGCCAACCCTTATCCCGGATATCCGCGGCGGATGGTGCCGGACGCCCGTCACCGCACCGGGAAACCCGCCACGGCGCGGCACGGAGCCGGGCCGGGTCCGGACCGCCGGGCCCCCTCGTTCCCGCGCACGGGCAGGACCGACAGCACCTGCTGTACCTCTTGCGCCTCTTGCACCTCTCGCATCAACAGCGGTTCTCGCGCCGAACGGCGCCGGCGCGGCCAGGGCCCGGCGCCGGCAGTGACCGGGGTCGCGCCACGACGACGGGGAGAACATGAAGCCGTGGAGCGAGGGCCGCCTGTGCGGCTTCGACCTGGAGACCACCGGCGTCAGCGTCGAGGAGGACCGCGTCGTCACCGCCTGCGTGGCACTCGTGGGCGGCGGAGCGCCCACCGAGTCCCGGACCTGGCTGGCCGACCCGGGCGTCGAGATCCCCGAGGAGGCGACGGCCGTTCACGGGATCACCACCGGCACGGCGCGCGCGGAGGGCCGTCCGGCCGGGGAGGTCGTCACCGAGATCGTCACCGCGCTGGCGGAGGCGCAGCGAGCGGGCATCCCGATCGTGGCCATGAACGCGTCGTTCGATCTGACGATCCTGGACCGCGAGGCCCGCCGCCACGGCGTCGCCGCGCTCGGCGACCTGCTCCCGGCCGCCCGGCTCCGGGTGATCGACCCCCGGGTCCTGGACAAGGAGGTCGACACCTACCGGCCGGGTGGGCGCCGCCTCGAAGACCTCTGCCGCCACTACCGCGTCGCCCTCGACGGGGCCCACCGGGCCGACGCGGACGCCGTCGCCGCCTGCCGGGTCGCCTGGCGCATCGCCCGGATCGAGCCGGCCATCGGGCACACCGCGCTGGACACCCTGCACCAGCGGCAGATCACCTGGGCGCGCGACCAGGCCACGTCGCTCGCCGACTACTTCCGCCGCACCCCCGGCAAGGAGACGTGGGCCGCCGACGTGCGGACCGAATGGCCCCTCATCCCGGCCCAGCGGACCGGGTGAGGGGGCCGCGCGACCCCTGAGCCCTGCTCCTCGGGGTGTCCGGGACATGACCTATCGTGATGCGTGGTTCTCTGTTCGAACACTCCGGGGGTTTCTGATATGCGGCGCCGAATCTCTGCCTCCGTGGTCGCGGCCGTGCTGGCGACCGGTCTTCTCGCCACCGCTTGTGGCGGGGGG
>NZ_BHZI01000222.1:5746-9830 GCF_004305975.1 Streptomyces otsuchiensis
ATGCGGCGCCGAATCTCTGCCTCCGTGGTCGCGGCCGTGCTGGCGACCGGTCTTCTCGCCACCGCTTGTGGCGGGGGTGACGACTCCGCCGATGACGCACCGCCCGGAGTCGACGCCGACTCCTCGGCGTCGCCGGACCCGGAGGACGAGGAGAGCGACGAGGGGGAGGACGGATCGGCTGAGGACGACCCGTCCGACGACGGTGTCGACCGCCCGGAGATCACCCTCCCCGACGACGTGAACAACGTCTTCGAAGAGGTCGACACCGATGACCCGGTCGAACTCGCGGTCCTCGCCGACCAGGAACACGCCATCAACGCCGTCGACGAGGCGGTCACCAGCGGTGACACGAAGGTGCCGTCGCTGCCGTTCTATCAGGCGGACACGGCGCTGCTGGAGAGCCTTGAGTTCGCCGCCGGGATGCATGATGACGGTCTCTCCTTCGGAGGCACCACGTACTACTACAACCGCACTCTCGAGATGCAGTCGAGCACGGCGGCCGTCGCCACGTACTGTGCGGACATGTCCGAGTCCTACCTGGTGAAGGTGGACAGTGG
This sequence comes from Streptomyces otsuchiensis, assembly GCF_004305975.1. GTDB lineage: Bacteria > Actinomycetota > Actinomycetes > Streptomycetales > Streptomycetaceae > Streptomyces > Streptomyces otsuchiensis. Next base: position 6,304 of record NZ_BHZI01000222.1, read on the forward strand.
TGAGAAAGAGCCGGACAGTGGCACTTACTACTACACCTCGCGTCAGGAACTGAACGGCGATGGGGTCTGGCAGACCGTGGTCCTCACGACCGAGCGGGAGGACGATAAGTGCGCGCGCTGAGCTCGGTCGGTGCACTGGTCGGTGCGGTCCTCTTGTTGTCGACGGCATCTGATGTCGCCACAGACGGTGGTGGTCGAGGTGACCGAGGAGGAGAGGTTCGTGGAGACCGCAATGGCAACAAGCTGAACACAAGCGTCTCCGATGTAGGCGTCGGAGGCGTCGTCTTCGATCCGCCGCGCTCTGGTGCCGGCGGTTCTCTCACCGGGCGGCAGACCGACTGGTCGCCACCGCCCTGCTACTACGCCCCCCGCTGGTCCGCGTCGGAGTTCAAGACGTGGTGGGATACCTACGCGGAGCCGACCGCGCGCAAGACCGAGGGCACTGACGCCCAGCGCATCATCGACCAGCACGACGAGACGTACGGCGAGGGCAGCGAGTACGAGGATCACAACATCGGGCGGGAGGACGAGGGCGCCTGGTGGACGGTGCACTCGAACCCGAACCACCCGGACAGTTCGACTGTGAGCTGTGAGTCGCGGATCTTCTGGGTGGATTACGACGACACCCCGCCCCCGTATCCGGGTGCTCCCACCCCCGAGATGCTGGCGGAGTTGGCGTACGCGGAGGTGGAGATCCCTCAGCTGCGAGCCGAGTTGAGCCCCGCCGCCGACGCGCAGAAGGTGAACCTCGACACCTGGGTGTGGATGGACGCCTCCGACCTGGCGCCTGTCTCGGTCACGGCGTCGATCAGTGGCTACTCGCAGCTGTCGGCGACGGTCACCGCCACCCCGTCCCGCGTGGAGTTGGACCCGGGGACGGCCGATGCCACGGTGCACGACGGCTGCGCGGTCGGAGCGGACGGTGGCGTGGGCCGGCCCTACACCTCTTCCGATGCGGGATCCACTCCGGCCTGCGGCGTCACCTACCACCGGGCGACGCACAACGGTGGCCCGTACCCGTTCAGTGCGACCGTGGTGTGGGAGGTCAGCTGGGAAGGCTCGGACGGTAGTGGCGCGACGCTGCCCGACGGGGAGTTCGGCACGACCCAGGACGTCACCGTCCAGGAGATCCAGGCCATCGTCCGCTGACACCGCCCCGGCGCTGCGGCGTGGACCGGATGACCGCAGGCCGGCAGGCCGCGCACGAACGGTTCTGGCACAGCGAGAGACGCGCGCGGCACTCGGCGACCCCGAACCTCGCCGTCCGTGCGTCGCGCTCGGGGACGCCGGAGGAGGGCTTGATCCGCTTTGGCGGACATCGGAGATCAGAGGGTGAGCCCCCGGACCCTTCCCACCGCCGTTCCCGCACCCGCTGCCTGCCGCCACGTCCCGTGGGTGGGTGCTCCCGCGTGTCCCGCCCTTCACCTGTCGATACGGGGGCGGGTCGGAGGAAAGTCGCACGCCCGGTGCCGGCCCTCCGGCCGGGTACCGGATGCCGCGACTCCGGGAGCGCTGCGGCCGGCTCCGCACCACACCTGCGCGGAGTCCACACCCACCGGCCGCCGGCGAGCGGCATCATCACAGGAGGTGCGAGCCGCAGGCCCCTGGGCAACCACCCGGCGGCCCGGCGGTAGCCGTATTGTCTGCTTGTGAGCTTCTCCGCCACCGAAAGTTGAAGAGGAACATTCTGCGATGAATGAACTGTCGTTCGCCGTCCCCCTATGGGTGTGGGGTGCGGTCGCGCTCGGCATCTGCCTCATGCTGGCCGTCGACCTGTTCGCCCACCGCGACAACCACGTCATCGGCTTTCGGGAGGCGGCGATCTGGAGCGGCATCTGGATCGCCATCGGCCTCGCCTTCGGTCTGATCCTCCTGGCCTGGCAGGGCGGTGAGGTGGCGTCGACCTACTACGCCGGCTATCTGATCGAGAAGGCGCTCTCGGTCGACAACATCTTCGTCTTCGCGCTGGTCTTCACGTTCTTCGGCGTGCCGGACGCCTACCAGCACAAGGTCCTCATCTGGGGCGTCCTCGGCGCGCTGGTCGCGCGGTTCGTGTTCATCTTCGTCGGCGCGGAACTGCTGGAGCTCTTCTTCTGGACCGCCTACGTCTTCGGCGCGTTCCTGATCTGGACCGGCTACAAGCTGGTGGTCTCCAAGGACGAGGAGGTCCACCCGGACCGCAACCCCGTCGTCCGCATCGTCCGGAAGATCATCCCGACCGACCCCAAGTTCCACGACGCGAAGTTCTTCACCCGCGTCAACGGCCGCCGGGTCGCGACCCTGCTCTTCGTGGTGCTGATCGCAGTGGAGGCCACCGACCTGGTCTTCGCCGTCGACTCCGTCGCCGCCGTCCTGGCGATCACCACCAACACGTTCCTGGTGTGGACCGCCAACGCCTTCGCCATCCTGGGCCTGCGCAGCCTCTACTTCTGCCTCGCCGGGCTGCTGCGCCGCTTCACGCATCTGCACTACGGCCTGGCGGTCGTGCTGGCCTTCGCGGGCGTCAAGCTGATCCTCTCGGAGACCCCGGTGGGCAAGCTGCCGATTCCGCTCACCCTCGGGGTGATCGTCGTGACCCTCGCTGTCTCGATCATCTGGTCGCTGGTGGCCACCCGCGGTCAGTCCGAGGAGGACGCCGGGGCCGAGGACGGGACCTCGCCCGGGACCGGGGAGGGTGCCGCCGACGCACCCGCCGACGCGCCCTCGGCCGCACCCTCGGCCGCGCCGGGGACGGACGGGTCTGTCGATGCCGACGAGGACGGCGCCGGGCGGTCCGGGGATTCCCACGGCAGCCGCCCGTCCGACTCCGCCTGACCACGATCGGCCGTCGGTGCCTGGGGCACCGGCGGCCGGGGACCGCCCCGCGTTCGGCCTGTGGCGCCGGCCGCACACGGCGGGCGGCCCTGGACGAACTCCGGCGCCCGGTGCGAACCCGAAGTCCTTCGGCGGCCTCCTTCGCCCGCGCGGCGGTAACAGGCTGAAGCCTCTGGGGACGATCGCGGCCAGGTGTGGTCTGTTGCTCGGGCAAGCAACGAGAACGCCCCGGACGGCATGCCGTCCGGGGCGTTCTCATGGTGGTGGCTGGGGCCGGGATCGAACCGGCGACCTATCGCTTTTCAGGCGATCGCTCGTACCAACTGAGCTACCCAGCCACGCAGTTCACCGGAGTGATCTGCAAGCGGTCCTGACGGGATTTGAACCCGCGGCCTCCACCTTGACAGGGTGGCGAGCACTCCAAACTGCTCCACAGGACCTTGCGCACATGAGTGGAAGATCATTCCACACATGGTTGAGCGTGCCCCCAACGGGATTCGAACCCGTGCTACCGCCTTGAAAGGGCGGCGTCCTAGGCCACTAGACGATGAGGGCTGGTGGCCCGCCTGAGCGCTTCTCGGCGCCGTCGGGGACGTGAGAAGCATATGGGATAGCCGCTCGGATCGCCAAAACGTATTCGGAGGCGGCACGTCCGGGCCTCGCCGCCGCCGTCCGCGAGGCCCGCCGGCGGGGCGGGCGGGCCTGATCCCGTC
>NZ_BHZI01000223.1 GCF_004305975.1 Streptomyces otsuchiensis
TCACCCACCACCGCCCCCACGCCGCCGCGGGAGTGTGGTGACTCACTCGCCGACCAGGTCCCCGACCCCCCGGACGAAGGCGTGGAAACTGGGCGAGGCGTTCTCCGTCAGCGAGAGGTGGGCCCCGACGCGCTCCGCCCACTGGGGCTTGGACGCCATGCGCACCCCGCTCGCGCTCAGGGCCTTCTCGAAAGCGTCGGAGCACTTCCCCTGGGCCGCGTCCGGATTGCCCCGGTACTTCTTCGGCGGTTCTGCCCCCATCTTCGGGAACGCCTTCCGAACCGCCGGCCAGTCGCCGAAGTACCACGATTCGAGTTCGCGCACCGCGATCCGGTTGACCACCTGGAAGCGCCCGGTGCCGGAGTCGTCGCCACGCGGAACCAGGCCGGCGGACCTGGCTATCTCGTCCATCCTCGTCTTGAGCTCGGTACACGTGTCGTTGTCGCGGTCGACCAGAACGACGACCCGGATGTCCTCGCCGCGCCGTCGGGAGGCGGCGTAGCCCGCCAGCCGCTCCGGCAGCTTCTTGAGGAGGTCGGGCTTGCCGCAGAAGGTGCGCACCGAGATCTTCACCCGCCGTCCGTCGAACAGAGCCGAAAGCAGCGGCTTCAGCGCCCGCTTCGCCGACTCCTCCTCCACCAGCACCTCGAGCTGCACGGCTCGGTCCGCACGCGCGGAGCACTGGCTGCCCTTGGGCCCGCGCCTGGCGTTCACGCGTCGCCCCCGGCGTCGGCGACTGGAGTACGCGGCTCGGGCAGGTCCTCGAAGTAGCCCTCCTGCCAGAGCTGGCCCAGCTGCGCCCCGTTGTCGATCATGTCGACGACGAGCGGGATCTCACGCGGCCGCACCACCTGTGTGTAGCCGGAGCTGTCCCGGTAGAGGGCGACCACCTCCTCGGGCCGGCAGGAGTTGATGAACTCGTGGGAGTGCGTGGTCACCAGGACCTGCGAGGTGTTGCTGGACTGCCGGCACTGGTCGGCCAGCCCCGGCAGCACCGTTCGGTAGAGGTGGTTCTCCGGCTCCTCGATCCCGATGAACGGCGCGGGGTCGGGATCGTAGAGCAGGGTGAGGTACGAAAGCAGTTTCAGTGTGCCGTCCGACGCGTTTCCCGCGAGGACCGCCTCCCGGAACGGGGCGTCCTTGACGAACAACACCAGACGACCGTCCGGTGAGGTCTGGTAGTCGACGCTCTCGAGCGTGGGCACCGTCTCCCGCAACGCCTCGATGATGCGCTCCAGCCGCTCCGGATGGTTCTCCTTGAGGTACTGCAGGACGTTGCTGATGTTGTCGCCGGACTGTGAGAGCCGTTCCTGGGGGCCCGCAGTCGGAGACTTCCGCTCCTCGGCCACCGACAGATAGGAGAGGTACCAGCCGGAGATGAAACGTCTGAGCGCCGCGACTCTCGGGTGGGACCGGAACTGGCCGATGGCGTTCACAGCCAGGGTGTCCGGGGTGTCGAGTTCCTCCTCGCGCCGTTCCCCGCTCTCCTCGTCCGCCACGTAGCCCAGCCCCGACCGGAAGTCGAGAATGTGGGACGGGCGCCCCTGGCCGGGAGCGGTCGTCCAGCGCAGCATCTCGCGGCTGACGACGGGGCGGCCCCGTTCCTCGGTCAGGTCCAGCCGGTAGGTCAGCCGCCGCTCCCCGGGACGCTCGCGGTAGGCGATCTGGATCGACACCGGTCCCTCGGCGCCGCGCGACAGCAGCTCACGCTGGCCGCCGCGACGGTCCCAGGCGCTGCGCACCCCGACGGTGAAGCACGTCTCCAGGAAGGCGAAGACATCGAAGAGCGTCGACTTGCCGCTGCCGTTGGGACCGACGAGTACCGTGAACGGTCTGAGGTTCTTGATGGTCACGTTCTGGAGGGCCCGGTAGTTCTTGATCTCGAGCGTCTCGATCACGGGCGGTCGCATGGAACTCCTCGCGCTGCTGTACGGGGCCGACGGCGACGCCGCCATCTTAGGACTCGCGGGATGCCGTCGTGGGCGTTCCCGGTGCTCAGCCGGTCGGGGTGAGGGGGCCCTCGGGGCCGTCGGGGATGCCGGAGCGGAAGTAGAGGACTCCGTCCTCCCGGGGCTCCAGGACGATCTCGAACTCGTCCTGTTCGCAGGTGCCGGGGGTGGACTCCTCGGGCACGAGCGCGGCGACGAAGGTCAGCTCGTCGTCGTCCACCGAGCTGAGGGTGAGCCGGTCCACGCAGGTGGAGATCGGGAGCGGCGGGACGTGGACCACCGTGCCGAGCGCGTCGCCGCTGGTGCCGGGCTCCAGGGTCACGGTCATGTTCCCGGCGGGCAGGCCGCCCAGGAACGTCACGTCGCCCGCCCAGACGCCGGTGTACTCGGCGGGCAGCTCCGCGCTGTCGGGGTCGTCCGGGTCGCCGGGGTCGTCGCCGGAGCCGCCGTCGCTGCCGCCGTCACCGCCGATCGGGCCAGGGCCGTCGCCGTCGCCGTCGGCAGAGTCGGGGCCGAGCAGCAGGTAGGCCGACGTGGCCAGCCCCGCCACCAGCAGCGCGGCCAGTGGCCAGAGCAGCCTTCGCCGTCCGCGCCGGGCGCATCCGGTGGCCGGTGCCCCCGGGGCGTCGGCCGCGCCGCCGCCCGCCGGGGCGCACCCGGCGTAGGGGCCGCCGGGCGCCGCGCCAGAGCCGTACGGTCCGGGGGCGCCGTAGGGGCCGGACGCCCGGTACGGGCCGGTGGGCGAGTACGGCCCGCCGGGCGCCGCACTGCCGGGCGTGGCGCCGGCGGCCGGTGCGTAGGGGCCGGGTGGCGTCGGGTGACCGGCCGGCGCGGGCGGTCCGAACGCACCGGTCACCGCGCCGTGCCCGCCGCCACTCGTGGCGCCGTCGCCGGTCACCGAGGCGGGAGCCTCCCCGGCGTCCGCCGCTGCCCCGGCCCCGCGGGGGCCGGTCGTACCCGTCCCGGTGCCCCCGCCCGCCGCGCCCGCCGCGCCCGCCGGGGAGACCGGGTAGCCGGCCGACTCCGCCTCCAGGTCGAGCAGTTCCACCGCGCGGCGGCTGACGCCCGAGACCACCGCCGAGGGCAGCCAGCCGTCCGCCTCCCGGACCAGCGCGCTCGCCCCGGCGCCGTCGGACAGTTCGGCTGCCAGCTCCGCCGGCGCGGGCCGGTCGGCGGGGTTCTTGGCGAGGCAGCGCGCGGCGAGCGGCCGCAGCCCGGCGGGGACCCGCGCCAGGTCGGGCTCCTCGTGGGCGACCCGGTACAGCAGCTGCGCGGCGCTGTCCCCCTCGAACGGCGCACTGCCGGCCGCCGCGAACGCGATGACCGAGCCCAGGGCGAACACGTCGGCGGCGGGGCCCGTCTCACCGGTGAGCAGCTGCTCCGGCGCCATGTAGCCGGGCGACCCGACGAACGCCCCGGTCTCCGTGAGGGCGGAGCCGGCGTCGGTGGCGCGGGCTATGCCGAAGTCGATCAGGCGCGGGCCGTCCAGCGTGAGCAGCACGTTGGACGGTTTGACGTCCCGGTGGACCAGGCCGAGCGCGTGGACGGCGGCCAGCGCCTCGGCCAGGCCGGTGGCCAGTACGCGCGTGGTCCCGGCGGGCAGCGGACCGAGGTCCTCCACCACCCGCTGGAGGTCCGGCCCGGCCACGTAACCGGTCGCCACCCAGGGCACCTCGGCGTCCGGATCGGCGTCCAGGACCGGCGCGGTCCAGTCGCCACCGACCCGCCGCGCGGCGGCGACCTCGCGGGCGAACCGGCCACGGAACTGGTCGTCGACGGCGAAGTGCGGATGGACCACCTTCACGGCGACGGTGCGCCCGCCGGCGCTGCGCCCGAGGTAGACGCGGCCCATTCCGCCGCTGCCGAGCCGGCCCAGCAGCCGGTAGGAGCCGATGCGTCTGGGGTCTTCGGCTCGCAGCGGCTCCATGGTCGTTCAGTCCCCCTTCTGGCGCGGTTCCCGAGCCGGAGGTGCCGGGGATGCCGCGCTACCGAATGTAGGGGTGCCCGCCGGCGCGCTCCAGCGCCGGGTCGGCCGTCGGTGCGGGTGCGGGTGCGGGTGCGGACGCGGGTGCGGGTGCTGGTCCGGGGATGGCAACGGATACGGGCACGCGCGCCGGTGCCGCGCGCCGGGTCTGTCGCGCCCGGCCCCTCCGCCGCCTCCCCCGAGGTCAGTGGTGCGCGGGCGCGGGCCGCAGCAGCTGGATGCTGGCGCCCTCGGTGTCACCGGCGCGACGGGCGAACTCGGCGGCGCCGGCCAGCTGGCGTTCCCCGAGACGGAAGTCGAGGGTGGTGAAGTAGCGCTCCAGGAGTTCGGCGTCGAACGCTTCCCAGCGGGCCGCCTGCTCGGCGACCTTGGTGACCTCGGTGAGGGAGAGGTCTCGCGAGTCGAGGAACGCGCGGTGCACCTCGTGGACCGTCGCCGGGTGCTCCGCCAGGTAGTCGCGGCGCACCGCCCAGAGGGCGAAGACGAACGGCAGTCCGGTCCACTCCTTCCACATGGCGCCGAGGTCGTGGACGCGCAGCCCGAGCCGGGGTGCGTCGTGCAGGGAGGCGCGCAGTGCGGCGTCCCCGATGAGGACGGCGGCGTCGGCCTCCCGCATCATCTCGGAGAGGTCGGGCGGGCAGGTGAAGTAGTGCGGTTGCACGCCGTGGCGCTCGGCGAGCAGCAGGCGCGCCAGGCGCACGGAGGTGCGCGAGGTGGAACCGAGCGCCACGCGCGCCCCGTCGAGCTCCTCCACCGGGCCGTGCGAGACGATCACGCAGGACATCACCGGGCCGTCGCAGCCGACCGCGATGTCGGGAAGGGCGACGAGGTCGTCCGCGTTGCGGAGGAACTCCACCAGGGTGATCGGGCCGATGTCGAGGTCGCCGCGGACCAGCTGCTCGCTGAGCTTCTCCGGGGTGTCCTTGGTCAGCTCCAGGTCGAGCAGGCTCCCCGTGCGGGCGAGCCCCCAGTACAACGGCAGGCAGTTGAGGAACTGGATGTGGCCGACGCGGGGGCGGGTCCTGTTCGATGTGCTCACCCTTCGCAGGGTACGCCTGCCACCTCCGGCGCCCCTCACGGCACCGGCGTCGCGCGAGGCCCGCCTCCCGGGGCCGTACGGACGCACGCGGCCGGAGGGACCGGCCCGGCACGCCCGTGCGAACCGCCCGCCCGCGCCCCGTGCCGACCCGCCCCGCGGGCGGCGCCGGACGGTCCGCCACGCCGCTTGTGAACGCCGCCGAAACCCACTCGGTGAACCGCAGATATGACCGGGTTCGGAGGGTGATCATCCCCCTTCCGGCCGTGCATTCTGCGTGCTAGGCTCGCCGCAAGTTGCAGTTTGGTTTCCCTTGCAGTGAGAGCCTGCGGAGCATGTAACCGCAGGCTTTCGTCGTTTTCAGGCTTCTGTGTAGGTTCTGGAGCAGGGCGACCCTGGTAGGCCCAAGGAGGGCTTATATGGCTACCGGAACCGTCAAGTGGTTCAACGCCGAAAAGGGCTTCGGATTCATCGCCCAGGACGGCGGCGGTCCCGATGTCTTCGTCCACTACTCGGCGATCAATGCCTCTGGCTTCCGTTCCCTGGAAGAGAACCAGCAGGTGAACTTCGACGTCACCCAGGGCCCGAAGGGCCCGCAGGCGGAGAACGTCACTCCCGTCTGATCACCACAGCGTCGCGGTCACGATCGCCCGCTTCAGAGCTTCACCCAAGGAGCCCCCGCCCCGGCGGGGGCTCCTGCCTTTCGTTTCCGGTGGCTTTCCGTCCCACTGCGGAGCGATCGGCGCTCTCCCCGCCTGCCCGGATTCCGCCACCTTGGGTGGAGCCGCACCGTCCGTCCGGTGGCGCTCGCGAGAGTTGACGGCGATTTTCGGCTCAGCCCCCTTGACCTGAAAAATACTTACGCCATGCTCTGTTGCCATGACTCGACGCCCCCTCAGAGCCCTGCTGCTCGCACCGGTGGCCGCCTGCATGGCGCTCACCCTCGTCTGGTCCGCGCCCGCCGGCGCCGACCAGAGCCGTGCCGCTTTCGCCGACACCCTGGACGAGATCCTCACCGACCCCCGTCTCGACGGAGCCCAGGCGAGCGTGGTCGTGGCGGACGCCGAGAGCGGTGACGTCCTGTACGAGCACAACGGCGACGACCGGCTGATGCCCGCGTCCAACTCCAAGCTGCTCAGCTCGGCCGCGGCGATGGATGTGCTCGGCCCCGACTACACCTTCGCCACCGAGGTCCGCACTCCCGGCCGGGTCGTCGGCGGTGTCCTCGTGGGGGACCTCTACCTGCGCGGCACGGGCGACCCGACGCTGCTGTACGAGGACTATCAGTCGCTCGCGGCACAGCTGAAGAAGGCGGGCGTGCGCCAGGTCGTCGGCAACCTCGTCGCCGACGACACCCGGTTCGACGACGAGCGCTACCACTGGGGCTGGAACGTCGACGACGAGCAGTACTACTACGGCGCGCCGATCTCCGCGCTGACCGTGGCCCCCGACACCGACTACGACGCCGGCACCGTCAAGGTGACCGTCGAGCCCGGCGCCGCGGTGGGCGACCGGCCGAAGGTCTCGGTCTACCCGGACACCGGCTTCGTCACGGTCGAGAACACCGCCACCACCGGCGAGGCCGGCAGCTCCCTCAGCCTGCCGCTCAACCGCAAGCACGGCGAGGACGTCATCACCGTCTCCGGCTCCATCGCGGTCGACGCCAACCCCACCAGCGTCTGGCGCGCCGTCTGGGACCCGACCGGCCACGCCACGGCCGTCTTCAAGACCGCGCTCGCCGAGGAGGGCATCCGCGTCGTCGGCAAGACCCGGCTCGGCCGGGCCACCCCGGACAACACCCGGCTGCTGGCGTCGCACGAGTCCATGACGGTGGCCGAGCTGATGAACCCCTTCATGAAGCTCTCCAACAACGGGCACGCCGAGGTCCTCGTCAAGGCGATGGGGTACGAGAGTGCCGGTGACGGCGGCTGGAGCGCGGGCACCGCCGCCGCCCGCGACTCCCTCGCCGGGTTCGGCATGGACGACTCCGTCTATGTGCTCGCCGACGGCTCCGGCCTGACCCGCCGCAACTGGGTGCCCGCCTCGGAGTTCGCCACGATGCTGGTCAACGTCCGGGACGAGGCGTGGTTCGACACCTGGTACGAGGAGCTGCCGATCGCCTGCGCCGGCGAGCGGTTCGCCGGCGGCACCCTCAACTCCCGCATGTGCGGCACCCCCGCCGAGAAGAACGCGCACGCCAAGACCGGAAGCCTCACCGGCGCCACCGGCCTCTCCGGCTACGTCACCGACGCCGACGGCCGCGAGCTGGTCTTCTCCATCGTCCTCAACTACTACATGGGCAGCCACCCCAAGGACATCGAGGACAGGATCGTGATCGCGCTGGCCTCGCACAGCGCCGACGCCACCGCCGAGGAGGCGCCCGCGCCGCGCAACACGGTCCCCGGTGACCCCGAGCACAGCCTGGACGCCGAGCACGACTCGGCCGTGGTCAAGCCCGAGGACCTCACCACCACCGGCCACCGCTGACCGGCCGCACCGCACCATCACGGAAGGCCCGGCCCCGCGCGTGTGCGCGGGGCCGGGCCTTCCGTGATGGTGCGGGCGACGCCGGCGCCGGAGTCAGGAGCCGTAGTGGTAGCGGCACGCGGCGATCAGGATCGCGCCCTCCTCCAGCCGGTACACCAGGCGGTGCTCATCGGTCACCCGCCGGAACCAGAAACCATGGAAACCGTGCTTGAGAGGCTCGGGCTTGCCGATCCCCTCGTTGCCATTGCGGGCGATGTCCTGGAGCAGCAGGTTGACCCGGCGGAGCACCTTGCGGTCCTGCGCCCGCCACCAGAGGTAGTCCTCCCAGGCGCTCTCGTCCCAGACGAGTTTCACCCGGCGATCTCCCGTACCGTGCCGCCGCCGTTCTCCAGCCGCTCGATCGAGGCCAGGAGACGCCGGGCGTTCCCCGGGCTGCGGAGGAGATAAGCGGTCTCCTTGAGTGACTCGTAGTCGTCCAGCGCGACGATCACCACCGGGTCGTGACCCGCGCGTGTGATGACGACCTCCTCCCGGTCGTCGACGACCGAGTTGAGGGTTTCGGCGTAGTTCGCCCGGGACTCCGAGTACGACATGGTCTTCATGGGCACCTCCTGCTGCGTACGTAAAAATGTACGTGAGCGGCGGTGCCTCCGGCCACCGCTGACCGGCCCCGCCCCGCCGGCCGTCCGGCACGGTGAAGGCCCGGCCCCGCGCGTGTGCGCGGGGCCGGGCCTCCGTGATGGTGCGGACCGTCGTCCGGGCGGTGCCGGGCCGGTGCCGTCAGGCGGTGCCGGGGCCGGAGCGGGGAGCGCCGTCGCCTCCGGAGGAGGCGCCCGCGCCCGCCGTCGCGGGCTCGGGCTCCGGCTCGGCGGTCGCCGTGGTGCCGGTGGCACCGGTGTCGTCCCAGTCGTCCAGGTTGAACGAGGTGGCGTTGTCGTACGCCTCCCGGTCGAGGATGCCCTCGCGGGCGGCGACGATGACCGGGACGGTGGCCTGGCCGGCGACGTTGGCCGAGGTCCGGATCATGTCCAGGATCGGGTCGATCGCCAGCAGCAGACCGACGCCCTCCAGCGGGAGGCCCAGCGTGCTCAGGGTCAGGGTCGTCATCACGGTGGCGCCGGTCATACCGGCGGTCGCGGCCGAGCCGATCACCGAGACGAAGACGATCAGGACGTACTCCTGGATGCCCAGGCTGACGTCGAAGATCTCAGCGATGAAGATCGCCGCCAGCGCCGGGTAGATGGCGGCGCAGCCGTCCATCTTGGTGGTGGCGCCGAACGGAACGGCGAAGCTGGCGTACTCGCGGGGCACACCGAGCCGCTCGGTGGCGCGCTGGGTCACCGGCATGGTGCCGACGGAGGAGCGGGAGACGAAGCCGAGCTGCAGCGCCGGCCAGGCGCCGCGGTAGAACTGGAGCGGGTTGACGCCGCCGAAGAAGCGCAGCAGCAGCGGGTAGACACCGAACATCACCAGCAGCGAACCGATGTAGACCGCGGTGGTGAACTTCGCGTAGTCGCCCAGCAGGTCCCAGCCGTACTCGTTGATGGAACGGCCGATCAGACCGAGGGTGCCGATGGGCGCGAGGCGGATGACCCACCACAGCGCCTTCTGCAGCATCTCCAGCACGGTCTCACCGAAGGTGATCACCGGCGCGGCGCGCTCGCCGAGCTTCAGGGCGACGATGCCGACCACGGCGGCCAGGAAGACGATCTGCAGCACGCGGAGTTCGGCGAACGGCTCGATGATGTTGGTGGGGACGATCCCGGTGAGGAAGTCCAGCCAGGAGCCGGTGGTGGAGGGCAGTTCACCGTCGGCCGGGGTGAGGCTGGAGCCGGAACCCGGGTTGAGGACGAGGCCCAGGGTGATGCCGATCGCGACGGCGATCAGTGAGGTGATCAGGAACCACAGCAGGGTCTGCCCGGCCAGCCGCGCCGCGTTGGACACCTTGCGCAGGTTGGTGATGGAGACCGCGATCGCGAAGAAGACCAGCGGTGCCACCGCCAGGCGCAGCAGCTGGACGAACAGGCCGCCGATCTCGCTGAGCGCCGTGCCGAGCCATTCGACCTCCCCGGCGCGGGCTATCCAGCCCAGCAGCACGCCGAGGGCGAGACCTATCAGGATCTGCGCCCAGAACGGCGGCAGGGATATTCGCCCGCGGCCGGTGGGGGCCTTGTCGAGGGACGAGGAAGACACAGGAGGACTCCGGTCGAGAGATGGGGACGGGGGGCGGTACGAAGCGGGCGGTCGGTGGCCCGGGCGGCGCGGCGCGTCACACGCCACAGCTCCGCGCCCGTCGTGGTGACGCGGGGGAGTGGCCGTGGTGCGGTGACGCGGGGTGCCGGGC
>NZ_BHZI01000224.1 GCF_004305975.1 Streptomyces otsuchiensis
GCCACACCGCCGCGTGTAACTGACCGCACGCAGCGCACCGGGCACGCCCGAACGGCGTGCCCGGTGCGCTGCGTGCGGTCAGTTACACGCGGCGGTGTGGCGGCGACAGAGGTCGATGTGCAGCCGCGCGACGAGCAGCACGGGGCTCGGAACGGGGTCGTGCGCGACTGGTTTCACATCGAACACATTAACACCCTTCCTATGAGTTGCCCCAAGTGTGGCTTTGGGTCCCGGTCGTTGGACAGCACAACACCCCGTCGGGGGAAGGGATTCCCGGCGGGGTGCGGTGGTCGGCGTGAGACGTCTCACGCGGAAGAGGTGTGGGTCCGGCGGCGCGTGGCCGTCCGGCCGTCAGCGCTCGGTGGCGGCCTTCGTTGTGGCCTTCGTCGTGGCCTTCGTCGTGGCCTTCGTCGTGGCCGCGGGCTCCTCGGTGGCGGGCTTCTCGGCGGCGGCGCCACGCGCCGCGTCGTCCGCCTCGTCCTCCATGGTGCGGTTGGAGTGCAGCTTGTCGCGGGTGCGGAGCACCGCGTCGCCGACCTGCTGGGACATCGCGTCCCGCTGCCGGTTGAGCAGGACGAAGCTGATCGGGGAGGAGATGAGGATCGCCAGCGCGAAGAGCCACAGCGGGTTGGAGTCCCCGATGCCGAGCGGGATGAGGCCGAGGTGTGCCAGGCCGGTCACCAGGGCCAGGCAGGCGACGAAGACGCCGATGCGCATCCCGGTGTAGCGGATTGTCGCGTGCTTGGTGTCGGTCACGGCTGCTTCCTATCGGCTCGGGCTGCTCGCGGGTGCTGCTCGTCGGCGGTGTCCGGTGGTGTCCGGTGGTGTCCGGCGGTGTGTGCCGGTCTCCGGTGGCCGCCGATCGGGGCCGTCCTCCAGTGAAGCATGCCCTCCCGGCGGTCAGGCCAGGGGGAGCCAGAACATCACGTCGTCGCGGTAGTCGTCGGCGCTGACGCGGATCGCCTCCGGTGTGCGACCGACCTCCTTGTAGCCGCACGCCTCGTAGAACCGCTCCAGTCCCATGCCGCCGCGGCAGGTGAGCCGGATCGCCCGCACGCCGGCGGTCGCGGCGGCGGTCTCCCGGCACGCGCTCATCAGCCGGCGCCCCTCGCCGCCGCCCTGGTGGGCGGGGTCGATCATCACCCGGTACAGGCCGACCCAGTGGCGCATCAGCCGGTGCGCGTTGAACTGCACGAAGGCGAGCGCCGCCGGCTGCCCGTCCTCGGTGAGGCCGAGGACCATCCGGGCGCCGCCCTCGCGCACCAGGCGCAGGTGCTGTTCGCAGACCTCGCGGATCTCCTCCGGCTCGACCGGTGGCACATAGCCGACCGCCCCGCCCGCGTTGGTGACGTCGGCCCACAGCCGCAGCAGCCCGTCCGTGAGCGCGGGCGTCACCTCCGGGTCGACCACATACCGAATACTCATGCCGTGGAGCGTATGTTCCTGCACGATGGCGCGCCAGTGCGTTCCGCCCGGGCGAACATCACACCCGGCACCCCTCAACCCGGCACCCCTCCACCGAGGAAACGCCGCCCGCGGACGACGCCGGCCCGCCACCGTCGAAACGGTGGCGGGCCGGTACGACGAACACCGGGCCGCGGCCCGGTGCTCCGACGTGTCAGAGCCGCATCGCCTGCGGCGACTCGCGGCGGTCCTGGTCCGGGCCGTCGTACTCGCGCACCACCTCGTAGCGGGTGTTGCGCTCCAGCGGACGGAACCCGGCGTCGCGGATCAGCTCCAGCAGATCCTCGCGGGTCAGCTTGTCCGGGGTGCCGAAGGAGTCGGCGTCGTGGGTGATCTTGTACTCCACGACCGAGCCGTCCATGTCGTCCGCGCCGTGCTGAAGCGCCAGCTGCGCCGTCTGGAGGCCGTGCATGACCCAGAACACCTTGACGTGCGGCACGTTGTCGAACAGCAGCCGTGAGACCGCGAACGTCCGCAACGCCTCGGCGCCCGTCGCCATGGTGGTGCGCGCCTGGAGCTTGTTGCGGATCTTGCCGTCCTTCATGTCCACGAAGTCGTGCTGGTACCGCAGCGGGATGAAGACCTGGAAGCCGCCGGTCTCGTCCTGGAGTTCACGCAGCCGCAGCACGTGGTCGACGCGGTGGCGCCGCTCCTCGATGTGCCCGTAGAGCATGGTGCACGGGGTCTTCAGCCCCTTGGAGTGCGCCAGCCGGTGGATCCGGGACCAGTCCTCCCAGTGGGTGCGGTGGTCCACGATGTGCTGCCGGACCTCCCAGTCGAAGATCTCGGCGCCGCCGCCGGTCAGCGACTCCAGCCCGGCGTCGATCAGCTCGTCCAGGATCTGGTCGGCGGTGAGCCCGGAGATCTCCTCGAAGTGGTGGATCTCGGTGGCGGTGAACGCCTTGAGCTGCACCGTGGGCGGCAGGACCTCCTTCAGCGCCCGCAGCGAGCGCGGGTAGTAGCGCCAGGGGAGGTTGGGGTGCAGGCCGTTGACGATGTGCAGCTCGGTGAGGTTGTCGCCCTCCATCGCCTTGGCGAGCCGGACCGCCTCCTCGATCCGCATCGTGTACGCGTCCTTCTCCCCCGGCTTGCGCTGGAAGGAGCAGTACGCGCACGACGCGGTGCACACATTGGTCATGTTGAGGTGACGGTTGACGTTGAAGTAGACGACGTCGCCGTTCTTCGCGGTCCGCGCCTCGTGCGCCAGCCCGCCCAGCCAGGCCAGGTCGTCCGACTCGTAGAGCGCGATGCCGTCCTCGCGGCTCAGCCGCTCGCCGGCGCGGACCTTCTGCTCCAGCTCGCGCTTGAGTCCAGCGTCCATGCCCTGCCGCCTCCTCGTTCGTGGGTTTCCGGACCGAGCGTACGCCGCCGGTCAGGCGTCGATGTCCTCGGGCAGGCCACCGACCCGGTTCTCCCACTTGGTGGAGAGCACGATGGTGGTCCGCGTCCGCGAGACACCCTTGGTGCCGGACAGGCGGCGGATGGTCCGCTCCAGGCCGTCCACGTCGGTCGCCCGCACCTTCAGCATGTAGGAGTCGTCGCCGGCGATGAACCAGCAGTCCTCGATCTCGGCGAGGTGCTGAAGCCGCCCCGCGACCTCCTCGTGGTCGGTCGCGTCCGAGAGCTGGATGCCGATCAGCGCGGTGACGCCCAGGCCGAGCGAGGGGGCGTCGATCGTCGCGCGGTAGCCGGTGATGACCCCGGCGCCCTCCAGCCGGTTGATCCGGTCGGTGACGCTGGGGCCGGAGAGCCCGACCAGCCGGCCCAGCTCCGCGTACGAGGCGCGGCCGTTCTCGCGAAGGGCCTGGATGAGCTGCCTGTCCACCGCGTCCATCTCGCCGCGCCTTTCGCTGTTCCGTTGGGGACGTCGTTCCACAGAAGAATCTAAGGCATACGGGCCGGACCGCTTACGACTGGCCCGCCGCTGCGGCGTGAGGAGCCTGCCCGCGGCGCGGCGCGGGGCCGGGTCCGCCGTCGGCCGGCTCTCACTCCCTGGCGCCGCCGAGCTGTCCCGCCCAGCGCCGGTACAGGTCGTGCTCCACCCCGACGGCGTCCAGCGCCCGCCCGGCCACGAAGTCCACCAGCTGCTGGATGTGGTGGGCACCGGCGTAGAACCCGGGCGAGGCCGGCAGCACCACGGCCCCCGCGTCGTCCAGCGTCACCAGGTGACGCAGCGTCTGGCCGTTCAGCGGCGTCTCCCGCACGGCCACGACCAGGGGGCGGCGCTCCTTGAGCGTGACGCTCGCCGCCCGCTGGAGCAGGTCCTTCGACAGGCCGAGGGCGACACCCGCCACGCACGCCGTGGAGGCGGGCACGATCAGCATGCCCCGCACCGGGTACGAGCCGGACGACGGCCCGGCCGCCAGGTCCCCGGCCGCCCAGTACCGCACGTCGGAGAGGTCCGGCGCGAACGCGTCGGGCGTGCCGTCGGCGCCGCGCGCCAGCCAGGACGCCAGATCCTCCTCCCAGTGCGCGTCGCGGAAGCCGATGCCCGTCTCGTCCAGCAGTGTCAGCCGCGAGGCCCGGCTGACCACCAGGTCCACCGGCTCGCCGGCCGCCTGCAGGCCGCGCAGCACGGCGGCGGCGAACGGGGTGCCGGACGCGCCGGAGACCCCGACCAGCCACGGCCTGCGGACGGTCGCCCGTTCGGTGGGGGACGTGGGGGCCGTGGGTGCCGTGGAGGCCGCCTGGGCGGGCGCGCCCGGCCCGGCCGCCGGGGGTGTGGGGTTGGCCGGCTCGATCGGCGTGGTCGGCTCGGTCGGCTCCGTCATGTCGATCCCACTCGCTCCGCTCGGTGTGCGTGGTGTGCGCGGCCCGGGCGGTGTGCGGCCGGCGTCGCCGCTCCGAACCCGGCGCGGCGCCGCCACCGGGGCCGGGTTCGGCCGGGTGGGGCATCTCGGCCGTTCCCCCGGAAGCACGCCGCCGTGGACGGCGCACTCCCCGGCGTGCGCGCCGCCTGGTCGGCCGTGCGCCTCGGTCGCGCGTCGGTGCTGGTCACCCCGGGTCTCGACGCCCGCGGCTCACCCGACCGAGCGTATCCGAGCCGAAGGTCAACACCTCCTCACCGTCCGGTGACACCTCGGCCACGACCGGCCGTGCTCCGCGCACACCGTAGGGTCGCCGGTAGACACTGTGCGGGTGGGGGTCGGTCCCCCTGCCGCCGTTCACCGACCGGGAGTGACATCATCAGCACCCTCCGCAAGCGGAGCACCGCCCTCGGCGGCGGTGCGCTCCTGATCACCCTGGCCGTGACCGCCGCCGGCTGCCAGCTGGGGCCCGTGGCCGGTGCCGGCCCCGGGCTGGGTGACGCCGTCGACCAGCTGATGTCCCGGGAGGCCGTCACGCTGGAGGCGTCGTTCCTCGCCTCGCCCGAGGAACTGCACGAGTACCTCGTCCGGTCCGCCGAACTGTCCGGTGATCCCGAGCCGGACCCGCAGGACGCCGAGGTGCTGTCCGCGCTGGAACTGACGGCCGTCGCCGGCGAGTCGGAGGGCGAGCGGAAGATGAGGGACCTCGACGCCGGGGAGCCGCTCTCCGCCGCGCTCTCCGTCGGGTTCGGCGGCAAGGACGCGGTCGGCATCAAGCAGATCGATGGCCTGCTCTATCTGCGCATCGGCGCCGACACCATCGTCCAGGACGCCCTGCGCGGCGACCGGTCCGAGGTGCTGGCCGCCGAGCGGTTCATGGAACGTGCGGGTGAGCTGCCGCCCTCCCTGGACACCGCCTCCCGGGCGCTGCAGGGCTCCTGGGTGCTGGTCGACCCGTTCCTCTACCCCTCCTACGGCGACGCCCTGGACATCGGTGCCGGAGTCGACCGCGACCTCGCCGACAACATCGCCGACGCCCTCACCGAGTCGGCGCCGCTGCTCAACTCCGAGCACCAGTGGGCGCTGCTGGAACAGCTGGAGCAGGCCCTCGGCACGGACGCCACCCTGCGGACCACCGGCGAGGAGCGCGGCGCGGAACTGGTCGAGCTGGAACTCCCCGCCGCCCGCGCCGACCAGGCCCTCGGCCCGCTGCTCGCGCTGCTCACCCAGCAGAGCGACCGGTTCGGCCTGACCCCCGTCGTCCACGACCCGGTGGACCCCGACGCCAAGGTCACGGCCGAACTGGCCGTCCGCAACGGTGTGCTGTCCGAAGTCACTTTCGACCTCGGACAGTTCGCGGGTGAGGACTTCCCCGAGCTGCCGCTGCGGCTCACCCTCAACAGCGGTTCGGCGATCAGCCTCACCGCACCCGAGGCGCCCATGCTCCACCCGGACGACCTGACCGTCGCCCTGCTCTACCTCGACCTGCGGGAGGAACAGCGCCGCGCCGACCCCGACCGCGCGGACGTGCCCGGGCCGATGCAGCCCTGATCCCGTCGAGGCGGTGACGGGCGGCCACCGAATCGACGCGGGCGGTCCCGCCCCGGCCGGCCTGGCGCGCGCCCGCCGGTTCGGGCCGCCGATCGCCTAGCCTGGACATCCGGCCGCGCCGACCCACCGGCCCGGCGCCCGAGGCGGGGGAAAGAGGACTGCGATGGCGAACCGGACGCCGAGAGGCCAACGCGCCATCGCGGCGGGCCTGCTGATGTTCGGCTGGCTCGCGCTGATGTGGGTGCTCACCGCCGTCGACGGCGACAACCCGCGCTGCCTGCCGGGCGACCCGGACACACCGCTGGTGTGCGAGTACGGCGTGGAACCGCGGCAGTCCGGCGAACTGCTCGACATCTACCCGGCGGCCTTCCTGCACTTCGGCTGGGACCACCTGCTGGCCAACAGCCTCCCGCTGCTGATCTTCGGCTTCCTCGCCGCCGTGCGCGGCATCCCCCGCTTCCTCGGCGTCTGCCTCCTCATCATGACGGTCTCCGGGCTCGGCGTCTGGCTGTTCTCCAGCTCCGGATCGATCACGGCCGGTGCCTCCGGCGTCGTCTTTGGCCTCTTCGGATACCTGCTGGTGCGCGGCTTCGTGGAGCGGGACGCGCTGGACATCACCGTCGGCATCACCGTCTTCCTGCTCTACGGCTCGCTGCTGTGGGGCGTGCTGCCCACCCAGACCGGGGTCTCCTGGCTCGGCCACCTCTTCGGACTGGCCGGCGGGGTCCTCGCCGCGTTCTGGCTGCGCCGCGGTGACACCCCGCGGCGCCGCTGGTCGCGCCGGACGCCGCGCGGCCTCTCCGGGCCGCCGCCCGGCCACCCGGGCTGAGCCGGCGCGTGCACCCGGGCCGGCCCCGGCGCGTGCGTGCTCGTGGCGCGGTCGCGCGCCGGGCTCCCACGCGGGCGCGCGGGCGCGCGCCGAACCGTAGAGTCGGCCCATGGACATCGTGAACCCCGCGCTCCACGAATATCTGATCGACCACGCCACCCCCGCCGACGAGGTGCTCCGCGACCTCGCGGAGGAGACACACCGCTCCCTGCCGCAGCGGGCCGGCATGCAGATCACCCAGGACGAGGGCACGTTCCTCACCCTGCTGGTCCGGCTGACCGGCGCGCGACAGGCGGTCGAGGTCGGCACCTTCACCGGCTACTCCTCCATCTCCATCGCCCGCGCCCTGCCCGAGGGCGGCCGGCTGACCGCCTGCGACGTCAGCGAGGAGTGGACCTCGATCGCCCGCCGCTACTGGGAGCGGGCCGGGGTCTCCGACAAGATCGACCTGCGCATCGGCCCCGCCGCCGACACGCTGCGCGCCCTCCCGCAGGAGGAGTACCTGGACTTCGCCTTCATCGACGCCGACAAGACGGGATACGCCGTCTACTACGAGGAGCTGCTCGCGCGCCTGCGGCCCGGCGGCGTGATCGTGCTCGACAACACCCTCCAGAGCGGGCGGGTGGTCGACGAGGCCGACCAGTCGGAGTCGGTGGTCGCCATCCGGGAGGTCAACGACGCCATCGCCGCCGACCGGCGGGTGGAGTCCGTGCTGCTCTCCGTCCGCGACGGGGTGACCGTGGTCCGCAAGCGCTGACTCGGCGGGCGGGCTGAGGAGCGGGCGGCGGCGCCCGTGGCCGTCATGTCACCGGTTCAGATGCCGCGGGCTCCGGGCGGGCCGGGTGCGTCGTCGTCGCCGTTCGTACTCCCGCCGGTTCCGGGGCCCCGGTCGGTTCCGGGGCCCCCGGCCGGGCCGGTCTCCCGCTCCGGTTCGCGCTCCGGCAGCTCCGGTTCGGCGTCGGTGAGTTCGTCCGCGTAGACCTGCGACAGCGGCTGCGGGCCGACGTAGCGCTGGCAGGTGCAGGCGCCCGGTTCGTAGCCGGTCGGCGTCTGGTCGGCGTCCCAGCCGGTGGGCCGCCGCACCACCTCGTGGCAGACACCCCGGCGGTCGTGCTGCGAGAGATGGTGGCCGCACCCGCACACCGGCTCGGGCGCACGCCGGGCGGCCTCCAGCCGGCTGATCCGCCGCTCCTCGGCGCGCAGCCACTCGATCCGCCGCTCATGGCGGTTCACCTGTCCCTTGCGGACGGTCTCCGCCACCCAGGAGCCCCCGCCGCACAGCAGGAAGACACCCACGATCCAGACCCAGACCGGCACGTCCCGCCACCTCCTCCGAGGGAGCCTACGCGCCCGGCCGCGCCGCGGCACCCCCCCCAATGGGGGCCAGCGGGCCGCGTGCGGCGCAGGGTGGACCCGCGGCCGGCGGTCAGGTGCCGGAGGACAGCGAAAGCTTCGCGGCGAACCCGAGGAACCCGGCCCCCGCCAGAGCCGAAGCACCCGCCTGCAGGCGGCGCCGCCGCCGGAACGCCGCCGCCAGCCGCGCGCCGGTGAAGATCAGCAGGCTGAGGTACGCGATGCTGAACAGCTGCACCCACAGCCCCAGCGCCAGGAACGACAACGCCGGGTACGGATAGGCCGGGTCCACGAACTGGACGAAGAAGGAGACGAAGAACAGGATCGCCTTCGGGTTCACCAGGCTCGCCAGAAACGCCCGCCGGAAGGGCCGCTCACCGGGGACCGACGGCGCTCCCGCCGCCGCCTCGGCCTCGGCCACCCGCTCGCGCCGCCGGCGCCACAGCGACCACGCGCCCCGCAGCATGCCCACCGCCAGCCACGCCAGGTAACCGGCGCCGAGGAACTTCACCACCGAGAACGCCACCGGGCTCGCCTGGAGCAGCGAGGCCGCACCCCCGGCCGAGAGCGCCATCAGCACGGCGTCGCCGCACAGCACCCCGCCCGCCGCCCGGTATCCGGTGCGCACGCCCAGCCGCGCCCCGACGGAGAGCACGTACAGCGAGTTCGGCCCCGGCATCAGGATGATCAGGGCCAGCCCGGCCAGGTAGGTGGGCAGATCGGTTATCCCCAGCATGCGGCGCATGCTGCCACATCCGTGTGGTGTCCACCGAAGCCGTTCCACTTCCCAGACGCCGGGACGCACGGGGCGTCCCGTCCGCCGCCCCGTCCACCACCGGGGGCACCGCGCGGGCCCGCTACCGGATTCCCGTGCGGTGCGGTGTACTTACCCCGTCGCGGCGCCCGCCGGCCACCCCATACCTCCGAAGGAGCGGAATGGCGAAGGACACGACCGGCAGCAGCCGCGGCGGCGTACCGCCCGCGCTGGCGCTCGGCGCCCTGATCGCCGTCGGCGTCGCGATGCTGGTGGTGGCGCTCACCATCGGCGGTGGCGACCCGCAGCAGCCCGAGGGCCAGCCGCTGCGGATCTTCCCCGTGGTCGACCAGGTCCCCGGCGCGTGCCCGGACTCCGCCCCCGCCGACGCGTTCCCCGCCTCGGACCGGGGCGGCTGCTACCTCATGGACACCGGCCGGGCAGTGGTCATGGAGGGGCTACGGGACGTGAGCGTCGAGCACGACGCCACAGGCGACTGGAACGTCCTCATCGACCCGCGTCCGGAGGACGCCCAGGCGCTCAGCCGGCTGACGGCCGAACTCGTCCGCGAGAGCGGAGACCGGCGACCGCTGATCGCGCTGGTCGTCGACGGGACCGTCGTCGCGGCCCCCGCGCTCACCGAGGCGCTGCCCCCCGCCGCCTTCCGGATCGGAGTCGGCGGCGGCCGGGACGAGGCGGACCGCCTCGCCGACGCCCTGGGGCACGGCTGACCGTCGGTGCCGGGCCGGGCGTCATTCGGTGGTGAGGTGGGTTGTGAGGCGTTGGCGCAGGTTGTTGGCGCGTGGGTCGTTGTAGGGGGCGATGAGGCGGAGTGCCTCGCGTCGGTGCTGCTGGGCGTCTTCGGGGTGGTTTTGGTCCGGGGATGCGGTGGTGTGGGCGAGGTGGTCGAGGGCGATGGCTTCGTGCCATCGGTCGTCGAGTTCGCGATGTGTGGCGGCGGC
>NZ_BHZI01000225.1 GCF_004305975.1 Streptomyces otsuchiensis
CCCACGGCCCCGGGGCGTTCCGCCGTCACGCCTGCCGCCCCTCGCGCACAGCTCGCCGGGGCGGTGGGGCACGGTGACGGCCGGCAGCACCGCGCCGCCGACGGCGCCGCATCCGCCCGAGGCACGGCGGGAGGAGCCCGGCTGGGCGCGCAGGCTCAGCCGCTACGGCTACCGCCCGCGCCCCCAGCGGGGCGTGCGCGAGCGGCTGGTCCCGCCGTTCCCCGCGCCGGACACCCGGATCGGCCGCTACTTCGGGCTCGCCCCGGCCACAGCCGTCCGCCTGGTGCGCTGGGCGGCGTGGGGCGGTCCGCTGCTGGTGGCGCTGTTCGCCGGCGTGCTGCGTTTCGTCAGTCTCTCCTCGCCGGACGCCGTCGTCTTCGACGAGACGTACTACGCCAAGGACGCCTGGGCACTGCTCCACCACGGCCACGAGACCTCCTGGCCGGACGACGCCAACCAGCGCATCATCGAGGGCGACATCCCGCTGGGCGACAGCGCCTCGTATGTGGTGCACCCGCCGGTCGGCAAGTGGATGATCGCGCTGGGCGAGTGGGCGTTCGGGATGAACCCCTTCGGCTGGCGGTTCGTGATGGCCCTCCTCGGCACGCTGTCGGTGCTGATGGTGTGCCGCATCGGCCGTCGGCTGTTCCGTTCCACGGCGCTGGGCTGCCTCGCCGGGCTGCTGCTTGCGCTGGACGGCCTGCACTTCGTGATGAGCCGCACCGCGCTGCTGGACCTGGTGCTGATGTTCTGGGTGCTCGCCGCGTTCGGGGCCCTGCTGATCGACCGCGACCACAGCCGCGCCAGGCTCGCCGCCGCACTCGCCCGCGCACAACCGGCGGGCACCGACGACGGTGCGCTGCGCCCGGTGCGCTCCGTCGGGCAGCGGCTGGGACTGGGGCTCCGGCCGTGGCGGCTGGCGGCCGGGGTGCTGCTGGGGCTGGCGTGCGCCACGAAGTGGTCGGGGCTGTACGCGCTGGCCGCGTTCGGGATCATGATCGTGCTGTGGGACGCGGCCGCGCGGCGGACGGCCGGGGCGCCGCTGCCGTTCCGCGCGATGCTGCGCCGGGACGCTGTCCCGGCGTTCGTCTCCACCGTGCCGGTGGCGGCGCTGACGTACCTGGCCTCCTGGGCCGGCTGGTTCGCGACCCGCACCGGTTACTACCGGGACTGGGGGGCCACCAACGATCCGACCGGTAACGCGGTGCTGGACGCGCTGCGCAGTTGGGTGCACTACCACCGTGAGGCGTACTCCTTCCATGTCGGCCTGACCGACAGCCACTCCTACGACTCCAACCCCTGGACCTGGCTGGTCTCGGGGCGGCCGGTGTCGTTCTACTACCAGTCGACGGAGCGGGACGACGGGAGCGGCTGCGCCGAGGCCAGCGGCTGCGTGCGCGAGGTGCTGGCGCTGGGCACGCCGGTGCTGTGGTGGGTGGCCTGTCTGGCGGTGGCCTACTGCTTCTACCGGTGGCTGCTGCGCCGCGACTGGCGGGCGGGCGCGGTGCTGTGCGGGGTGGCCTGCGGCTATCTGCCGTGGTTCATGTACCAGGAACGCACCATCTTCTACTTCTACGCGGTGGTGCTGGTGCCGTTCCTGTGCCTGGCGGTGGCGATGATGCTGGGCGCGCTGCTGGGTCCGCCCGGCTGCGCCGAGCGCCGTCGCGCGGTGGGCATCGTGGCGGTGGGCGTGGTGGTGCTCGCGGTGGCGTGGAACTTCATCTACTTCTACCCGTTGTACGCCGGCGCGGAGATCTCGCTGGACGGCTGGCGGGCCCGGATGTGGCTGGACTCCTGGATCTGACGGCGCGGCGGGGCGGTAGTCTGCGCTGACGCCGGAGAGGCGCGCGTGTGGGCGGCGGTGGCCGGGTGCGCGGGCGGCGCCCCTGGCGGATCGCGGCGCGGCGCGGCGTCGGCGAGCACGGTGAGCGGGTGACCCGGCGGACAGGATCCCCGACGGACAGCGCTCCGGCGGACAGGCACCGCGGTGAACAGGTACCCCGGTGGCCCGGCGGCCCGGCACCGGTCCGATCATCATCGGACCGGGTGGCGCCGGGCCCACGGGCGGCCGGATCGGCTCCCCGGGCGCCGGTCCTCGGGTTCGATGGTCGTCAGGTCGTTCTTCAGGTCGGTGTGCTCGGTGGGCGCGACGTGGTGGATGTGCGCGACGCGGTCGATGTACACGAGGTTTTCGATGGTCGATGGTCTTCAGGTCAGGAGCGGTGCGGATGCGGCAGAGCCGGAGAACCGTGGCCCTTGCGGGCGCGGTGGCGGCGGTGGTCGTCGGGATGAGCGGATGCTCCTCGGACGACGGGAACGGCGGAGGCGGCGCGCCGGAGGCGGCCGGGGCGGAGCAGACGGCGGCGGACTTCCTCACCGCGTGGGCGGACGGTGACACCGAGGCCGCCGCCGCTCTGACCGACGACCCGGAGGCGGCAGCGGCGGCGCTGACGGAGTTCGCGGAGGGAGCCGGGGTCAGCGAACTGTCCGCGACACCGGGCCCCGCCACGGGCGCGGACGGCGCCGCGACCGAGGTCCCGTTCGAGGTCACGGCGCGCGTCACCTACGAGGACGACGCCTCGGACTGGCTGTACGACTCGGCGCTGACCGTGGTCCGGCAGGCCGCCGACGGCGACGGCGACGAGGGCAGCGACGGCGACGAGGCGGAGGACGGGGGCGAGAGCGTCCGGATCCGCTGGAGCCCGGAGATCCTGCACCCGCGGCTCACCGAGGGCCGCACGCTGGAGGTCGGGCCCGGCGCCGGGCCGCCCCCCGTCACCGCGCTGGACCGTAACGGCGACGCGCTGGACCCCGACGAACACCCGACGCTGAAGCCGCTGTTGGAGCAGCTGGCCGCCGCCCACGGTGAGCAGGCGGGCGGCAGCCCCGGCGCGGAGCTGCGGCTGACCGGCGGAACCGCCGACACCGACGCCGAGGGGAACGACGACGACAACAGCGAGGACGGGGAGGGCGGGGACGCCGAGGACGGGGACGAGGTGCTGCTGCAACTGGCCGAGCCGACACGCGGCGAGGTCCCCACCACCATCGACCCCGAACTCCAGCGGATCGCCGAGAAGACGCTGGAGGACTCCGACCGGTCGGCGCTGGTCGCGATCCAGCCGAGCACCGGCGCCATCCTCGCCGTCGTCAACAACCCCGGTGACGACGAGAACATCGCGCTGGAGGGCCGGCTGGCACCCGGCTCCACCTGGAAGATCATCACCGCCGGGATGCTGATCGACGCGGGTCTGGCGGACCCGGCGGCGCCGCACCCGTGCCCGAAGAAGTTCGAGTTCGAGGACTGGCCGTTCCAGAACCTCGACGAGTTCGAGATCAAGGGCGGCACCTTCACCCAGTCCTTCGCCGCCTCCTGCAACACGGCGTTCATCAGTGCCGCTCCGGAGCTGGAGGACGACCAGCTCACGCGGTACGCGGAGCGGGTGTTCGGCATCGGGCTGGAGTGGGACACCGGCGTCGAGGCCATGACCGGCTACCTCGCGGAGGAATCGAAGGCGCA
The DNA here is from genome assembly GCF_004305975.1 of Streptomyces otsuchiensis. Lineage (GTDB taxonomy): Bacteria > Actinomycetota > Actinomycetes > Streptomycetales > Streptomycetaceae > Streptomyces > Streptomyces otsuchiensis. The sequence continues at coordinate 3,518 of NZ_BHZI01000225.1, forward strand.
GATGGCCGCCCAGCTCATCGGGCAGGCGTCGGTGCGGGCCAATCCGCTGGTGATGGCCTCGGTCTCCGCGACGGTGAAGGACGGCACGTTCCGTCAGCCCTTCCTGGTGCCGCCGTCCTTCGACGACCGGGAACTGGTCACGGCGGACGGACCGTCGGACGGCACCGCCGCGCAGTTGCGGGCGCTGATGGCGACGACCGCCGCCGCGGGCACGGCTGCCGAGGCGATGGCGGGTGTCGAGGGTGACGTCGGCGCCAAGACCGGTTCGGCGGAGGTGTTCGAGCAGAAGAAGCCCAACGCCTGGTTCACGGCCTACCGGGACGACCTGGCGGTGGCGGCGGTGGTCCGGGAGTCGGGCCACGGCGGGAAGTTCGCCGGGCCGCTGGTGGCGGAGGTGCTGCGCTCCGCGGGGGGCGCCGGCGACGACTGAGCGGCCGGAGTGGCTGAGCTGCTGAGCGACTGAGCGGCAGGAGCGGCTGAGCGGCTGAGCGGCTGAGCGGCAGGAAACGTCCGGGCCCGGTGTCCCTCCCCGATCCGTCGGGGAGGGACACCGGGCCCGGTGCTGCTCGTTCAGGCGGAGTGCGGAGTGGGGGGTGCGGGCCACGGGGTGACGGAACCGGTTGTGGCGGCCGGTTCCGTCACCCCGCGAGAGGGGGCCGGGTGCGTCAGCGGACGGTGACCGGCTCCCGGTCCTTGTCCTCCGCCTCGCCGCCGTCCCCGCTCTCCCCGGCCACGCCCGCGGCCCGGTCGGCGGACCCGGTGGCGAGGTGCTTCTCCAGGGCGGAGCCCTCGACGTCCACGTTCGGCAGCGCGCGGTCCAGCCACTTCGGCAGCCACCAGGCACGGTCGCCGATGAGGCCCATCATGGCCGGGACGATGGTCATGCGCACCAGGAAGGCGTCCAGCAGGATCGCCATGGCGAGACCGAAGCCCATCATCTTGATCATGGACTCGGCGGAGCTGAAGGCGAAGGCCGCGAAGACGCTGATCATGATGACGGCGGCGGCCGTGACCACCCGGGCGTTGAGGTTGAAGCCGGAGATCACCGCCTGGCGCGGGTCCTCACCGTGGACGTACGCCTCCCGCATCCGGGTGACGAGGAAGACCTCGTAGTCCATGGCGAGACCGAAGATCACACCGACCATGAAGATCGGCATCATCGACATGATCGGCCCGGTCTCGGAGACGCCCAGCAGCCCGGCGAGCCAGCCCCACTGGAAGACGGCGACGACCGAGCCGAGGGCGGCGAGGACCGAGAGCAGGAAGCCCAGCGCGGCCTTCAGCGGCACCAGCAGCGAGCGGAAGACCAGCGTCAGAAGCACGAAGGCGAGTCCGACGACCAGAGCCAGGTAGGGCACCAGGGCGTCGGAGAGCACCTGGGAGAAGTCGCTCTCCGCGGCGGTCTGGCCGGAGACCAGCATCCGCATACCGGTGTCGTCCTGGAACTGCGGGGCGACCTCGCCGCGCAGCTCGGCGACCAGGTCGGTCGTCTCGCTGCTGGCCGGGCCGGAGGAGGGGATGGCGGCCATGGTGGCGACCGTGCCGTCCTCGTTGAACTGGGCGGGGTAGGCAGCGGCGATGCCCTCGACGCCGTTCAGCCGCTCCCCGAGGGTGTCGGCTGCGGCCTGCGGGTCGGCCGCCTCGCTGCCGTCGAGCACCAGCAGCAGCGGGCCGTTGAAGCCCGGGCCGAAGCCGTCCGACAGCATGTCGTAGGCCTTGCGCTGGGTGCTGTCGGCGGGCTGGGTGCCGTCGTCCGGCAGGCCGAGCTGCATCCCGAAGACGGGGACCGCCATCACACCGAGGACGGCGACGGAGGAGACCAGCACCACCAGCGGGCGGCGCAGCACACCGGCGGCCCAGCGGGACCCCATGTTGGGCCGGCCGTCCTTCTGCAGCGTCGGGGGGACGTTGGTCTCGGGGTTCGCGGCGCGCGTCTTCCGGCCGAAGATCCGCTTGCCGACGAAGCCGAGCGCGGCGGGCACCAGGGTCAGCGCCACCAGGACGGCCAGCAGCACGGTTCCGGCCGCGGCCAGACCCATCTTGGTCAGCAGGGTGATGTTGACGACGGCGAGGCCGCCCAGCGCGATGATCACGGTCAGGCCGGCGAAGACCACCGCGGAGCCGGCGGTGCCGACGGCGCGTCCGGCGGCCTCCTCCCTGCTGTGCCCGGCGACCAGCTCGGAGCGGTAACGGGAGGCGATGAACAGCGCGTAGTCGATGCCGACCGCGAGGCCGATCATCATCGCCAGGATGCCGGTCATCTCCGAGAGGCCCAGCGTCACGCTGAGCGCGCCGATGGCCGACATGCCGACACCGACACCGATCAGAGCCGTGATCAGCGGCAGACCGGCCGCGACCAGCGAACCGAAGGTGATGATCAGCACGATCGCCGCGACGGCGATGCCGATCAGCTCGCCCTGCCCGAGGCTGACCTCCGCCATGGCGATCTCACCGCTGGCCTCGACGGTCAGCCCGGCGTCGCGGCCGGCGTCGACGGCGGTGAACAGCTGGTCGCGCATGTCGTCGGTGATGTCGGCCCAGCTCGCGTTGTAGTCGACCGTGCCGAACGCGGTGGAGCCGTCCTCGCTGACCGAACCGGTCTCGAACGGGCTGGTGACGGCGACGACCCTGTCGGCGCCGTCGAACCGGCCGAGGACGTCCTCGATGACGGCGGTGTTCTCCGGCGAGGTGATCTCCTCACCGTCGGGAGCCTGGAAGACGATGCGGGCGGCGATGGCGTCGGCACTGGAGCCGGGGAAGGCCTCCTCCATCAGGTCGAAGGCCTGCTGGGACTCGGTCCCGGGGAGCGTGAACTCCTCCTCGACCTCGCCCCCACCGGCGAAGGACGCGGCGCCGACCGCCAGAAGCACAGAGATCCAGATGACGGCGACCCAGCGCCGTTGCCGGAAGCTGAGGCGACCCAGCTTGTAGAGAAACGTAGCCACGGGGAGTTCTCCTACTCCGAGTAAGGCGGGACGAGGGCGTTCGGGCAGTGCGGGGCCACGCCGCGCCGTGCAAGGCGGATACGGGCGGCGTACGACGGGTAGGGACAGGGGCGGTGCGGAAATGCGGAACCGAAAGTCGTGAGCAGGACCGGCCGGCTTCGGTCTCTGCATGCGTAGGGACGCGGGAGTGGCATGCGGGGGTGACCGCGATGGCCACTTTGTGACGCACGTCACTTGACCTTTGGCCCGAGGTTCTCTACACCGGTCGGCGCGGTGGGCCGCCACCACCGGGGCGTCCGCCCCCACCGGCGCTGCGGCGCGCGGCGTGGAACGCGCGCCCCGTGAAGTTGCCGGGCCGCCGGGCAGCCCCAACGATGGGGCAGGTGACGAGGGACACCACGGTGCACGACGACGCCCACCACGACGCCCACGGCAACGGCCACGGCCACGGCCACGGCCACGGGACGGAATCCGCCCCCGGCTACCTCCGCTTCCCCCACATCCACGGCGACCGGCTGTGCTTCGTCGCGGAGGACGACCTCTGGCTGGCCCCCCTGCCGAGCGCTTCCGGCGGCTCCCGAGGCGGTGCCTCCCCAGCCACCGGTTCGCGGCGCGCCGACGCCGGACGGGCCTGGCGGCTGACCGCCGACCGCACCCGGCTGGGCCGCCCCCGCTTCTCCCCCGACGGCCGCCGCATCGCCTTCACCAGCTGGCGCACCCTCGACCCGGAGGTCCACCTCGCCGACGTGTCGGGCGGCCCGCCCCGCCAGCTCACCCACTGGGGCTCCGACGACACCCGCGTGTGCGGCTGGGCCGGCGACGACATCCTCGCCGTCAGCTCCCACGGCCAGCCCTTCTCCCACTACACCTGGTCCTACCGGCTGCACACCGACGGCTCGCCCGGCGAGCAGCTGCCGTGGGGACCGGTCGCCGACCTCGCCGTCCACGGCGACGGCGAGCACCGCCGCACCCTGCTGCTCACCGGACGCGCCCCGCACGAACCCGCGTTCTGGAAGCGCTACCGGGGCGGCGCCACCGGCCGGCTGTGGCTCCACGGGCGGCGACTGCTGGAGGAGCTGGACGGACAGCTGGACTGCCCGATGTTCGTCGGCGGCCGCATCGCCTTCCTCTCCGACCACGAGGGCGTCGGCAACCTCTACTCCTGCCTCCCCGACGGCACCGGACTGCGCCGCCACACCGATCACGACACCCGCTACGCGCGGCACGCCGCCACCGACGGCGACCGGGTCGTCTACCAGTGCGGCGGCGAACTCTGGCTGGTCGACGAGCTGTCCGCCGACAGCAGGCCGCGACGGCTGGACATCGACCCGGGCGGACCCCGCTCCGGGCGGCGGCGCCGGCTGGTACCGACGGCCGGCGAGGTCGACGCGCTGGCCGTCGACACCACCGGCCGCGCCAGCGCCGTCGGCGTGCGGGGCAGTCTGTACTGGCTCACCCACCGCGACGGCCCCGGCCGGGTCATCGCCGGCACACCGGGGGTACGGGTGCGGCTGCCGGAGATGCTCGGCGACAGCGGGCGGATCGCGTACGTGACGGACGCGGACGGCGAGGACGCCGTCGAGATCGCCTACCTCCCGCGCGCCAGCGGCGGTTGTGACCGGCTGCGGCTGGCCGCCGGCCGGCTGGGACGGGTCCTGGAACTCGTGGCCTCCCCTGACGGGCGCACCCTGGCGGTCGCCGCCAACGACGGACGGCTGCTGCTGGTGCCGGTCCCCGACCCGGACGCGGACACGGACGCGAACCCGGACACCGAGACGGACGCGGACATGGATCCGGGTACGGATACGGATACGGATACGGCCGACGTCACCGAGCTGACCCGCTCCCGCAACGGCCCCGTCCGCGACCTCGCCTTCTCCCCCGACTCCGGCTGGCTGGCCTGGTCCCATCCGGGCGTGGGGCGCTCGCTGCGGCAGATCCGGATCGCCCGGGTCACCGGCGCCGGGGCCGCGGCGGGCGGCGGCTCGGATGCCGGGGCCGCGGCGGCCCGGGTCATCGATGTCACCGACGGCCGCTTCGAGGACGAGGAACCCGTCTTCACCCGCGACGGCCGCTACCTGGCGTTTCTCTCCTGGCGCGGCTTCGACCCGGTGTACGACGTCCACACCGGGGACCTCTCCTTCCCGCTGGGCTGCCGCCCCTACCTGGTGCCGCTCTCCTCGGCGACGCCGTCACCGTTCGCCCTCACCCCGGAGGGCCGCCCGGCGGCCGGTGGGCTCGACCCGGCCGACACCGGGACGGAGGAGGGGACCGTGCTGGTGGAGTCCGAGGGCCTGGCCAGCCGGGTGGCGCCCTTCCCGGTGCCCGCGTCCAAGTACTCGGCGCTCCGTCCGGTCAGCGGCGGCGGCCTGGTGTGGCTGCGCTGGCCGATCTCCGGGGCGCTGGGCGAGACCTTCGCCAACCCGGAGGACACCTCGGGCCAGCCGACGCTGGTCCACTTCGACATCACCACCTGCGGTGCCACCGACCTGACCCGGGACGTCGACTGGTTCGCCACCAGCGGCGACGGGACCCGGCTGGTCGTCTGCGAGGACGGGGAGCTGCGGGCCGTCCCAGCCACCGAACCGGCGGACGTGGACTCCACCGTCGTGATGGACATGCGCCGCATCGTGCACCACGCCGACCCGCCCGCCGAGTGGCGCCAGTCCTTCGAGGAGGCCGGACGGCTGATCCGCGCCTACTTCTGGGAGCCGGGCATGTGCGGCATCGACTGGGACGCCGTACTCCGGCTGTACCGGCCGCTGGTCGACCGGGTGGCCACACCGGACGAGTTCGCGGACCTGCTGCGCGAGACGCTGGGCGAACTGGGCACCTCCCACGCCTACGTCAGCCCGGCCCGCCGCAACGAGGGGCCGCCGCACTACCAGCGGGCACAGGGGCTGCTGGGCGCCGACTTCGTGCGGGCCCGGGGCGACCGGGAGGACCGGGGGTGGCGGCTCGCCCGGGTACTGCCCGGCGACTCCTCCGACTCGCGGGCCCGTTCCCCGCTGGCGGGGACGGGAGTACGTGAGGGAGCCCTGCTCACCGAGGTCGACGGCCGGCCCGTCGACCCGGTGACCGGGCCCTGGCCACTGCTGGCGGGCACGGGCGGCACCAGCGTGGAGCTGACCTTCGTCGAGGACGGAACCGGCCCCCCGCCGATCGCCGACCTCCTCGCCCCCAGGCCCGGCC
>NZ_BHZI01000226.1 GCF_004305975.1 Streptomyces otsuchiensis
GCGCGGGGCCTCGGGGCGCGTGGGCGGGCTCAGCCCGCCCAGCAGCGCACCACGACGTCGTCCCGGACCGCGAAGTTCAGCCGGCCCTCCAGGAACTCCATCGTGATGATCGCGTCCGGCGGCAGTGACCGTACGGTCGACCAGCCCTGCGTCCTGGCCCGTTCGCCGGCCGCCTCGGCGGACAGTCCGAGGTAGCTGTCGGTGTCGTCGCGGGACGAGCCCGCGCCCGTGGGTTGCGATGCCATGCCGCCACCGTACGACCTCCGGCGCGGCACCCGGAAGTGTCCGCCGGGTGCGCTGGATGTCACGCTTGTGTCACAGTGCGGCGGGCGCGGCGGTGTCCTTGATCACGACGGGACGGCCCTCCGGAACGCCCTCTCCGGGCCTTTTCCCGTGCTTTCCTGTGGTGTTTTCCGGGTTTCCCGGACGGCCGGTTCCCGGCGCGCTCCGGCCGTCATTCCGAACGGCGCGCGCCACGAATTCGACCGAGCGGCCGGAAGGTAATCCGATGGTATTCCCGCCGTCGGCGCGCTAATCGCTGGGAGCGCGTCCCGTACCTCCTGACCCGGTCCCCTCGCCGGGTACCCGCCCTCGCCCGCCGGGCCTGCGGACCGCTCCGCCGCCGGCCGGTCCGACCGCCGCCCCGGCATCGGCCGGCCGCCCCGGTCGATGCCCGCCCCGAAGCCTCCGACGAGCTCGCGGTGACCACGCAGCGTAGGCACCCGGGCACCCGGCCGGGCGGCCGGGCCCACCGTCACGGACCGCCCGCCCGATTGGGCGGTGCCCAAAGCGTGACCTGTACTGGCCGCCGCCGTTGAGCTAGTCGGAGCCGCCGCAGGCAGCGGAGAACTTGAGTGAAGGAGCATCAGTGTCAGCATTGCTCGACGTCAGTGACGACGTACGCGCCGAGATCGGGGACGAGGAGGCCGACCGGCTGCTCACCGGGGACAGCTCCCCGGGCAACTACGACTGCACGTCCTGCCGCACCCCCGGTGACGCCGTGCGGGAGCGCACCAGCACGGTGCTGTTCGTCGGCGAGGAGACCGCCGTGCTGGCGTTCGCGCACGCCGCCTGCATCCCCTCGCAGGTGGTGCCGGTCTCCGAGGAGCAGCTGAAGGGCGCCGTGCGGTCCATCACCGGGCAGGGCGGCGACATCCCGGCCGGTTCCCAGGAGGCCGGCGGCCAGGCCGTGCTGGGCGTCACCTGCGGACTCGTCATCGTCGACGACGAGCTGTACGCGGCGCTGGTGGTGGAGCCGAACGGCGCCATCGCCCGTCCCGGTTCCGAGGGCCCGGGGGACGAGTTCCTGCCCCTCATGATCGAACAGGGCTTCTTCCCGGTGACCAGCGTGGCCAACGCCCCGGCGGAGCTGACCGGCTGGTCGGTCCTGCTGGTCGCCGGCGAACTGCACGCCGTGCTGCAGCCGGGCCTGGTCGGGAGCCCGTCCACCGCGTGGTGGCAGGCGCACCAGCCGCTGGCCGTCACCGAGGGGTGGCGGAACGCGGCACGCCAGCGCGGCAAGGTCCTGCTGCTGGCCTCCCCGGCCGGTGCCGTCGGCAACCAGCCGCGTGAGGACCTGATGCGGGACGCGCTGGACAAGGCGGCCGACAACGGCCAGCTCGTCGGCGCCGTCATGCCGCTGGCCGGGACCTGAGCGGCACCGGGCGGCTGGAGCGATCAGGTACTCCCGGTGCGCGTGCCGCATCCGCCGGCCCCGCCGGTCGTTGGAGGAACGTGCAGCCTTCCGAACCGCTCCGCCCGCAGCAGCCCGGCCGTCACCGCCATATCCCCGGGATGCGCCCCTCGTACGAGCCGGCCGTGAGCCACTCGGCGACGCCGATCTACGACGCGCTCTGCGCGGAGTACCGGCGGATGTTCCGGGCTCTGCCCGGGGACCGCAGCGGCGAGGAGGAGCTGCGGTTCGACGCGTTCGGGAACTTCGGTTCCCACCGTTCGTTCGGCACCGGCGGCCACGACCCGGGCCGCCGGTACGGCGCGGGGCTGCCCGCGCTGCCGCCGGGCCGCCACTCGCGCGCCGACGACCGGCTCTGAGACGCCCGCCGCCCGACGACGAGGCCGTGGCCCGTGCCCCCGTTTAAGAGGGGCACGGGCCACGGCCTCGCCATGGGCGCTCCTGGGCCACGCCCCGCCGCCCGGACGCGCCGGGCGGCGGGAGGGCACCGGAGCCGCCCGTCACTTGCGCTTGGCGCCGCGCTTCTCCCGGACCCGCACCGACACCTGGATCGGGGTGCCCTCGAACCCGAACTCCTCCCGCAGCCGGCGCTCGACGTACCGCCGGTAGCCGGCCTCCAGGAACCCGGAGCTGAACAGCACGAACCGCGGGGGCCGGGTGCCGGCCTGGGTGCCGAAGAGGATGCGCGGCTGCTTGCCACCGCGGATCGGGTGCGGGTGGGAGGCGACCAGTTCCCCCAGGAAGGCGTTCAGCTTGCCCGTGGGCACGCGGGCCTCCCAGCCTGCCAGCGCCGTCTCCAGCGCGGGGACCAGCTTCTCCATGTGCCGTCCGGTGCGCGCCGAGACGTTGACCCGGGGGGCCCACTGGACCTGCACCAGGTCCCGCTCGATCTCACGCTCCAGGTAGTAGCGGCGCTCCTCGTCGAGGGTGTCCCACTTGTTGTAGGCGATCACCAGGGCCCGGCCGGCGTCGACGGCCATCGAGATGATCCGGGTGTCCTGGACGCTGATCGGCTCGGTCACGTCGATCAGCACCACGGCCGCCTCCGCCTTCTCCAGCGCGGCGGCGGTGCGCAGGGAGGCGTAGTAGTCGGCGCCCTCCTGGAGGTGGACACGGCGGCGGATACCGGCGGTGTCGACGAAGCGCCAGGTGCGGCCTCCGAGCTCGATCAGCTCGTCGACCGGGTCACGGGTGGTGCCGGCCTCCTCGTTGACGACGACGCGGTCCTCACCGGCCACCTTGTTCAGCATCGAGGACTTGCCGACGTTGGGGCGGCCGATCAACGCGATCCGGCGGGGGCCGCCGGTGACGGTGCCGAAGGTCTCGGCCGGTGCGTCGGGCAGCGCCTCCAGCACCGCGTCGAGCATGTCGCCGGTGCCCCGGCCGTGCAGGGCGGAGACCGGGTGCGGCTCGCCGAGGCCCAGCGCCCACAGGTAGCTGGCGTCGGCCTCGCCGGACGGGCCGTCCACCTTGTTGGCGCACAGCACTACGGGCTTCCCGGCCTTGCGCAGCAGCCGGACGACGGCGGTGTCGGTGTCGGTGGGGCCGACCGTGGCGTCGACGACGAAGATCGTGGCGTCGGCGGTGGAGATCGCGAACTCGGCCTGCGCCGCCACCGAGGCGTCGATACCGAGGACGTCCTGCTCCCAGCCGCCGGTGTCGACCACCTTGAAGCGGCGGCCCGCCCACTCGGCCTGGTAGGTGACGCGGTCGCGGGTGACGCCGGGCTTGTCCTCGACGACCGCCTCACGGCGGCCGAGGATGCGGTTCACCAGGGTCGACTTGCCGACGTTGGGGCGGCCGACGACCGCGAGGACCGGCAGCGGGCCGGCGCCGGCGGCGGCGAGCTCGCCGTCGACCTCCTCGGCGTCGAAGCCCTCCTCCTCGGCCAGCCGCATGAACTCCGTGTACTCGGCGTCGTCGAGCGCGCCGTGGTCGGCGCTCGGGCCGGGCTGTTCGTGGTCGTGCATGAGGTCCTGTCTTCGTCGTCGGCCGGGGCGTTCCCGGTGGGGAGGTGCCCGGGGTGACCGTGGGCGGTTCGCGGCGCCCGGCACGGCGGACGCGGGGCGCTCCTCCCTCGGCCGGCCGTGGACGCCGGGCACTCGGGGTGCCGCGCGGCGGTGCGGGCCGGGCGGTGCGATGGTGCCGTGGGAGAGTGCCCGGGACTCAAGCCTAACGTCCGGTGAGAAGGCGGGCGGACGCGAGATGCGCCGCCAGCCGTTCCTGGACGCGTTCGGTGGCGGCGTCGAGCGCCGCGCGGGTCCGCATGCCGCTGCCGTCACCCGCGTCGAACGGGTCGCCGTAGACGACGTCGATCCGGCCGCGCAGCGGCGGCAGCGCCGGTACGAGGCGGCTGCGCCGCTCGCTGCTGCCGAGGACCGCGACCGGCACCACGGGGGCGCCGGAGCGCAGCGCGAAGTAGGCCAGTCCCGAGCGGAGGGCGGCGAAGTCGCCGACGCCGCGGGTTCCTTCGGGGAAGATCCCCAGCGCTCCCCCGGACCGCAGCACCGCCAGTACCTCACCGACGGCGGCGCGGTCGGCCGAGTTCCGGTCGACGCCGATCTGGCCGAAGCCGCGCAGCAGCGGCCCGAGCGGCCCGACGAAGGCCTCCCGCTTGACCATGAAGTGCACCGGCCGCGGGGCCGTGCCGATGACCACCGGGCCGTCGATGTTGTGGCTGTGGTTGCCGGCCAGGATCACCGGCCCGGCGGCGGGCACCCGCCACGCTCCGAGCACACGCGGCCGCCAGCCGCCGTGGACCAGCCCGACGCCGATCCTGCGGGCCACCGCGGCGCCGCGGGGGCTCGGCTCGGCGGGGCGGCCGTCGTCACCGGACGCGCTCACCCGACGGGCCGCTTCCGCTCCTCGACCAGCGTGATGACGCACTCGATGACCTGTTCCAGCGTCAGTTCGGTGGTGTCCACCTCGACGGCGTCGTCGGCCTTGGCCAGCGGGGAGGTGGTGCGGCTGGAGTCGGCCCGGTCCCGCCGGACCAGCGCCTGCCGGGTGGACGCCAGGTCGGCGGCCCCGCGCCCGCCGAGTTCGCCGCTGCGGCGTGCGGCGCGGGCGTCCTCGGAGGCGGTGAGGAAGATCTTCAGGTCGGCGTCCGGGAGGACCGTGGTGCCGATGTCGCGGCCCTCGACGACGATCCCGCCGAGCGCGTCGGCGGCGGTGGTGCGCTGCAGCTCGGTGATCAGCTCACGCACCGCGGGCACCGCGCTGACCGCGCTGACCGCGCCGGTCACCTCGGCGCTGCGGATCGGGCCCGCGACGTCGGTGCCGTCGACGGTGATCGTGGGGGCCCGCGGGTCGGTGCCGGAGACGATCACCGGCTTGGCCGCGACGGCCGCCACGGCCGCCGGGTCCGCGATGTCCACGGCGTGGTGCAGCATCCACCAGGTGATGGCGCGGTACTGGGCTCCGGTGTCCAGGTAGGCCAGTCCGAGCCGGGCGGCGACCGCCTTGGAGGTGCTGGACTTGCCCGTTCCGGACGGCCCGTCGATGGCGACGATGACGGCGGGGTTGGCGGACACGGTGATGCGCACCTCTTCTCGGACCGGCCTGCGGCCGGCTGGGGCGGAACCAGGGGTGGGTGGGCCGGCGCGCCGGGACCCAGCCCGGCCGGGCGCGGCCGAGGGACAGGGTAGCCGCTCCCCCGCGCCCCGGGCCCGCCGGGCACCCCGCGGCCGTCCGGGCTCGGCCGATGCCGGTGGCCCGGTGGCCGGTTCCACGCGGTCGGCGTCACCACGCCCGGCGCGACGGACGCCCGGCGCACGGACGCCCTGCGCCCGGCCGTCGCGACGGCTCGTCGCCACGGCTCCCGGACGCGCGCGGGTGTCACTGCCGGATCGACCAGCCGCGCTCCCGCAGCGCGGCGCTGAGGACCGGTGCCGCGTTCGGGTCGACCATCAGCTGCACCAGGCCCGCCTGCTGGCCGGTGGCGTGCTCGATCCGCACGTCCTCGATGTTCACGCCCGCCACGCCCGCGTCCGCGAAGATCCGGGCCAGCTCGCCGGGGCGGTCGGTGATCAGCACCGCGACGGTCTCGTAGACGGCCGGTGCCGCGCCGTGCTTGCCCGGGACGCGTTCCTGGCCGGCGTTGCCGCGGCGCAGCAGCGCGGTCACGCCGTCGGCGCCGGCGGCGCGCTTCTCGGCGTCGGCGGACTCCAGGGAGCGCAGCGCGCGGACGGTCTCGTCCAGGTCGGCGGCCAGGTCGGTCAGCACGTCGGCGACCGGGCCCGGGTTGGCGGAGAGGATGTCGATCCACATGCGCGGGTCGGAGGCGGCGATCCGTGTCACGTCCCGGATGCCCTGCCCGCACAGCCGGACGGCGCTCTCCTCGGCGCTCTCCAGCCGTGCGGCGACCAGGCTGGACAGCAGCTGCGGTGTGTGGGAGACGAGGGCGACGGCCCGGTCGTGGGCGTCGGCGTCCATGACGACGGGCACCGCCCGGCAGAGCGCGACCAGCTCCAGCGCGAGGTTGAGCACCTCGGTGTCGGTCTCGGGGGTGGGGGTGAGCACCCAGGGGCGGCCCTCGAAGAGGTCGGCGGTGGCCGCCAGCGGGCCGGAGCGTTCACGGCCCGACATCGGATGGCTGCCCAGGTAGCGGTCGAAGGCGAAGCCGAGGTCGGCCAGTTCCCGTCGGGGACGCCCCTTGACGCTGCCGACGTCCAGGTAGGCGCCGGCGGCGCCCCGGGACCGGGCGGCGGCGAGCGTCGGCGCGATGTGGGCCGGTGGCACCGCGACCACGGCCAGCTCCACCGGCCCGGCGGGCGGCTCCACACTGCCCGCGCCGAGCGCGGAGGCGGTCCGGGCCTGCTCGGGGTCGTGGTCCTCCAGGTGCACACGGACGCCGCGCGAGGTCAGCGCGAGCGCGATGGAGGTCCCGATCAGTCCGGTGCCGATGACGAGGGCTGTGCGCATCGTCCCAGCGTAGCCGCGGCGGGCGGGCCCGCCCGCCGCGTGGCCGCCTGCCGGACGCGCCGCGTCCGCCGCCCCTCGGGGCGACCGAACGGCACCGGCCGCGCGGTGGCGGCCGGTGCTGCCGCTCGTGCGGGGCCGCTGTTACAGGTCGACCTCGCGCAGCAGCATCCCGACCTCGGTGTTGGTCATGCGCCGCAGCCAGCCCGACTTCTGGTCGCCGAGGTTGATCGGGCCGAAGCCGGTGCGCACCAGCTTGCTGACCGGGAACCCGACCTCCTGGAGCATCCGGCGCACGATGTGCTTGCGGCCCTCGTGGAGGGTGATCTCCACCAGGTAGTGCCGGCCGGTGTTCTCGACTACCCGGAAGTGGTCGGCGCGCGCGTAGCCGTCCTCCAGAGGTACGCCGTCCTTCAGCTGCTTGCCGAGGTCGCGCGGGAGCCGCCCGCCGCCGCCGGTGACCTCGATCGCCGCGACGTACGTCTTGGTGACGCCGTAGCGCGGGTGGGTCAGCCGGTGGGCCAGCTCGCCGTGGTTGGTGAGCAGGATCAGCCCTTCGGTCTCGGCGTCCAGCCGGCCGACGTGGAAGAGCCTGGTCTCCCGGTTCTGCACGTAGTCGCCGAGGTTGGGCCGGCCGTCCGGGTCCTCCATCGAGGAGACGACACCGGCCGGCTTGTTGAGGGCGAAGAACAGGTTGGACTGGGTCGCGATGGTCAGGCCGTCGACCTTGATCTCGTCCTGGCCCGGCTCGACGCGCACGCCCTGCTCGGTGACGACCTTGCCGTTGACCTCGACGCGGCGCTGGTCGATCAGCTCCTCGCAGGCCCGCCGGGATCCCATGCCCGCCTGCGCCAGCACCTTCTGCAGGCGCACGCCCTCGGTGTCACCGAAGGTCTTGGGGGTCTTCGGGGCGGTCTTGGCGTGCCGCTCCCGGTTGCGCTCCTCGATCTGCGCGTCGTACTCGCGTGGGCGGCCGGGAGTGGTCCGCGCGGGGCGGCCACGGCCGCCACCGGCGGCGGGACGTCCGGAGCCGCCGGGCTTGCCACCGGCGGGCTTCCCGCCGTAGCTCTTGCCTCCCGAGGGGCGCCCCGCGCCGGAGCCGGAGGGCCGTCCCGCGCCGGAGCCGGACCCGGAAGGCCGCCCCGCGCCGGAACCACCCGTGGAGCGGCCACCGGCGCCACCACCGGCACGGCCGGAACCGCCGGAGGGCCCGTCGCCCGGCCGCTTGCCGCCGGACTCGGGGTAGCGGCGGTCCTCCGGACGGGGGCGGCCGGCGCGCTCCCGTCCCCGGCCGCGGTTGTCGCCCGCGCCCCGGTCGTTCCGGTTGCTGTTCCTGCCGCTGCTTCGCATGAGTGTTCCGTCTTAGGTCGGTGGGTCCGCGTGGTCGTCTACGTCGAACGACGGCACCGCCTCCTGACTCTCGGCCTCGACCGCGTCCGCCTCGGGCAGGAAGGGTGCGAGCTCCGGCAGCTCATGGAGGCCACGCAGGCCGAGCCGCTCCAGAAAGTAGTGCGTCGTCCCGTACAGGATCGCACCTGTTTCGGGTTCGGTGCCCGCCTCCTCCACCAGTCCGCGCTGGAGCAGGGTCCGCATCACGCCGTCGCAGTTGACTCCGCGCACCGCTGAGACCCGGGAACGGCTGACGGGCTGCCGGTAGGCCACGACCGCCAGCGTCTCCAGCGCGGCCTGGGTGAGCCGAGCCGTCTGGCCGTCCAGCACGAACCGCTCCACCGCCTCCGCGTAGGCGGCGCGGGTGTAGAAGCGCCAGCCGCCGGCGATCTGGCGCAGGTCGAAGCCGCGCCGCTCGGCCGCGTAGTCGTCGGCCAGTTCGCGCAGGGCGGCGGCGACCTCATGGCGGGGGCGTTCGAGCACCTTGGCCAGGTGTTCCTCCCTGGCCGGTTCGTCGACGACCATCAGCACCGCCTCCAGGGCGGGCTTCAGCGGGAGCTCCTCCACGGGGCGGGGCGCGTCCGCTTCACCGCTCCCGGTCCCGGCCTCGTCCTGGGCGGTCATCCGTCCTCCTGTGATGCGTCCGTCGGTGGCCGGTCGAACTCGTCGGTCACCGTGGGCACCCCGGTGGCCGCGCCGCTCCACCGCACCGTGAGCGGGCCGAGAGCCTGCTCCTGGTCGAGTGCCACGGCGCGCTCGCGGTACAGCTCCAGCAGCGCCAGGAACCGGGCGACCACGGTCAGGGTGTCCGGGGCGTCGGCGGTCAGCTCCGCGAAGCTGACGGCGCCCGCCTCGCGCAGCCTGCCGACCATCAGTTCCGCCTGTTCCCGCACGCTGACCAGTGGTGCGTGGATGTGCTCCACGTAGACCTGGGGCTTGGGCCGGGGCTGCATCGCCTTCACCGCCAGCCGTGCGAGGCCCTCCGGCCCTACGGAGATCGCGACCTCGGGCAGCAGCTCCGCGTGGTGCGGCTCCAGGCCGACCGTCCGGGGGTGGCGGCGCGACTCGGCGGCGAACCGCGCGGCGAAGATGTCGGCGATCTCCTTGTAGGCGCGGTACTGGAGCAGCCGCGCGAACAACAGGTCGCGGGCCTCCAGCAGCGCGAGGTCGGCCTCGTCCTCGATCTGTGCCGAGGGCAGCAGCCGCGCGGCCTTGAGGTCGAGCAGCGTCGCGGCGACGACCAGGAACTCGGTGGTCTGGTCGAGGTCCCAGTCCGCGCCCATCGCCCGGATGTGGCTCATGAAGTCGTCGGTGACGCGCGAGAGCGCGACCTCGGTGACATCGAGTTTGTGGCGGGAGATCAGCTGGAGCAGCAGGTCGAACGGGCCCTGGAAGTTGTCCAGGACGACCGTGAACCGCCCCTCGGCCCCCTCCGCCCCGTCCGTCGGCCCGTCGCCCGCGGGCTCCGTCCCGGCGTCGTCCCCGGCGCCGGACACGCCAGGCGCGGGCTCGGGCTCCGGGGCAGACGCCGGAGCGGGCTCGGGGCCGCCCTCGGCCGGGCGCGGCTGAGGCGCGGCGGCGCCGAGGCCTTCGGCACGGGCGCCGAATCCGAGCG
>NZ_BHZI01000227.1 GCF_004305975.1 Streptomyces otsuchiensis
ACCTTCGCCCGCACGTTCACCCCCGGGAGCCCCTCCGCCGCGGGGCGGCCGCGACTCTTCGCCCAGCGCTTCTCCGCCACCCGGCGCGGCGCACGCCTCGCCCGGTTGCTCGCCACCCATCGCCTTGGGGAGTGGGGGTACCGGCGCGGCAGCGAGGTGGCCGACACCGTCGTCCTGGTGGTCGGTGAACTCGCGGCCAACGCCGCCCTCCACGGCTGCGTGCCGGGGCGGGACTTCCGGCTGTCGCTGGCGCACGACGACAGCCGGGGCGTCGTCCGCGTCGAGGTGAGTGACACCCACCGCGCGATGCCTGCGCGGACTGTTCCCAGCCCCGACGACAGCAGCGGTCGCGGCCTGCTCCTCGTGGAGGCGCTCGCCACCGCCTGGGGCGTCCGCGACCGCATCGGCCCCGGCAAGACCGTCTGGGCCGAGTGCGCCGCCGATCCGGGGGACGCCGCTGCGGCGGGCTCCCCCTCGGCTACCGCGGAGAGCCGCCCCCGAACCGGCATCCCCTGCGACCCGGGTCGGTAGCGCCGGACGCGCCGTCGTGCAGAAGACGGTGTTCGCCAGCGGGGGACGCACGGCCGCACTACAGTCGCCCGCAGCGAGGCGCTCGCATCCGTCGGGCGGTCCGCCGGTAGCGGAGCGCCCGGGGGGAGGGGCCTGTCATGCAGGCGCTGTACACCGTGAACTTCGACATCCGGCCGTCGGATGAGCACCCCGAGGAAGAGTCGCAGGAGGTGTACCGACGTCTCACCGGCCATCTCGCGGACTGGTTGAGTGCCCGCGGCAGCCTGCCGGGCCCTTCCGTGGAGGAGCTGAAGCAGGATGGCGAGCGGGTGCTCCCCGGCCGGTTGGCCGCCCACGGTGACCGGCAGGCGAGCTGGGCCGTGGCGGGTGACGGGGACACCCACGCGCTGCGGCTGACACTGCTGCAGCCTCTCCCGGACAGCCCAGCGCAGTTCGTCACCCGTGTCACCGTGTCGCGCTCGGGCGCAGCCTGCCTCCTGCGAGTCGTCATGGGCCGAACGATCCCCGACGGGTGGATCGCTCCCGTCCAGGACCCCAAGCTGCGCCGCCCCCAGCTGTTGCGGCAGGTGCTCAAGGACCCGTTCCTCAACGTTCGCGTGCTGGGACAGGTTGCGACCGGGCGCTACGAGAAGGTCCGGGACGAGAGGAGTGCGACAGTGCTTCTCGACGCTCTTTCTCTGAGCGAGCGGCTGCCCATTCTGTTGGCGCAGCCCCGGGACCAGGAAGCCTGGAAGATGGCGGAGGACGCTTCCGCTCAACTCTCCGGGCTGGCGCAGGTGGTGACGCTCAACTACCTGACATCGCAGGTGGTCAGGAAGCGGTACCCGCACCTGGTCGTTCCCAGCGGCGGTGCTCGGCTCGTCTGGCCCGATCTGCTGCTGCACCATCCCACGCACTCCCGCAAGGAGATCTGCCGGCCCGGGTTCGTCACCGAGGTGCTCATGCCGCGGCTGGCCCAGCTCTCCGTCATCGCTCGGGGAAGCGACATCGCCTGGGACCAGGCCAGGCAGGCGGCTTCCCGCGCGGGAGCCCGTAGGGCGGACGAGCGCATCACTCGAGCCCGGGTCGACGGCGACACCGCCGGTGAGCTCGCCGCGCTTCGGGACAAGGTGCGAAAGCTCGTTGATGAGAACGCCGGGTTGAGTGACCTGGCGCAGAGCTTCTCCGACGAGCGTGACACCGCCCGAGCCGAAGCTGCCGAAGCCGTGGTGCTGCGGCAGGACCGCGACTACTGGCAGAGCCAGTACCAGAAGCAGTTCGTCGAGGCGGACACGGCCGCCGCCGTGGACGCCTGGAGTGACGTGCCGATCCTCGGGCCGGACCCGGGCCCCACCTTTGCGTCCCTGGAGACTGCGGCGGAAGGGCACATCGTGTTCACTGCGGGGGCTGTGAGGACCTGGAAGGACGCACGCTACCCGTATCCCGAGGAGATGACGGAGACGCTGACAGCCCTCGCCCAGGCCGCGATGGAGCTGTACGGCTCGTCCGGAAATAAGCCGCGACTGGACCAATGGTTCCGGCATCACGGTCTACGCTTCGCGCCCAGCGACGACAAGCTGAAGAAGAACAAGGAGAAGCGTTACTTCGAGTTCGAGGGGGAGCGCAGAGACGGGCTGCCGCACATCAAGGTCCGGGACGCCGTTTCCCCCAACGAGGTCGGCCGCATCTACTTCGCCCTCGACTCGGCCAAGCAGCGGTTCGTCGTCCACCACGTGGGACTGCACCTCTGACGGCGTGGCGGCTTCCGTCCGGTGCCCGCGCCCCGGACGGCAGTGGTGTCAGCGGCGGGCGGCCCCGAGGCGGATGTCCTGGTTCCACGCGTTGCTGCGGCCGTTCCGACCCGCCTTGCAGGCCGTGTCGTAGCAGCGCCAGAACCAGATGCCGTTGGTGCGGCGACGCAGCTCGATGCTGTCGCGGTCACCGCACCGGCCGCACTGCGGCGGGCCGGCGAACAGGTCGGCGTGCTCGTGTTCCAGCAGCTTCCGCGCGAAGTGGCCGCCGCGCATCGTCACCATGACCTCGCGCGTCCACCGCTGGGACAAGGTGTTGAGGCTGCCGAGCATCACCGTCTTCTCGTCAATCACCACGATCTTCTGGTGCATGTAGTTGACGGGCACCACGGTGTGGGCGACGGCTCTCAACTCCGCGATGAGCTTCTGGTTCTTCGGGCGGCCCTGCAGCTTGTCGGTGTCGTCGCGGATGAAGACCGTGACACGCACGCCGCGGTCCGAGGCTTCTCGGAGCAGGGGGAGGATGGTGCGCACCCGTTGGGCCACCCACGGTGCCCACAGCCAGATCGACGAGCGTGCAGTGCGGAGCTCGTGGTGGAACGCCTCGTAGAACGTCGTCTCGTCGTGGACCGCTGCCACCTCGACATGCCGCGACAGCACGTCGGCGAGAGCGCTGCCGAAGACGCCGAGCCGGCGGTCGTCCGCCGCCGGCGGGCTGATCAGCTGCGCGCCGGGCACGCAGCGGACACCGGGGGAGCCGAGCAGTCCGCCCAGGTGGGCGAGGGCGGTGTCGCTCTTCGCGTTCCGGATGCGCTCGCGGCTCCCGATGACGTACAGCCGGGTCTGGGCGCGCGTGACGGCGACGTTGAACAGCCGCAACCCGTCGCGGGCCTAGTCCGTGGCGCCGCGCCCGCCGTGGGCCTGTGACATCCACAGCTCCCTGCCGCCCTTGCCCTCCACGGTGTCGAAGACGACGACTGGGAATTCTCGGCCCTGGAAACGATGGGCGGTGCCCACCTCGGCCACCGGGCCATCGCCGCTCTCGATGTCCCGCAGGGCCTCCAGGGTCGCCGCCGCCTGGACCCCGTACGGGGTGACGACGCCCGCGGACTCTCCCCGGTCGCCGTGGTACTCGACCAGTGCCCTGGCTATCAGCGGCCCGGCCGGCCACCAGCCGCTCCGCCGTGCCGTCAGATGCGGCAGGGCCAGTTCGTGCAGGCCGTCGGTGTCGATCAGCACGATCTCGGGGTCGTCGGCCGGGCGGGGCGCAGCTGTCTGCCGTCCGCCCCGCAGCATGCCGCCGTAGGCGAGCGAGTTGGCCAACCGCATGGCCGCCGGCCCGAAGCGGTGCTGCTCGGTGAGGCTGACACAGGCCGGGTGGCGCTCGGCGTCCGCGGGGTCCTCGATGCCGCAGTGCTGGAAGACGTCCGGCAGCAGCCAGCGCTTGACGTCCGGCCGATCGAGATCCTTCAACCGGCCCTCCAGCACAGGGCCCAGCTGCATGAAGTCACCGAGGAGCACCGCAGTGCGAGTCGCCTTCCCCGTCGCGAGCAGGACCTCGGGAAGTGTCGCAGCGCCCGCCTCGTCCACCAGCACCACGTCGTACGGGCCCTCGAAGACCGCCTTGTTGGTGCGGAACCGGGCGAGCGTCGTCGCCACCAGGCGCGCGTCCTTGATGATCTCGCCCTGTGCGTTGCGTGCGAGCCGTTCGTACTCCTCCTGGAGCAGCTGGAACCGCGCCTCCAGTTCGGAGCGGACGGCGGCCTCGGCCGCGACACGGGGGCGGAGCTCCTCGGCGCGGGCGTGGCGCTCGGGCCAGTCGTGCTCGTCCGCCCGCGCGACGATCTCCGCCGCATCCAGGGCGTCGATGACGGCCTGCTCCAGGCGGGTCGCCCTCTCCCTGCAGGCGGATTCACGCTGCCGGGCGGCGGCGTGCGCGCCCTGTGCCGCGGTGAGCGCGGCCTCCAGCGCGGTGATCCGCTCCGGCGCGTGGGCGATGGAGGCAGCCAGACGCGTCAGCTCCCGCTCCAGCAGGGCCACATGTGACACGGCCGTGGCGCGGGCCATCTGCGCGGCGTGCGCTGCACGGTCCACGTGCTGCTCGGCATCGGTGATCCGCTCCTGGAGCTCCTGCCGCTGCTGTTTGGAGCGCCAGCGGCGGACGGCGCGTTGCGTCTCGAACTCGCGCAGTTGGCCCCGCAGCTGCGCGAGGCGCTCCTCGGCGAGCAGCCTCTCGGCCTCCTTGCGGTCGGCGGCGGCGCGGACGTCGGACTGCTCCGCGCGCAGCGCCGCCACCTTCGCCCACTGCCTGCGGGATTCCGCAGCGAGCTGTTGCTGCTCGTGCGCCATGGCCGCCTGCTGTTGGGCGGCCTCACGTTCGGACACCGCCTCTGCCAGCTCGGCCCCTGCCTGCTCCGCGCGGCTCCGGGCTGCGATCGGGTCGTCGCCGGTGCTGAGGAGGTGCCATTCGGCCCGCGCGTAGGCGGCGGGATCGAAGTGGACGAGGGAGGCGTCGAGCGCAGCGAGCTCCGCCGCCTGCGCCGCTGCATCCCGCAGCCGGGTCTCGACCTCGCGGCTGCGATCGGCCGTCGCCGTCAACCGCTTCCGTACCAAGAGCGAGAGGGAGACGTTCGGGTCCTCCGCGATCGCCCGCAGCTGCGGCGGGCCGACACGGACGACGTCCCCGGTGCCGTGCCGGTTCTCCCGCACCACGCCGAGCAGCGCGTTGTCGACGGCGATGTTGGTGGCCGACACCAGGAGCACCCGGTCGCCGCGCGCGATCAGGTCGCCGATGGCGCGCTTGAGCACCGTCGTCTTCCCGGTGCCCGGCGGCCCCCACACCAGATGGACCCCCTCGCCCAGGCAGGCGCGGTAGGCGTCGCCCTGAGCCGGATGGAAGCCCGGCGGATCCGGATCGGGGGAGAGTGCGCCACCGATCGTCCCCATGGCCAGCGCGCTGGCCAGCGGCGCCTCCCCGAGGCCGGCGAATCCGTCGCGCAGGGCCTCCACGAGAAACGTCGGCGGCTGCTTGAGCAGCCACAGGTGCGCCTCCGGGACGTCGGCGAACTCGGCGACCCGGACCGTGAGGAGTGAGCCGTTCTGAACGACCTCCGACACGGCGAAGCCCTGGCGCTCGGCGCTGCCGACCTCGGGGCCGGCCAGCCGCAGCGCATCCAACTGGTCCGCGCCGATGTCGCTGCCCCGCAGGTCCACCGCGTACCGGCCGGCCTCGCCGGTGCGCACCGCCCGCCCAACGCGCTGCCAGCGCGGCTGCCTCCCCGCCCCGCCGGTGAGCTTCACCAGCTCACCCAGCGCCGTCACCAGCTCCTCGCGCCATCCCACCGCGAACGCCCCCGCTCAGTCGTCGCGAACCCGGCCGCTCCCGGCCTCCCCGCCCCTCCGGGCCTGTCGCGGCACCGGCACGCCCCACCGTCGGCCGGATTCGGCGACACCCTACCCAGTGAGCACACGTCGTGACACCACACGTACCGAGCGGAACGAGAGATTCCGCGGGAGTGCGGCGGCGAGCGTCGGTGCCACCTGGCAGGATTGGGCGTCGAACAGAGCGCGAGACCCAGCCGTGCCCCGTCCCAGCCGTACTGCGAGCCCGAGAGAAGGACCACCGCCTGATGCCCAAGAGCGCGCCCCTGGTGAAGGACGTCATCGACATCAAGGAGGACGTCCACGCGGGCGACTTCAAGGTCGAGCTCTCCCAGGGGTTCAGCGAGACCGACGCCCGGGTGCACGAGTACGTGGTCACCGAACAGCTCCAGGGGGCGTTCCGGCAGGCGCTCGACATCGTGGCGGGGTCCGTCAGATCCGGGAACTCCGAAGCCGCCTACCTGCACGGCTCCTTCGGCTCCGGAAAGAGCCACTTCCTGACCGTGCTGCACGCGGTTCTCAACAACCACGCCTCGGTCGCGACGAAGCCGCGGCTGGCCGAGGTCGTCGCCCCCCACGCCGAGTGGCTGCGGCGCAGCCGCTTTCTCATGGTGCCCTACCACCTCGTGGGCTCCGCCGACCTCGACTCCGCGCTGCTCGGCGGCTACGTCCACACCGTGCGGACCCTCCATCCGGATCAGCCGCTCCCGGCGGTCTTCCGGGCGGACTCGCTGCTCGCCGACGCCCGCCGTCAGCGAGAGTTCCTCGGGGACGACGCACGGTTCCTGGCCTGGCTCGGCCCCGGAGCGGCAGCCCTCACCCCCGGGGCCTCCGGCGCGGTCGCGGACGACCCCGACGACCTGCCCATGCTGGGCGGCGACGCCGAGGCGATGCCCAGCCAGGAGTGGAGCAGCGACGACTTCGACCGCGCGTTCGGTGCTCCCACTGGCGATCCCTACCGCGAACGGCTCGTCTCCGCCCTGCTCACCGGGCCGCTGGCCGCGTACGCCGAAGGCATGCGCGGTGAGGCGAGCGCCTACCTGCCGCTGGAGAACGGCCTGAAGGTCATCTCGCAGCACGCCCAGTCCCTCGGGTACACCGGCGTGGTTCTCTTCCTGGACGAGCTGGTGCTGTGGCTCCAGGCCAGAATGGGCGACCAGGACTTCGTCCGCGACCAGGTCCAGCGGCTGGTGAAGCTGATCGAGTCGGGGGACAGCGCCCGTCCCGTGCCGATCGTCTCCTTCATCTCCCGCCAGCGGGACCTCTCGCAGCTGATCGGCACGGATGTCGTCGGCGCCGACATCACCAACCTCGAGAGCCAGATCGAATACCTCGCCGAGCGCTTCAACGTCGTCGACCTGGAGGACAGCAACCTCGTCGAGATCATCAAGCACCGGGTGCTCGCCCCGAAGCCGGGCATGGAGTCGGTCCGCGACGACGCATTCAAGCTGATCGAGTCCTCCAACGACGAGGTGCGGCAGATCCTCCTCGACGGCCAGGGCCGCACCGAGGCCGACTGGGACGACTTCCGCGAGCTCTACCCGCTCTCGCCGGCGCTCCTCAACGTCCTGGTCGAGCTCTCGGGCGCACTTCAGCGCGAACGCACCGGACTGAAACTCGTCCAGGAGCTGCTGCGCCGACGCCGTGACGATCTCGCGTTCGGCGAGCTCATCCCGCTCGGTGACCTCTGGGACGTCATCGCCCATCGCTCCGGTGCCGCGTTCACCCCCCGGCTCCGCAAGGAAGCGGAGACCGCGGAACGCTTCCACGCCCGGGTCTGCGACGAACTGCTCCGGAAGTACGGGAGCAGCGACGACAAGCGGTTCCAGGCGGACGAGCGGCTGGTCAAGACGCTGCTGCTCGCCTCACTCGCACCGGGCGTCCACGCACTCACCCGGCTCACCGGCACCCGGCTCGCAGCCCTGAACCACGGGTCCATCCGCACCCGCGTCGGCGATGCCGGTTCCCTCGCGGTCAAGCGGCTGCGGGAGCTGCAGGTGCCCTTCGACGGTGAGCTGCGCAGCGAGGGCAGCACCGACCCCGTCTTCCACCTCCACCTCTCCGACATCGACATCGAGCCCCTCCTGGAAGAGGTGCAGGGGGTCGCCGACCAGCTCGGCACCCGGCGTATCTGGATCAGGGAGCAGCTCTGGCGGGAACTGGGCATCCAGGAGACCCAGCCGTTCGTCTGCCAGCGGGAGGTGGTGTGGCGCGGCAGCAAGCGCACCGTCGAGTTCGTCCTCGGCAACGTGCGGGACACGACCAACTTCGCCGACGCGCAGTTCGCGCCGCTGCAGGCCGACCACCTCCGCATCGTCTTCGACTACCCCTTCGACGAGGGTGACCACGGCCCCATCGACGACCTCCAGCGGGTCAAGCGCCTGCACGGAGCCGGGCGCGCCGAGCCCACATTGGTCTGGCTCCCCGACTTTCTCTCCGAGCAGAGCTCCCGGCAGCTCGGTCGCCTCCTGAAGATCAACTACCTCCTGGAACGCGACCGGCTCGACGAGCACACCTCCACCCGCCCGGAGGAGGAACGCGGGCAGATCCGCAGCCAGCTCAAGGCGTCCCGCGACAACCTGCGCGCTCACCTGACCGAAGTGCTCCGCAAGCTGTACGGCGTCACCAACGCGGCGATCGAGACCGAGACCGGGGCCACGGTGCCGGAGGGCCAGCACCTCGTCTCCCTGTTGCCGGGATTCGACCCGACCACGCCCGAGAGGTCGGTCGGGTTCGAGCACAACCTGCAGACGCTCACCGACGCCATGCTCGCTGCGCAGTACCCGAACCACCCCGACCTCGACCCCCGACTGACCCGCAAAGCCGTCACCCTGCGCGAGCTGAAGACCACCCTGGAATGGATCACCCGTGCGATGGAGGACGGCTCCCGCCGCGTCACCGTAGACAGTCACCACCTCCAGATCGTCAGGAAGATCGTGAACGGGCTGGGCCTCGGCGAGGTGCACGACGGCCCGCTGGTCCTCAGCAACGACTGGCGGCTCCGAATCAACAAGAAGGCGGCCGAGCACTCCGCCACCGGCGAGGACCTCGCCGTCGAGACGATCCGCGGCTGGATCGGCGAGCTCGGATACACCGGGCTCGACCGCGACGTGACCAGCCTGATCATCGCCACCTACGCCCTGCTCGACGACCGCACCTGGGTGTACCAGACCCAGGTGGTCACCACAGCACCCGAACTTGAACGCCTGGTCAACGGCTACGGGCTGCGCGCCGTCGCGCTGCCCGACGAGACCACCTTCACCACCGCACTCAGGCGCGCGGGAGCGATCTTCGGGCAGAGCGTGCCACCCGTGCTCTTCGCCCGGAACGTCTCGCGACTCACCGCCCTGGTCCGGGAGACCGCCGACACGCACCGCGGCGCGGTGAACGAGACGCGTACCCTGCTGCAGGAGAACGCGGCACGACTCGGCCTCGGCGGTTCGCACGGCGCGGACGCGCCACGACTGCGGTCCACCACCGCCGCAGCCGACCTGCTCGCCCGGCTGCGCCGCACCACTGAAGACACGCTCTTCCTCCAGGAACTGGCCGACGCCGCCTATGACATCGGCGACAGCGAGATCGGTACGGCCGTCAAGCAGGCGCCCGAACTCCTGCGCGTCCTTCGGCTCCACCAGGACGACGGCTGGCGCGACCTCGAAGCGGTCCGCGAGCTCACCGTCCGGGATGACAGCGTCGGCGACCGCGCCACGCTGCTGCTGGAGAACGTCCGCCGTGCCGCGAACGCCCACGAGGCGACCACCTCACTCGTCCCCGAGTTGGACGGGCTACGTGACGCAGCCGTCCTGCTGCTCCGGGAAGCCAGCCGTCTCAGCAACGCGAGCCGCCCGGTCGAACC
>NZ_BHZI01000228.1 GCF_004305975.1 Streptomyces otsuchiensis
GCCCCACGCGGCAGGGCGAGGCCGCCCCCGAGGACGCACTGCCCCACGGCCTGCACACCCTCGCCGCCCTGGCCCGCGCGATGGGAGACGCCGGGCTCGCCAAGTGGAGCCTGGACGTGGTCACCTCGGGCACCGCGGCCGTCACCGGCGCCGAAACCCTCCACCCCGCGCTGAGCACCCTCCTCGCGGCGGTCCGGGTCATCCCCCTCGAATACCCGGGAGTCTCCTGCCGCCTGGTCGACCTCGAAGCCGGGGACCGGGCAGAGGCCGGTGCCACCGCCCGCCTGGTCGCCGGTGAACTCGGTGACGGGGGCCGGGAGCCCCTCGTCGCCCTGCGCGGCGGCCGACGCTGGCTGCCCGACTACGAGTCCGTCCCCGCCGCCCAGGAAGCCACCGCCCAGGACGCCACGACGGCCGACGCCGGAGCGACCGCGCCCGACGCCGGAGCGACCGCGCCCGTCACCGGCCCGGCACGCCCGCCCCTGCGCGAGCGGGGCGTCTACCTCGTGACCGGCGGACTCGGCGGCATCGGCCTCGCCATGGCCGAACGCCTGGCCCGCGACTGCCGCGCCCGGCTCGTCCTTCTCGGCCGCACCGGGTTGCCCTCCCGCGACACCTGGGACGCGATCCTCGCCGACCCCACCGTCACCGACGAGGTGCGCCGCCGGGTCACCGGCGTCCGCACGCTGGAGGAACTGGGCGCGGAGGTCGCCGTCGTCACCGGCGACATCGCCGACCCCGCCACCGCCCGCGCCGCGGTGGCCACCGCCCTGGAGCGTTTCGGCGCCCTCCACGGAGTGCTCCACGCCGCGGGGCTGCCCGGCATCGGCCTGATGCAGTTCAAGACCGAGAGCGAGATGGCCAAGGTCATGGCGCCCAAGGTCGCCGGCACCCGGGCCCTCGAAGCGGCCCTGGACGGCGTGGGGGTGGACTTCCTGGTGCTGTTCTCCTCCATCACCTCGGCCACCGGCGGCGGCCCCGGACAGCTCGACTACTGCGCCGCCAACGCCTATCTCGACATCCACGCCCACGCCGCCGGCCGGCGCCCCGGAGCACCCCGCACCCTCTCCGTCGGCTGGGGCGAGTGGCAGTGGAACGCCTGGGAGGCGGGCATGGCCGGCTACGACCCGGAGATGCGCGACTACTTCCGCGACAACCGCGCGACCTTCGGCATCGGCTTCGACGCCGGATGGCGCGCACTGCTGCGGTCCCTGGAACTGGGCCAGCCCCATGTCGTCGTCAGCACGCAGGACTTCGCGGCCATGGCCAGGGACAGCACGCTCTTCAACGTCGAGACCATCGGCAAGGCCCGTGACACCTGGCTCGACGGCGCCCACCACCCCCGCCCCGACCTGCTGACGCCGTACGTGGCGCCGGCGGGCGAGACGGAGAGCGCCATCGCGGAGGTGTGGGCCCAGATGCTCGGCCTGGAGAAGGTCGGCACCGCCGACAGCTTCTTCGCGCTCGGCGGCAACTCGCTGACCGGCATGGAGGTGATGGCGCGCATCCGCCGCCGCCTCGATGTCGACGACCTCCCACCCCACGTCCTCTACGAGGCACCGACCGTCAGCGCGATGGCCCGGTACGTCGAGGGCGATGACGCCACCCACCAGGAACCCCCCGCCGGGGAACGCGCGCGCGGAGACCAGCGCCGCGCCGGACTGCGGCGGGCACGGAAGAACAGGAAGACGGCGGGCGAATGAGCAGCGACACGACCCACACCGGCGGCAGCGCCTCCGGCGACGACCTCTCCGACGACTTCTCCGACGACGATCTCGACACCCGGGTGGCCGTCATCGGCATGTCCGGCCGGTTCCCCGGCGCCCCCGGCGTCGCCGACCTGTGGCAGGGACTCTCCGAGGGCTTCAGCGGCATCCGGGAGATCACCGACGAGGAGCTGGCGGCCGCGCATGTCCCGCCCGCCGTCCTCGCCGACCCGCGCTATGTGCGGCGCGGCGCGCCCCTGGACGACGTGGGCGAGTTCGACGCGTCCTTCTTCGGCTTCAACCCCCGCGAGGCCGAGATCACCGACCCGCAGCACCGCCTGTTCCTGGAGTGCTGCTGGGAGGCGCTGGAGAGCGCCGGCTACCCGCCGCAGAACATGCCCGGCACCGTCGGTGTCGTCGGCGGCGTCGGCTTCAGTCACTACGGCCTGCGGCACGTCCTGGCCCGGCCCGACGTGATGGCGACCATCACCAGCGGCCAGTACGGCATCAGCACCATGTCGGACTCGCTGTGCACGATGGTCGCCTACAAGCTGGGCCTGACCGGGCCGGTCCTCAGCGTGCAGACCGCCTGCTCCACCTCCCTGGTGGCCGTGCACGTCGCCGTGCAGAGCCTGCTGACCTACGAGTGCGACACCGTCCTCGCCGGAGGTGTCTCGGTCGAGGACCCGATGGCCGCCGGGTACACCTACGAGGAGGGCTCGATCCTCTCGCCCGACGGCCGGGCCCGCAGCCTCGACGCCGACGCCGACGGCAGCGTGTGGGGCAAGGGCGTCGGAGTGGTCGCGCTCAAGCGGCTCGGTGACGCGCTCCGCGACGGTGACCACGTTCACGCCGTCATCCTCGGCTCCGCCGTCAACAACGACGGCGCCGACCGCGGCGCCTACGTCGCGCCCTCCGCCGCCGGGCAGCGCGCCGTCATCGACGGCGCCCTCTCCGTCGCGGGGATCGACTCCGGCACCGTCGACTACGTCGAGTGCCACGCCACCGGCACCCGCCTCGGTGACGCCATCGAACTCGCCGCCATGGACAAGGCGTTCAGCGCACCCCGGGAGAGCCCGCTGGTGCTGGCCTCGGTCAAGCCGTCCATCGGCCACCTCGACCGCGCCTCCGGGGTCACCGGACTGATCCGCGCCGTCTCCGCCCTCGAACACCGCGAACTGCCCGGCACCCCAGGGTTCCGCACCCCCAATCCCGCGCTGGCGGCGGCCTCCGACCGGCTCCAGGTGCTGCCCGCCAACGTCCCCTGGGACCGTGGCGACCACCCCCGCCGCGCCGGGGTCAGCTCCTTCGGCGCGGGAGGCACCAACGCCCATGTCGTCCTGGAGGAGGCACCCGCCGCCGAGCGGGACTCCCGGGGGGCCGCCGGGCCCCAGGTGCTGACCCTGTCGGCGCGCACCCCCGCCGCCCTCGACGCCGCGGCGGGCCGGCTCCGCGACCACCTGGCCGGCGGCGGAGCCGGCGACGCCGATCTCGCCGACATCGCCTACACCCTGCAGGTCAGCCGCACCGGGTTCCCCTACCGGCTCGCCGTCGTCTGCGACAGCGTCGAGGACGCCGTCCTGGCCCTGGGTGACCCGGAGCGCGCCCGCGCCCACGGCCCGGCCGGAGGCGGCGCCCCCGCCACCGCACCGGCGGACCCGGCCGACGCCGCCCGGGTCTGGCTGGAGGGCGCCGACCCGGACTGGGCCGCGCTGCACGACTCCGGCCGCCGCCGGGTACCACTGCCGACCTACCCCTTCGAGCGGCGCCGCTACTTCCTCGACCGGGTCGCCCACCCCACGGCCGCGGCGGGCCCCGCCGTGCCGCAGGGACGCATCGAGGACCGGGCCGACTGGTTCGCCCACCCCGTCTGGCACCGCCTGCCCACCCCGGAGCCCGCCGGCTCCCGGGAGCTGCGGGAGGCGGGCCCCTGGTGGGTGCTGGCCGACGGCGCGGTCGGCGTGGCCGCCGTGCGGCGACTGCGCGAGGCGGGCGCCGAGATCACCGTCCTCACCCCCGAGGGAACCACGGTGGAGGGCGCGCAGGACGCCCGCCCCGTCGACCCCGCCTGCCGCGACGGCTTCGCCGGTCTGCTGACCGCCGCGGGGCGGCCCCGGAGCGTGCTCCACCTGTGGAACACGGTCGGAACGGCGGGTGAGTTCGGCGCGCCGGACCGTTTCGCCGCCGCCCAGGAGCGCGGCTACTACACCGTCCAGGCCCTGGCGGGCGCGCTCGCCACCGACCGCGCCACCGGCAGGGTGACCCTGGTCAGCTGCACCACGGGCGCCGTCGAGGCCGTCGGCGGCGACCTCACCGCGCCCGAACAGGCCACCCTGCTCGGTCTGACCCGAGTGGTCTCCCAGGAGGTCGGCGACATCATCTGCCGGCTGGTCGACATCGGCGAACGCGAAGGTGACGCCACCACCGCCGACACGCTCGCCGCCCGCGTCCTCGCCGAGACCGTCGACCCCGACCCGGCCACGGAGCCCGTCGCGCTGCGCCGGCGGGGCCGCTGGGTACGCGGCTTCGAGCCCCTGAGCCTTCCCGCCGTGGAACCCGACGTCCTGGGCACCGAGGGCCCGCTCCGGGAAGGGGCGACCGTCGTCGTCACCGGCGGCCTCGGTGACGTCGGCGCGGTGCTCGCCGCCCATCTGGCCGCCACCCGCTCCTGCAACCTGGTCCTGACCGCCCGCACCCCGCTGCCCCCCGAGGACGAGTGGCCCACCCTGCTGGAGGGCGCCACCGCGGAGGACCGCGCCGCACGCCATGTGCGCACCGTGCTGCGGCTGCGTGAGGCGGGCGCGCGGGTCCTCGCCGCCGGGGCCGACATCGCCGACCGGGAGGGGATGGCCCGCGTCCTCGACGCCGCCCGGGAACAGTTCGGCACGATCGACGCCGTCGTCCACGCGGCCGGAGTCCAGTCCTCGGACTGCTTCGGGCCGGTCGTCGACCTCCCACGCCGCGCCTGCGAGGCGCACTTCGGCGCCAAGACCGGCGGACTGCGGGTCCTGGAGGACCTCTTGCTGCCGGACGAGGCCCCGGTGCGGATCGCGGTCTCCTCGATCTCCTCGCTGCTCGGCGGCCTCGCCCACGGCCCCTACGCGGCGGCCAACGCGGGCCTGGACGCCCTGACCCAGGCGCTCGCCTCCGCCGCGGAGCCCGGCACCGGGGCGGCCGGCTGGCTCACCGTCGACTGGGACTCCTGGCTGGTGGGCGAGCGGACCGACGACACCCTGGGCGCCACCGTCAAGGGGCTCGGCATGTCGGGCGACGAGGGCGTGGACATCTTCGAACGCACCCTGGCGCTGCACGGCCGCACCGGCCATCTGGTCGTGTCGATCGGCCCGCTGGACCAGCGCCTCGCCCAGTGGACCGGCGCCCTGGACGACGAGGAGGACGCCGCCCCCGGCGAACGGCACCCCAGGCCCCCGCTGTCCGTGCCCTTCGAGGAGCCCGTCGGCGAGACCGAGACGGCGCTCGCGGGCATGTGGGGCGACATCCTCGGCATCGACGGCGTCGGCGCGAACGACAGCTTCTTCGACCTGGGCGGCCACTCGCTGGCCGCGGTGCGGCTCATGGCCCGTGTCAGGACGGCGTTCGGCGGGATGCCCGCCGACACACTGCTCGCCAATCCAACGGTCCGGGCTTTCGGCAAGGAACTGACCGCCGCGAGGGCGGCGGCGGAAGGAGCACAGCGGTGACGAACGTCGCAGTGGTCGGCGCGGGTGTCATGGGCACCGGCGTCGCACAGAACCTGGCCCAGAGCGGCCACACCGTCGTCCTGATCGACCGGGACGAGCAGACCGTCGAGCGGGCCATGGCCCGCATCGGACTCAACTGCCGTCTCAGCCACATGTTCGGCGGCCCCGAGACCGACTCCGAGGAGGTCCTCTCCCGGATCACCGGCGGCACCGACCTCGCCCTCCTCGCCGACAGCGAGGTGGTCATCGAGAACATCACCGAGAACTGGGAGCTGAAGAGCGAGCTGTACCCGAGGCTTGACGCGGCCGCGCACCCGGACGCGGTGTTCGTCGCCAACACCTCCGCCATCCCCATCACCCGCATCGCCTCCCTCACCTCCCGGCCCGAGCGCGTCGCCGGCGTGCACTTCATGAACCCGGTGCCGATGAAGCCCGCCGTGGAGCTGATCCCCGGCCACCACACCACGCCCGAGGCGCTGGAGCGGGTGCGGAGCCTGCTGGACTCCATGGGCAAGAAGGCCATCGACGTCAACGACGCCTGCGGCTTCGTCTCCAACCGGGTCCTGATGCTCACCGTCAACGAGGCCGCGTTCCTGGTCCACGAGGGCGTCGCCGACGCCGAGACCGTGGACGAGGTCTTCCGCAGCTGCTTCGGGCACCCGATGGGCCCGCTGGAGACCGCGGACCTGATCGGCGTCGACACCATCCTCTACAGCGTCGAGGTGCTGCACGAGCACTACGCCGACAGCAAGTACCGGCCCTGCCCGCTGCTGAAGAAGATGACCGACGCCGGCCTGCACGGCCGCAAGAGCGGCCAGGGCTTCTACCGCTACGACGGCTCGGGCGCCGCCGTCACCAGTAGCCGCGAACCGCTCCCGGCCACCGGCTGACCCCTGTGCCACCGAGACTCTGACGCCCCGCCACCCGTCCTTCTCCCTCAGCAAGGAGACACCCCCATGAGCAGCACCGAGATCCGCTCGCAGGTCCGTGAGTTCATCAGCGGGCGGTTCCCGCAGGTCACCTTCGACGACGACCAGGACATCTTCGAGATGGGCTTCGTCAACTCCCTCTTCGCGATGGAGCTGGTCGTGTTCGTCGAGCGCACCTTCTCGGTGCGGGTCCCCAACGGCGAGCTGCGCCGCGAGAACTTCCGCTCCGTGACCTCGATCACCGAGGTCGTCGAGCGGGTCACCGCCGCCTCCACCACGGCCTGACCGACGAGAGCGGGAGACACCGTGGGAATCACCGAAGAGCTGGGCACCGCGCCCGCCGAGGACGAACTACTGGGCTCGGTGAGGGAGTTCATCGACCGGGAGGTCGTGCCGCACGCCGACGCGTGGGACCGCGAGGAACGGCTGCCCGCCGAGGTGCTGCGGCGGGTCGGCGAACTCGGCCTGTGGGCGCCCTTCCTGCCCCACGGGCACGGCGGCCGTGCCCTGCCGATGAGCACCCTGGCCCGGCTCCACGAGGAGGTCGGCCGCGGCTGCTCCTCCGTGCGCAGTCTGCTCACCGTGCACGGCATGGTCTCGTGGTCGGTCCACCACTGGGGCACCGACGAACAGCGGGCCCGCTGGCTGCCCCGGCTCGCCGACGGTTCGCTCCTCGGCTCGTTCGGCCTGACCGGCCACGAGAGCGGTACCGGCGCCGACGTCTCCGGCACCACGGCCACCCCCGACGGCGACGACTGGCTGCTGACCGGCCGGAAGAAGTGGATCACCGGCGGGCAACTCGCCGGGCTCTACCTGGTCTTCGCCCAGGCGGGAGGCGGGATGACCGCCTTCCTGGTGCCGCGCGAGGCTCCCGGTGTCAGCGTGACCCCGTTGAGCAACGTGCTCGGCACCCGCGCCAGCCACCTGGCCGAGATCCGCTTCGAGGAGGTGCGGCTGCCCGCCGACGCCGTCCTCGGCCCCCTCGGCTGGGCCGCCGGCACCGTCATGACCTCGGCCCTCGACCTCGGCCGGCTCAGCGTCGCCAGCGGCTGCGTCGGCATCATCCAGGCATGCCTGGACGCCTCCGTCGCGCACACCCGCACCCGGATGACGGCCGACGGGCCGCTCTTCGACCGGCAGCTCGTCCGCCGCAAGATCAGCGACATGGTCACCGGCCTGCGCACCGCGCGGCTGCTGTGCCGCGACGCCGCCCGCCTCAAGGACGCCGAGGACCCCGGGATGATCATGGCGAACATGGTCGCCAAGTACCACGCGTCCACCGCCGCCGCCTCCTGTGCGGACGCCGCCGTGCAGCTGCACGGCGCCGCCGGATGCTCCCAGGAACACCCGGTCGCCCGGCTCTACCGGGACGCCCGCGTCATGGAGATCATCGAGGGCTCCACCGAACTCCAGCAGATCACCATCGCCGAACAGGCCCACCAGGAGGTGACCCGGTGAGCGACCCCACCGCCGCCGCGGACGTGACCGCACCCAGCCCGGGACAGATCAAGTGCGTCGTCTGGGACCTCGACAACACCCTGTGGGACGGCACCCTCCTGGAGGACGAGACCGTCACCGTCCGCCCGGAGGTAATCGCCGAGATCCGCCGTCTCGACGAACTGGGCGTCCTGCACTCCGTCGCCAGCCGCAACGACCACGACCACGCCATGGAACGGCTGCGCGCCGAGGGGCTGGAAGAGTACTTCCTCTACCCGCAGATCAACTGGAACCCCAAGTCCGGTTCCCTCAAGGAGATCGCCTCCGCGCTCAACATCGGGCTCGACGCCCTCGCCTTCGTCGACGACCAGCCCTTCGAACGCGCCGAGGTCTCCCACAGCCTGCCCGAGATCACCGTCGTGGACGCCCTCGACCTGGCCGTCCTCCAGGAGCCGGGCTTCCGGCCGAAGTTCGTCACCGACGAGTCCCGGACGCGCCGCTCCATGTACCGCAGCGCCGTCGTCCGCGACCGTGCCGAGCAGGAACACGTCGGCACCGGTGAGGAGTTCCTCGCCACCCTCGGCATGCAGTTCACGATCAGCGAGGCGGGCACCGAGGACCTCCAGCGCGCCGAGGAGCTGACCGTCCGCACCAACCAGCTCAACTCCACCGGCAGGACGTACTCCTACGAGGAACTCGACGAGCTGCGCCGCTCACCCGACCACCTCCTGCTGGTGGCCTCCCTCACGGACCGCTTCGGCTCCTACGGCAAGATCGGCCTCGCCCTCGTCGAACGCGCGGGCCCCGCCTGGCACCTGCGGATGATGCTGATGTCGTGCCGGGTGATGTCGCGCGGCGTGGGCACCGTCCTGCTCAACCACATCATGACCCTCGCCGCGGAGGCCGGCGCCTCGCTGCGCGCCGAGTTCGTGGAGACCGGCCGCAACCGCATGATGTACGTCACCTACGCCTTCGCCGGGTTCACCGAGGCCGAGCGCGACGGCGACCATGTCGTCCTGGAGGCGGACCTCGGCCGCGTCCAGCCCGCGCCCCCCTACCTGACGGTGGAGCTCTCGTGACCACGGCCTCCTCCCGCCGCGACCACCGCGCCTGGCTTCCGCTGGCCGAGGCGGACGTCTCCAGGCCCCGGCTGTTCTGCTATCCCAACGCCGGTGCGGGCGCCGCCGCGTTCGCCTCCTGGCGCGCCCTCGCCCCCGACGGCGTGGACATCTGCCCGCTCCAGCCGCCCGGCCGGGCCGAGCGCTACCAGGAGCAGCCGCACCGGCGGCTGGACGCCCTGCTCGACGACCTGATGACCTCCCTCGACGGGCAGTTCGACGGGGTCTTCGCGCTGTACGGCCACAGCCTCGGTGCGCTGGTGGTCTACGAACTCACCCGGCGGCTGCGCGCCGAGGGCCTGACCGCACCGGTCCACCTGTACGTCTCGGGCCGCGCCGCGCCCCACCTCCGCGACGTGCGGCCCCGGCTGTACGACCTGCCGGCACCCGAACTCGTCCCGCACCTGCGGGAGATCGGTGGCACCCCCGAGGAGGTGCTGGCCGCCCCCGACCTGCTGAACATCTTCCTGCCCACCCTGCGGGCCGACTTCGAGGTCAACGAGAACTACCGGCACGTCCCCGCCGACCCCCTCACC
>NZ_BHZI01000229.1 GCF_004305975.1 Streptomyces otsuchiensis
GGCCACGCCCGGTCGGGGCGGGACGCGGGGTCGGTAGGGCGGGACGCGGGGTCGGTCACCGGGCGGTGACTCAGGTAGTGTCTTCTCGGCCGTCCGCCGTGGGGTAACAGGTAGCCCGCAGGACTTTGAATCCTTGTAGTGCTGGTTCGAATCCAGCCGGCGGAGCCCCTTCCACGCTGCCGGGCGGCGAGCCGCACGGCGATCCTGCCCGGCGACCTGCCCGGCGACCTGCCCGGCGGCGACCTCAGACGCGGCCCAGCTCCCGCAGACAGAGCTGTTCGTCGGCGCGCAGTTGCTCGACGACCGGCGCCTGGGGTCCGGCGCTCGCCACGTAGGCCCGCAGCAGCAGCCGCACCTCCGGCAACGCCGTCGAGTAGTCACCGCTGTCGAGGAGCGCCGCCGCGTACTGCTTGCGCAGGGTGCGCACCACGGTGGAGTCCTCGCCGTACTGGGCACCGGCCGGCGGGAGCGCGCGGCGGAGCAGCCCGGCGGCCGGGCCGGAACGCCCGGCGTTCAGCTCGCGCTTCGCCTCTTCCACCAGATCGGCGACCGGCACCTCGGCCGGGGACCCACCGGTGCGCGGGACTTCGGCGGTACCCGGGGGGCCCGTGCGGCGCGGGTCGGCCGACGCGGCGGCGAGCGGCGGCTCCGTGTTCGACGTGACACGCGGGTCCCCGGTCGCCGCGCCGGCGCCGTGCCCGGACCGCCGCGGCGGCCACGGCGCCAGCGGGTGTGTGTAAGGACGGGTGGGGTCCATCTGCCGGCCGGGCGGGTCGGCGAGCACCCCGGCCCGGGGCAGGAGCGGTGCCAGCTCCGCGTGCAGCTGCTGCGCGTCGGCGGGGCGGCCCTGCGGATCGGCGACGAGCAACCGGTGCAGCAGGGACGTGAGCGCGGGTGGCGCGTCCGGCCGGAAGGTAGCGAGCGGTTCGGGCTGCTCGTGCAGCTTCTTGTAGAGCAGACCGGTGGCGTCGCCCGCACGGAACGGTGTCTCACCGGCGAGCAGCTCGTACCCGAGGGTGCCCAGTGCGTAGAGGTCCGCGGCGGGCCCGACGGTGGTTCCGCCGAGCGCCTGTTCCGGCGCCATGTAGAGAGGGGTGCCGATCATGGTGCCGGTGCGGGTCAGCCGGGTCTCCTCGTCCTCGCCGCGCACGGCCGCGATCCCGAGGTCGAGGATGGTCAGCCGTCCGTCGGGGCGGATCATGATGTTGCCCGGCTTGAGGTCCCGGTGCACGACACCGACGGCGTGCACGGCGACCAGGGCGGAGCTGACCTGTGCCAGCACGGCGACCACCCACTGCCACGGGTAGGGGTCGTTCTCCGCCAGGTGGTCGGCGAGGTCGCTGCCGTCGACCAGCTGCATCACCAGATACATGGTGTCGTGCTCGCTGCCGGCGTCGTGCACCGCGACCAGGCCGGGGTGGTCGATCCGGGCCGTGGCACGGCTCTCCCGGAGGAACCGGCGGCGCAGTTCGTCGGGGTCGGTGGTTCCGGCCAGGGAGGCCAGCCGTCCGGCCTGGAGGAGCTTGACGGCCACCTTGCGGCCCCCGAGGGCGAGATCGCGGCCCAGCCAGACCTCTCCCATGCCGCCTCGGCCGAGCGGGTGGACGAGTTCGTAGCGCGCGGACAGCACCGTGGCGGTCATCTGCGGTCGTCCCCTCCGCGCAGCAGGTCGCCGAGTTCGTCGAGTTCGGAGACGGCCTGCCGGATGCGGGGGGAGGCGCCCGGCCCGCCGCTCGCCGGACTGTCGGGCCCGGTGCCAGGGGCGGTGCCGGGGGCTGTGCCGGGGTTGGTGGCGGGCGCGGTGCCGGGGTTGTCGCCGGGCTGTGCGCTCGGCGGGGCCGACGCGGCTGCGGCCGGGGCGGGGCCGCCTGCGTCGAGCCGGGTACGCGGGTGGGCCAGGTGTCCGCGGGCGTCCGCTCCGGGACCGCTTCCGCCGGGCGCCCCCGGTGCGGCGGTGGAGGGCGTCCACGGTGGCGGGGTCGATCCGGCCGGCCCGGTGTGCGCGTAGGGCGCGGCGGGGGCGGGCGGTCCGGGAAGCGGTCCGTACCCGGCGGTGGGGTACCCCGGCTGCGGGTAGCCATAGGCCGCCGGCGCCTGGCCGTAGCCGGGCTGCGGGTAGCCGTATCCGGGAGGGGGTCCCGGTACCGCGCCGGTGCCGGTGCCGCGGGGTGGCAACGGGACGTCGGCGACGACGGCGTGGACGACCGCCCCGACACCGAGCGAGAGCATCACGACCCCGACGGCCAACGCCTGGAGGTCTGTCATCTCCTCACCGCTCGGCACCCGCGCGAGCAGGAACACATAGACCACGGTCAGCACCGCGAATCCCACTGCGGCCACCCGGTCCTGCGCCCGCTGGCGAAGCAGGGCGATCCGCAGCGAGGGCACCCAGGCGAGCAGCCCGAGGGACCACAGCGGAAACGTCGCGAAAAAGATCCGTAGCGCGAGAGCGCCCCCCGGCGAACGTCTCATGGCTCCCCCCTCGGTCGCACACAATATCGCCGCAACTCCGGCACGGGCCAAGGGTATCGGCTCACCCAGGCGGAAGCGTCCCGTCCGCCAGGCCGTCCACCGTTCCCTGGACGAACTGCCGCCCCAGTTCGACGGCGTGTTCCAGCGCCGCCTCGAAGGTGGCCAGGTCGCGGAAGCGCTCACCGTAGCGGCGCTGGTCCGCGAGGGGGATGCGCGGGACCTTGAGCCGCCGGATGTCGATCCGGGTCGCCCGCGAGGCGTAGCTGCTGGCCTGCCGGGTGTTGCTGCTGCCGCGCACGAACCCGGCGAGGAACCATGAGTCCAGCGCCTCCGGATCGGGGCGCAGCAGGGCGAGCCGCCCGTCGACCGGTGGCCGCGCGCCCTCGACCGTGACCACCTGTGCGGCCGCGCCGTCCGGGGCGGACAACAGGGGCACGAAGACGTCTCCGGGCCGCGCCGTGGGGAGCTGGGCTCCGGAGGTCAGCGCCGTGTGCACCTCCACCGCTCCCCCACGGACCAGTTCACCGATGGTGACGCTGGCCCACTGCGGCTCCTCGGCAACCGGGACGGATACCGACGGCCCGTGGTCGGCTCGCCGGGCCGGACGCTGTGCGGCCCCGTCCGCCACGGGGGGCAGCAGGCTGGTGGACCGGTTGAGGGTGTCGCGCAGCTCGCGCTCTATCCGGGTCAGTGCCGGGCCGCCCGCGACCCGGGGCCGAAGATGCCGCGCGGGGGTCAGGTCGGTCTCGTCGTCGAGCAGGTCGATGGCGGGCAGCACCCGGCGCAGCCCGGGGATCTCCTCGAACTCCCGCGAACCGCGGTGGGCGGCCCAGGCGTCGGTCACCGCCGTGTGCAGCTCGGGCCAGGAGAGGCCGCCTCGCTCCTCGGCCGCGAAGTCGGTCGCGGTGTCGACGAGCAGGACCGTGGACGTCGGGGCTGCCTCGGCGTCGGGCCGGCCGAGCACCCAGAGATGGAGCGGCAGCCCGTGCGGGGGCGCGACCCCGGCGGGCAGCGCGATGACCGCGCGCAGCGCGCCGCGCCGCAGCAGCGCGGACCGGACACGGCGGCCCGCCCGGCGGGAAGCGACCGCGGGCGGCAGCAGCAGCACCGCGGTGCCACCTGGTCGCAGCCGTGCCAGGGCGTGCTGGACCCAGGCCAGTTCGGACTCACCGCGCGCCGGGAGGCCGTACTCCCATCGGGCGTCGTACGCCAGCTCGTCGTGGCCCCAGTGCCGCTCGTTGGCGGGCGGGTGACACAGCACGACCTCGACGGTGGCGTCGACGTGGGCGTCGTCGAGGAGGCTGTCGCCGGCGTCGACGCGGACGGTGCCGGCGCCACGCAACGCCAGCCGCAGCCCGGCGAGCCGCGCCAGCGAGCGATCCTTCTCCTGGCCCCGGAGTTCTCCGGGGACACCGTCGCCAGCACGGCCCCGCGCGGCGGCGACGAGGGTTCCCGCACCGCACGCGGGGTCGAGCACCGAGTCGGCGGCACCGGCCAGTTCGGCCATGAGCGCGGCCGTCTCCGGTGGCGTGTAGGCGATGTTGAGCGTCTCCAGGTGGCGTTCGAGCAGGGCCTCGTAGGCGGCGGCCGGGCCGTGGTCGGCGGCGAGCAGCGCGACCGCCTCGGAGAGGGTGGCGGACGCGGCCGCCGGCCGGGCCGGGGAGCTGTCCCCGAGGAGGTGATCACCCACGGCGGCCAGCGCGGGTGCGGCGCCCCCCGGTTCGGCCTGGAGCAGCTGCCACGCGCGCTCCTCGGCGGAGACCCGTGCGAGCTTGCCGTGCGCCCGCAGCCACTCCTCTACCTCCGTGAGGGCGAAGGCGGGGCTGCTCCCGGCACCCCCGACGGGCTGCGGGAAGTCCTCGTGGCGGCGCCGCCAGTTGCTGACGGCGGCCCGGCCGACCCCGGCGAGACGGGCGATGCCCGCCGCGGTGACCTCTGCCCGGTCTCCGCCCGCCGTCTGGGTGTCCGTTGCGCTCACGCTCTCACTCCCCGTCCGTTCCACCGCGTCTGTTCGGCGGTGGCTCCAGTGTCGGCGAACGTACCGGTACACGGCAAGGGTATCCATTCATCAATTCGAGTGTTGACATGGTTCACAGTCGCATGCTCTGATGGCTCCGCCGGTTCACAACCGCCGGCTTCGAACCGGGAGGGGAAGCAACACCATGGGGAACACCAAGATCACCGCCAGAGTCCGTCCGATCGCACGGGGCTTCGCGCGGCGCCGGATGCTGGCCGTCGCCGGGGTGACCGGCGCGGCGCTGGTGATGGGGGGCATGACCGCCTGCACGCCGGATGACGGCGACAAGCCCAAGCGCGACGACAGTTCGGCCGCCACGGAGGACACCGCCGACGGCGAGGCGGACCAGGCCGACGCGGGGGACGACGAGGCCGAGGGCGACGACGGGCAGTCGGGCGTCTTCGCCATCGGCGACACGGCGGTCTACGACAACCTCGGCGTGAAGGTCACCATCAGCGACCCGGAGGTGATCGAGCCGGAGAGTGAGTGGGACGAGTGGGGCGCGGAGGGCTTCACCGCGATGGCCTTCACCGTGGTGATCGAGAACGAGGGCGAGGAGTCCTACAACGGCGACCTCACCGTCTTCAACGCCCGGGCAGGCGAGGACGGCGTGGAGGCGGAGAGCGTCTACGCCTGGGACATCATCGGCGACGGCTCCTTCGGCACCGTCCTGCCGGGCAACAAGGCGACCGCGAAGATAGCGTTCGACGCCCCCGAGGACGCCGGCTCCCTCACGATCGAGCTGTCCGACCTGAACGACTGGGAGTCGGAGTCCGCCTTCTGGACCCACGAGTTCTGATCGCTACCGCCCTATGACGGCCCCCGACGGCACAGCCGCCGGCCCGGTGCGAGGGGACGCATCGGGCCGGCGGGGGGCGAGACGGCGGGGGCGGCGCCGAGAAGCTACCGACCCGGTCGTCGCCCCACGTCAGGATCCGGGGATGGTGGTGAGGAACTCCCCGGTCCAGGAAAGCAGTTCACGACCGGTCACCGGCTTGCCGCCGACCCGGGCCGTCATGGGGCGCGGCACCAGCACCTGCGACGTCGCCTCCTTGATGAGCGAACCCGGGTAGACCCGCTTGAGCCGCAGCTCCTGGGACTCGCGCAACTCCACCGGTGAGAACCGGATCTTGTTGCCCTGAAGGGTGATGTCACCGACGCCACAGGAACGGGCCAGCATCCGAAGGCCGGCCACCAGCAGCAGATTCTCGACCGGCTCCGGCAGGGCCCCGTAGCGGTCGGTCAGCTCCTCGCGCACCGCCCGGACGTCCTCCTCCGTGGAGGCGGCGGCAATGGCCCGGTATGCCTGGAGGCGCAGCCGCTCGCCCGGTGCGTAGTCATGGGGCACATGGGCGTCGACCGGCAGCTCGATCTTGACGTCCAGCAGTGTCTCCTCCAGCTCACCACCGGATTCCAGCGCGGCGCGGTAGTCCGCGACCGCCTCACCCACCATCCGCACATACAGATCGAACCCGACTCCGGCGATGTGGCCGGACTGCTCGCCGCCGAGCAGGTTGCCGGCGCCACGGATCTCCAGGTCCTTCATGGCCACGTACATGCCGGCACCCATCTCGGTGTGCTGCGCGATGGTCGCCAGCCGCTCGTGCGCGGTCTCCGTCAGCGGCTTCTCCGGCGGGTACAGGAAGTAGGCGTAGCCGCGGTCGCGGCCCCGTCCCACCCGGCCACGCAGCTGGTGCAGCTGCGAGAGCCCGAAGGTGTCGCCACGCTCCACCACGAGGGTGTTGGCGTTGGAGATGTCGATACCCGATTCCACGATCGTCGTGGAGACCAGCACATCGAACTTCTTCTCCCAGAAGTCGACGACCACCCGTTCCAGCGCCGACTCCGACATCTGCCCGTGCGCGGTCGCGATCCGCGCCTCGGGGACGATCTGCCGCAACCGGGCGGCGGCCCGGTCGATGGACTCCACCCGGTTGTGGATGTAGAAGACCTGTCCCTCGCGCAGCAGCTCCCGCCGGATCGCGGCGCCGATCTGCCGTTCCTCGTAGGGCCCGACGAAGGTCAGCACGGGGTGCCGCTCCTCCGGCGGCGTGGTGATGGTCGACATCTCCCGGATGCCGGTGACGGCCATCTCCAGGGTGCGCGGAATCGGCGTCGCCGACATCGTCAGTACGTCCACGTTGGCCCGGAGCTTCTTCAGTTGTTCCTTGTGCTCGACGCCGAACCGCTGTTCCTCGTCGACGATCACCAGCCCGAGTTCCTTGAACTTCGTCTCGGAGGAGAAGAGCCGGTGCGTACCGATCACCACGTCCACCGAACCGTCCCGCAGTCCCTCCAGCACGGCCTTCGCCTCGCTGTCGGACTGGAACCGCGAGAGCGAGCGCACCCGGACCGGGAACTGCGCGTACCGCTCGGAGAAGGTGCCGAAGTGCTGCTGGACCAGCAGTGTGGTCGGGACCAGCACCGCCACCTGCTTGCCGTCCTGGACGGCCTTGAAGGCGGCGCGGACCGCGATCTCGGTCTTGCCGTAACCGACGTCGCCGCACACCAGGCGGTCCATCGGCACCGGCTTCTCCATGTCCTCCTTGACCTCTCCGACCGTCGTCAGCTGGTCGGGGGTCTCGACATAGGGGAAGGCGTCCTCCAGCTCGCGCTGCCAGGGGGTGTCCGCGCCGAAGGCGTGACCGGGCGCGGCCATGCGCGCCGAGTAGAGCTTGATCAGGTCGGCGGCGATCTCCTTGATCGCCTTCTTCGCCCGGGCCTTGGTCTTGGTCCAGTCCGCCCCGCCCAGCCGGTGCAGGGACGGCGCCTCACCGCCGACGTACTTGGTCACCTGTTCCAGCTGATCGGTCGGTACGAACAGCCGGTCGCCGGGCTGGCCCCTCTTGGCCGGGGCGTACTCCACCAGCAGGTACTCACGGGTGGCGCCCTGCACGGTGCGCTGCACCATCTCGACGTAGCGGCCGACGCCGTGCTGCTCGTGGACGATGTAGTCGCCGGCCTCCAGCGTGAGCGGGTCGAGGGTCTTGCGACGGCGGGCCGGCATCCGGGCGCCGCTCCTGGCGGCGGACTTCTGCCCGGTCAGGTCGGTCTCGGTGAGCACGGCGAGCCGGATGGCCGGTGCGATCAGACCGGTGTCGAGCGACCCGCAGGCCACCTGCACCACCGACGGCGCGGGCGGCCCGTCCACGACGGGGTCCTGGCGGGCCGCGATCCCGGCGTCTCCGAGCACCTCGGCCACACGGGCCGCCGGGCCCTGTCCCTCGGTGAGGTAGACCACCCGCCATCCTTCGGCGAGCCAGCCCTTGGTGTCGGCGAGCGCCCGCGCGGTGTCGCCGCGATAGCTCTCCGGAGCCTTCATGCCCAGGCGCAGGGTGTCGTCGGTGTCGTCCTCTCCCCCGGCCTCGCTGTCGGCGGCGAAGGGGCTGACCGTCCACCAGCCGATGCCCAGCTCCGCCGCGCGCTCCCGTACCTCGGCCAGACCACGCAACGAGGCGGCGCCGAGATCGATCGGCGCCTCCGCGTCGTCGTTCATCGCCGCGGCGGCCCAGGACGCCTGGAGGAACTCCTGGCTGGTCGCCACCAGGTCGGAGGCACGGGTGCGAACGCGCTCGGGGTCGCAGACGACGGCGAGCGTCCGCTCGGGCACCACGTCCAGGAGCAGTTCCATGTCGTCGACGAGGGCGGGCGCCAGGGACTCCATTCCCTCGACCGCGATGCCCTCGGCGATCTTGGAGAGCAGCTCGCCCAGCTCGGGGTGGGCGGCGGCCACCTCGCCGGCCCGCGCACGCACTGCCGGGGTCAGCAGCAGCTCTCGGCAGGGCGGTGCCCACAGGCCGTGTTCCGCGATCTCCAGCGACCGCTGGTCGGCGACCTTGAAGTAGCGGACCTCCTCGACGTCGTCGCCCCAGAACTCCACCCGCAGCGGGTGCTCCTCGGTGGGCGGGAAGACGTCCAGGATCCCGCCACGCACGGCGAACTCGCCGCGCTTCTCGACCAGCTCCACCCGGGAGTAGGCGGCGCCCGCCAGCGCCTCCGTCACCTCGCCGAGATCCGCCCGCTGCCCGCCGCGCAGGGAGACCGGCACCAGGTCGCCCAGTCCCTTGACCTGCGGCTGGAGCACGGCCCGGATCGGGGCCACCACGACCGAGACCGGACCGGTGGCCGGGTCGTCGGCGCTGGGGTGGGCGAGCCTGCGCAGCACGGCCAGTCGCTGGCCGACGGTGTCGGAGCGCGGCGAGAGGCGTTCGTGGGGCAGCGTCTCCCAGGCGGGGAACTCCGCGATGCCGTCGGCGGGCAGCAGGCAGCGCAGCGAGGCCGCGAGGTCCTCGGCCTCGCGGCCGGTCGCGGTGATCGCGAGGACGGGCCGGCCGGCCTCCCGGGCCAGCGCGGCGACGGCGAAGGGGCGTGCCGCCGGCGGTCCCACCAGATCGACGTGCCGACGGTGGCCGGTGCCGGCCGCCGCGACCGCCTCGGCGAGAGCGGGATCGTCGACGACGGCGTCGAGCAGGCCGTAGAGGCTCATGAGCGAAGTTCCATCCCGGTGACTGGGCACACTGCTACCCCCGGACGCACAGGGCGGGCCGGGTTCTCAGGTCTTCCAGACTACGGGCTGGAGCCGGCTCCGGCGCCTCGGCCGGGAGCCTCGGCGGAGCCACCACGGGCCACCCCCGAGGGCGGCTTCGCGCCGCTCACACGCAGCGGTGCCCCCGGCCACGGCGAGCGCGGCGAGCGGTGGGCCGGAGGCCCGGCGAAGACGGAGGCGCGGGCGGCGCGCTCCCGGCGCGTTGTCGACGGAAGGGGGTGGGCGTGCGG
>NZ_BHZI01000230.1 GCF_004305975.1 Streptomyces otsuchiensis
CTCATCGCACCGCACCCGCCCCACCGACCCCGGAGGCAACCCCATGACCCCCGCCACCAGCAGCCTGCCGAAAGCGCACCAGACGATGATCCTGGCGCACCGTGCGATGCTGACCGATCTCGACCGCATCGCCCGCACCGCCGCCGGGCTCGCCGAGCGCCCGGACGCGGAACGCACCCGGCACCTCAAGGCGTACGCCGCCCGGATCACCGAGCTGATCGAGCACCACCACCAGGGCGAGGACGACATCCTGTGGCCGGTCCTCAAGGAGCGGGGCGCGGAACCGGCGGCGCTGGAACTGCTGGAGGAGGAGCACCACGCGCTGGAGGAGCGGATGGCGGAGCTGTCCACCGCCATCGGGAACCTGGCGCCCGACGGGTCCGGCGCCCACGCCCTGGAGAAGGCGGCGCGCGCCACGCACGACCTGCTGCGTGTGCACACCGCCGACGAGGAGCGGGAGCTGATCGGGCGGCTGGCTCCGGCCCTGGACGCGCGGTTGTGGAA
This sequence comes from Streptomyces otsuchiensis, assembly GCF_004305975.1. Lineage (GTDB taxonomy): Bacteria > Actinomycetota > Actinomycetes > Streptomycetales > Streptomycetaceae > Streptomyces > Streptomyces otsuchiensis. The sequence goes on from NZ_BHZI01000230.1 coordinate 505, forward strand.
GCGGTTCGAGCGCGGGATGGTGAAGTCCGCGGGCAAGTGGACGCTGTCGTTCATGCCGCCGTGGCTGTCGTCGGTGGCGACCGACGCGGAGCGCTCGGGTGTGCCGGCGCCGCCGGTGGCGTGGTTGATGCGTGGCCGGCTGGACCGGCAGCAGGAGGCGGCGTTCGGCTCCCACCGCTGACACGTGAGCCGGTGACGTGACCCGGTGACGCCGCGCCCCGGCGCCCCGGTGGCCGGCCCCCGTGGCGGCGGGCCGGGCACCGGAAGCGCAGCCGTTCAGGGCCGGGCGAGGGGGCCCGACCGGTAGAGGTCGGTGCGCCGGTCGGCCAGGGGCTGGTTGAACGGGTTGTGGTGACGGGCCGGGCGGCTGCCGATCAGGTCGACCTCGGCGAGCAGCAGTTCGTCGGCCACCGGTCCGGCGGGGCCGGCCAGCGGCCAGCCCTCCGGTCCGGCGATCAGCGAGCGTCCGATGAACTCCTGGCCGCGTTCGGTGCCGGTCCGGCTGATCCCGGCCACGTACATCTGGTTGCTGTGCGCGCCGGTCATGCAGAGCATGTCGGCCATGACCGGCACGGTGTCCGGCTGCCCGGGCACCGGGACCCAGTTGGCGGGCAGCGCGAGGAGGTCGGCGCCGGCCAGCGCCGCGCTGCGGAACGTCTCGGGGAACCAGGCGTCGTAGCAGATCCCGACGGCGATCTCGCCGAGCGGTGTGGAGAAGACGGGGAGTCCGTCGTCCTGGCGGTCGTAGATCCGCTGTTCGTCGTTCCACAGATGGGCCTTGCGGTAGGTCCCGGCGTGCCCGTGGGGGCCGACGAGCACCGCGGAGTTGTACAGCCGCTCCCCCGCGCGTTCGGTCACACCGCCGACGATCCACAGCCCGAGTTCGGCGGCCAGCGCGCTCCAGGCGCGGTGGACGGAGCCGCCGGGGAACGGTTCCGCGTACCGTTCGGCCTCGGCGCGGTCGTCGAAGACGTAGCCGGCGGACGCCGCCTCGGGGAGCACCACCAGCCGTGCCCCGGCCGCGGCGGCCTCCCGGATCCAGTGTTCGGAGAGGTCGATGTTGGCCGCCACCTCGCCGATACGGGGCGCGTACTGGGCGCCGGCCAGGACGAAGGCGGTCATGAGTCGGCCCGCACGGCGAGGTACTTGACGTCGAGGTACTCGTCGATGCCCTGGAAGCCGCCCTCCCGTCCGAGGCCGGACTGCTTGACACCGCCGAACGGCGCGGCGGGGTTGGAGATGATGCCCTGGTTGAGGCCGACCATGCCCGCCTCCAGCCGTTCGGCGACGCGCAGCCCGCGGCCGAGCCCTTCAGTGAACAGGTAGGCCGCCAGGCCGTGTTCGGAGTCGTTGGCGAGGGTGAGCGCCTCCGCCTCGGTGTCGAAGACGGCCAGCGGGGCGACGGGGCCGAAGATCTCCTCGCGCAGGGTGCGGGCCGCCGCCGGGACGCCGGCGAGCACGGTCGGCGCGTAGAAGTGCCCGGCATCCGCGTCCGGGGGGCCGCCGCCGGTCAGCACTGTGGCACCGTGCGCGACGGCGTCCTGGACCAGCGCGTCGACCGACTTCACGGCGGCGGCGTCGATCAGCGGGCCGACGCGGACGTCCGGGTCGAGTCCGTGGCCGACCCTCAGCTCGCCCAGCCGTTCCGCCAGGCGACGGCCGAACTCCTCGGCGACCGGCCGCTGGACGTAGAAGCGGTTGGCGGCGGTGCACGCCTCGCCCACGTTGCGCATCTTCGCCTGGACCGCGCCCTCGACGGCGGCGTCGAGGTCGGCGTCGTCGAAGACCAGGAACGGCGCGTTGCCGCCCAGTTCCATGGAGGTGCGCAGCACCCGGGCGGCGGACTGGCGCAGCAGCAGCCGGCCGACCTCGGTGGAGCCGGTGAAGGAGAGCTTGCGCAACCGGTCGTCGGAGAGCAGGCGTTCGGTGACGGGGCCGGACCGCGAGGTGGTGAAGACGTTGACCACACCGCGCGGCAGACCGGCCTCGCGCAGGATCTCCACCAGAGCCAGCATGGACAGCGGGGTCTGCCGGGCGGGCTTGACGACGACGGTGCACCCGGCGGCCAGCGCGGGGCCGATCTTGCGGGTGCCCATCGCCATCGGGAAGTTCCACGGGGTGACCAGCAGGCAGGGGCCGACCGGCTGGCGCATCACCACGACCCGGGAGCCGCCGCCGGGAGCGGTGAGGTAGCCGCCGTCGATCCGCACGGCCTCCTCGGCGAACCAGCGCAGGAACTCGGCGGCGTAGCGGACCTCGGCCTGCGACTCGGCGAACGGCTTGCCCATCTCCAGCGTCATGACGGCGGCGAGTTCGTCGGTGCGCGCGAGCAGCGCCTCGTAGCCCCGGCGCAGCAGTTCACCGCGCTCGCGCGGGGCGGTGGCGGCCCAGCCGGCCTGGGCCCGGGCGGCGGCGTCCAGGGCGTCGAGGGCGTCGGCCTCGGTGGCGTCGGCGACTTCGGCGAACGCGGTCCCGGTGGCCGGGTCCTCGACGGGGAGGGTGGCGCCGCCGGTGGCCTCCCGCCACTCGCCGTCGATGAACAGGCCGCCGGGCAGGGCGGTGGCGGCTCGAGTGGCGGCGGCGATGCGGTCCAGTGGTGCGGACATCTGCGGGTCCTCCTGTGGTGTCGGTTCCGGGGTGCCGGTGCGCCGGCCCGGACACGGGCCGGCGCGTGGCCGGCCGCGGCCGGGCGGCGGGCGCGGCCGGGCGGCGGGCGCCGCGGGGTGGGCGCGCGTCCGGCGGGCGGGAACCCCGGCGGACCCCGTCAGGTGAGGGCGCTGGGCAGTTCCAGGCCGGTGACGCTCAGCAGTTCGGTGAGCTGCCGCGCGGCGGTGGTCACCTGCTGGGCGACCTCCGTGATGCGCGGGCGGGTGAGGCGGTAGGTGGGGCCGCCGATCCAGACGGCGTAGGTGGTCGACTCGTTGATCCGGACCGGGGCGGCCACCGACGCCGCTCCGACCTCCAGTTCGTCGTAGGCGACGGCGTAACCGGTCTCCCGGACGCCCTCCATCGACGCCATGAACGCGTCGAAGCCGCCGATGGCCTCGGGGGCGTTGTTCTCGAACTCCTCGGCGAAGTCCTTGCGGGCGCGCTCGGGTTCGAGGGCGCTCAGCAGGATCTTGCCGGTGGAGGTGGCCCAGACGGGCTGGGTACGGGGCACGGGCTTGAGGGTCTGCCCGATGAGGGAGGGGCCGGCCGACTGGGCGACCACCATGACTCCGGGCGGCAGCAGGACGTCGAAGCCCGCTGTCTCACCCGTGGCCTTGGCGAGGTCACGCAGTACGTCCCGCATGTGGCCGTAGGCGCCGCCGCCGTCCAGCAGTCCGCCGACGATCGACAGCAGACCGAGGGAGACACGGTAGCGGCGGGTGACGGGGTCCAGTGTCAGCCAGCTCTCGCGTTCCAGGACGGTGAGCACCCGGTAGCAGGTCGCCTTGGGGATACCGGACTCGCGTGCGACCTCGCTCAGGCCCACGCCCTCGGGGTGCGCCGCGACTGTCCGCAGCAGCCAGATCGTCCTGCGGACCAGTCCGGCTTCGCTCGCTGCCATGAATCCTCCGTCTGTGTGACTTCCGGGCCGGGTAGGGCCCGACCATCCTGACAGGACGGCGCCCCGCCGGTGTCCCGCGGCGATTTCCGGCCGCCGCGGGCCACGGGTGGATGGGTGGGGTCAGTTGCCCCCGGGGGTGACGGTGACGTCCTCGGCCTCGAACGATTCGCCGGTGAGGTCGCTGTCGCCCTCGGCGGCCAGTTCGTCGTTGGCGCGCTGGGAGAGGTCGGTGCGGTACGCCTCCTCGCCGTGGCGTTCGGTCAGCACACCGCCGTCGTAGGAGATGTCGATGGTCTTCTCCCAGGCGTCGGCGTTCATCATGCCGACGCCGTCCGGCGAGGGCCAGATCAGCTTGTTGACCTCGTTGAGCATCCAGGTCTGGTGGCCGCGCCCGAGGGCGCTGCCGTTCTTGAGGACGATGTCGACGCAGCCCTCCAGGTCGTCCCGGCAGTGTTCCCAGCCCTGGTAGGTGGCCTTGAGGAACTGGACCGCGATGTCCTGGTTGGCCTCGTCCTCCAGCCAGTCGCCGCGGGCGTAGATGCCGTCCTCCAGCACCTCGTAGCCCTCGTCCTGGATGTTGATGGCGACGAAGTCCTCCGGCTGGTACAGCTCGCCGGTCTCGGGGTTGGTGGACTCCAGCAGCTGCGCGTACTCGTTGTAGGTCTTCGCCTGGGCGGCGTCCACCTCGCGCTTGAGCAGCAGCGACATGTCGAAGGGCTGCTGGATGATCTCGGTGTCCTTGGCTGGGTTGACCCCGGCGCCGTTCATCGCGGCGTACAGGGCCAGTTCGTTGCCGTAGCCCCAGCTGCCGACCCGCTTGCCCTTGAGGTCGGCCAGGGTCTCGATGCCGGAGTCCGCCCAGGCGACCTGGAGGTAGGCGCCGCGCTGGAAGACCTGGCCGATGTTGACGAGGTCGGCGCCCTGTTCGCGGGTGGCCATCGTCTTGGTGACGTGGGTGACGGCGAACTCGGCGTTGCCGGCGGAGAGGACCTGCTGGGGGACGATGTTGACTCCGCCCTCCTGGATCGTCACCTTCAGACACTGCTCGGCGTACAGGCCCTGGTCCTGGGCGGCGTAGTAGCCGGCGAACTGGGCCTGGGCGACCCACTGCAGGACGACGCGGACCTCGGTGACGGACTCGCAGTGGTCGGAGTCGGCGGCCGACCCGGATCCGGAGGCGGAGCCGCCGCCGGAGGACATGTCGCCGCAGCCGGCGAGCAGGAAGGTGCCGACGACGGCGCCAGCCGCCAGGCGGGTGCCGGTGCGCCGGGCCAGGGAGTCGAGGGTGGTGCCGGTTCGGTGGGTTGCTCGCATGTCGTGCTCCACGAAGGGAAGAGAGGGGTACCGGGGTGTGGGGCGGTGCTCGGCTGGCGGCGGTGCGGGTGCGGGTGCGAGGGTTCGCGGCCGGCCGGGCGGTGACGGGCGGCCACGGTCAGGGAGTCAGTCGGACTCCTCGTGCAGGGAGGCGTGCCAGGGCATCAGCAGCCGTTCCAGGAGGGTGACGGCTCCGAACATCAGCAGTCCGAGCGCTCCGGAGACGAAGATCCCGGCCCAGGCGTAGTCGAACCGGGGCAGCGCCGCCTGGCTGGCGATGTAGACGCCCAGCGCCTGGGCGGGCCCGCCGAAGTACTCGCTGACGATGACGCCGATGACGGCGAGGGTCGAGCCCAGCTTCAGTGCGTTGAACACGTACGGCAGGGCGTTGGGGAAGCGGACGCCGAAGGCCACCTGACGCGGCCGGGCCGCCAGCGACTCCATGATCTCCAGATGCAGCGGGGTGACCTGGAGCAGTCCCCGGGTGGTGTTGACCAGCACCGGGAAGAAGACCATGACGGCCGCCACCCCGGCTTTGGACATCACGTTGGTGACGCCGAACCAGTTGTTGAAGATCGGTGCCAGCGCCACGATCGGCGCGCAGTTGAGCAGCACCGCCGCGCTGAGCACGGGGGCGGAGACCGAGGCGAAGCGGCTCAGCAGCAGCGAGACGGCGACTCCGGCGACCGCTCCCAGCAGCAGCCCGAGCAGCACCGCCGTCACGGTGACGTGGAACGCGGCCATGATGGTGCCGACGTCGTCGAAGAACGCGGTGACGATCGTGGTGGGTGTCGGCAGGACGAAGCTGGGGATGTCGAAGACGGCGACGGCCAGTTGCCAGGAGCCGAGCAGCAGCAGCGCGGTGACGGCGACCGGCAGCGCCTGCTTGCGGTAGCGGGCGGGCAGCAGCGCGAGGAGCCGGGCGCCGCGCCCGGTGGCGGCGGGTGCGGGGGCGGTGGCGGCGCTCATGCCGGGGCCTGCTCGCTCTCGGCGGCGTGCAGCACCTGCCGGACCTCCTTGACCTTGGCGAAGAACTCCGGGGTCGTGCGGGTCTCGGCGACCCGCGGGTAGGGCAGGTCCACGTCGATGGAGGCGGCGATCCGGCCGGGCCGCGCGGACATGACCACCACGCGCGAGGAGAGGAAGACCGCCTCGGAGATGGAGTGGGTCACGAAGACGACGGTGGTGCGCACGTCCGTCCAGATGCGCAGCAGTTCGCCCTGGAGGCGCTCGCGGTTCATCTCGTCCAGGGCGCCCAGCGGCTCGTCCATGAAGAGGATGGAGGGGTCGGCGGAGAGGGCGCGGGCGATGGCGACGCGCTGCTGCATGCCGCCGGAGAGCTGCCACGGGAAGTGCTTCGCGAACTCCCCGAGACGCACCAGCTCCAGCATCTCCAGCGCCTTGGCCCGCCGCTGGTCCTTCGGGGCGCCGGCGACCTGGAGCGGCAGCTCCACGTTGCGCTGGACGCTGCGCCAGTCGAAGAGTCCGGCCTGCTGGAAGACCATGCCGTAGTCACGGTCGGCACGGGCGGCCCGCGGCGTCTTGCCGTTGACGGTGACCTCGCCCTGGGAGGGGGAGGTGAGGTCCGCCAGTACCCGCAGCAGGGTCGACTTGCCGCAGCCGCTGGGGCCGAGGAGGGAGACGAACTCCCCGGGGCCGATGTCCAGGTTGATGTCCTGCAACGCGGTCACGGCGCGGTCGGTGTGACCGTTGAACACCTTGTGGACGTCGCGGACGGAGATGATGGCGGGCTCACCCATGGGTGCCTCCCGGTCGGGTCGCGGAGTGGACGTGGTCTGCGGGAATGCGGCGCGGGGGCCGGCGCCGTCAGGGCGCTGGGGCGCGTTCACCGGGTCGGCCTGTTGCGGAGGGCGAGGCGCTCGGCCACGGCGAGCGCCTGGACGAAGACGATGCCGGTGAGGGCGGCGATGAGCACCGCGGCGTAGAGCTTCTCGGGCCCGTTGGAGTAGTAGTAGGCGAAGGTCAGGATGGAGCGGCCGATGCCCCGTCCGGTTCCCGCCGACAGCTCGCCGACGATGGCGCCGACGACGCTGGCGGTGGCGGCAAGCCGCAGCCCGGCGAAGAGGAACGGGAGCGCGGCGGGCAGCCGCAGCCACAGCAGTGTCTGCCGGCGGCCGGCCCCGACGCTGCGCATGAACTCCAGCTGGGTGGCAGGGGGCGATTTCAGGCCACGCAGGGTGTTGATGGTGACCGGGAAGAAGGCCAGGTAGGCGGCGATGGCGGCCACGGCGATCCAGGCGGGCGCGTCTGCCTTGCCCGCCCAGATGACGATCATCGGGGCGATGGCGACCAGCGGCACCGTCTGGGAGGCGACCAGCCACGGCATCAGGCCGCGGCTGACCGGGGCGACGTGCAGGAAGAGCACGGCGAGTGCCAGCCCCAGCAGGGCGCCGGCGGTCAGTCCGTACAGCGCCTCCCGCAGGGTCACGGTGGTCTCGCCGACCAGGTACATCCCCAGCGAGACACTGTCACCGGAGCTGGCGGGCTCACCGAGCGCCCCGATGATCGAGGACAGGTGCGGCATCGAGAGGTCGTCGGTCGAGACCGGGAAACCGAGGCCGATCAGGGGGATGCGGTCCCCCAGCGCCTGGCCGAGGGCCTTGTAGCCCTCCCAGATCCCGGCGAGCAGGGCGATGACCAGCACCACCCCGAAGGCGTTGGCCAGCCGGCCGCGGGCCGCCCGGGCCCGTTCACCGGAGGGCCGGCCGCCGGCGGCGGACTTCCCCCCGGGGGGCCGGGCGCCGTCGCGGGGCGCGGCGGCTCCCGGCGTAGCGGGAATGTTGGTCACAGTCATGGTCAGGCACTCTCCGAATCCTTCGGAAGCCTTCGTCGGCGGGGGCCGCTTCGCGCGTCCGCCGTCACCACCGGACCCGTATCGGATCACTGAGTGAACTGGTGGTTCACGCTAGGCTTCACGTGTTCCACCGTCAACGGTTTGGCCGAAGCTGCTCTGTTAAGATCTGGAAACGTGTGATCGAGGTGGTCCCGTTCGTCGGTGAACGGGGCCTTCTTTGTGTTCCGGGGCGCCGTCGGGCGGTGTGTCAGGCGCCCTGTGGGGCCGGTGCCGTCCGCCGGGCGGAGGGTCGGTGCAGCCCGTCGTGGGCCCGTGCCACCGCCTCCCGATCCGCGGGTACCGCGCCGTAGGTCGTGGTGCGCATCCGGGCCGGACGTCCGGCCGCTGCGGCCATCGCCTCCAGCTCCGAGACGCTCCGGGCACTGCCCTGACCGGAGCCGGCCATCCTGGAGATGGTCTCCTCCATGAGCGTGCCGCCGAGGTCGTTGGCACCGCCGCGCAGGATGTCCGTCACGGTGGCCGGCGCCAGTTTGACCCAGCTGGTCTGGATGTTCGCGATCCTGCCGTGCAGCAGGACGCGCGCCATCGCGTGCACCGCCCGGTTCTCCCGGACGGTCGGTCCCGGCCGGGCGATCCCGGCCAGGTAGACCGGGGAGTTGGTGTGGACGAAGGGCAGCAGCACGAACTCGGTGAAGCCGCCGGTCTCCTCCTGGAGCCGTCCGATCAGCCGCAGGTGGGCCACCCAGTGGGCGGGATGGTCGACATGGCCGTACATCATCGTGGCGGTGGTCGGCATCCCCAGCCGGTGGGCGGTGGTGACCACCTCGGTCCACGCCGCCGTGGGCAGCTTGCCCTTGGTGAGCACCCACCGCACCTCGTCGTCGAGGATCTCGGCGGCGGTGCCGGGCAGCGAGTCCACGCCCGCCTCCCGGGCCCCGGTCAGCCACTCCTCCACGGAGAGGTTCATCCGGGTCGCGCCGTTCATCACCTCCATCGGTGAGAACGCGTGCAGATGGATGCCGGGCGCCCGGCATCCATCTGCACGCGTTCTCACCGATGGAGG
>NZ_BHZI01000231.1 GCF_004305975.1 Streptomyces otsuchiensis
GCTGTGCCGTGGGTGTCGCATGGTCGGTCATCGTGCCGCATCGGTGGCGGGGTGCCCAGCACCCGGAAAGGGACGGATGGCGACCGCCGGGGCTCGTTAGGATGTGGGCGGCACCGGGTCGGTTTCCGATCCGGGGGCCCTGCGCCGCGCGCCGCTTTCGGCCGCGCGGCGGTGATCCACCCCGCCCGGCCGCGTGACGCGCGGCCGGCCGCCGTACTCAACCTTTGGAGCATCCGAGGATGGCCCGACACCTCATCACCAGTGCGCTGCCGTACATCAACGGGATCAAGCACCTGGGGAACATGGTCGGCTCGATGCTCCCGGCGGACGTGTACGCACGCTACCTGCGGCAGCGTGGCCACGAGACGCTGTACATCTGCGCCACCGACGAGCACGGCACCCCCGCCGAACTGGCCGCGAAGGCGGCGGGGCTACCCGTCGCGGACTTCTGCGCCGGTCAGCACGAGGTCCAGAAGGCGATCTACGAGGGCTTCGGTCTGCGGTTCGACCACTTCGGCCGGTCCTCCTCCGAGCAGAACGCGGAGATCACCCAGCGGATCGCCCGGTCGCTGCACGCCAACGGGTTCATCGAGGAGCGCACCGTCCGCCAGGTGTACTCCCTGGCCGACGGCCGGTTCCTGCCCGACCGCTACATCGTCGGCACCTGCCCGCACTGCGGTTACGACAAGGCCCGCGGCGACCAGTGCGAGAACTGCACGCGGGTGCTGGACCCGACCGACCTGATCGAGCCCCGCTCGGCGGTCAGCGGCAGCAGCGAGCTGGAGGTCCGCGAGACCACCCATCTGTTCCTGCTGCAGTCGGCGCTCTCCGACGAGGTCGAGGCGTGGATCGACGAGGTCGGCGGGGAGTGGCCCACGCTGGCGTCCTCCATCGCCCGGAAGTGGCTGACCGAGGGCCTGCAGGATCGTGCCATCACCCGTGACCTGGACTGGGGCGTGCCGGTGCCGGCCGACACCTGGCCGGAGCTGGCGGCCGAGGGCAAGGTCTTCTACGTCTGGTTCGACGCCCCCATCGAGTACATCGCCGCCACCAAGGAGTGGGCGGACTCGGCGGCCGGTGGCGGCCGGGACTGGGAGTCCTGGTGGTACGGCGAGGCCGCGGCCGACGTCCGGTACACCGAGTTCATGGCCAAGGACAACGTCCCGTTCCACACCGTGATGTTCCCCGCCACCCTGCTGGGCACCCGGGAGCCGTGGAAGCGGGTCGACTTCGTCAAGGCGTTCAACTGGCTGACGTACTACGGCGGCAAGTTCTCCACCTCCCAGAACCACGGCATCTTCACCGACGCCGCGCTGGAGCTGCTGCCCGCCGACTACTGGCGCTACTTCCTGATGGCGCAGGCCCCCGAGTCGGACGACACCTCCTTCACCTGGGAGCTGTTCTCCGCGACGGTCAACAAGGACCTCGCCGACACTCTCGGCAACTTCGTCAACCGCGTGCTGTCCTTCTCCCGGAAGCGGTTCGGTGACGAGGTGCCGGCCGGCGCGGCGGCGGGTGACGCCGAGGCGAAGCTGGGCGAGGAGATCGCGGGGCTGCTGGCCGAGTACGAGGAGCACATGGAGGCGCTGCGCTTCCGCAAGGCGGCGCAGGCGCTGCGGGCGCTGTGGAGCGCGGGCAACTCCTACCTGGAGGAGAAGGCGCCCTGGCTGGAGATCAAGACGGACCAGGACGCCGCCGCGCTGACGCTGCGCACCGCGATGAACCTGATCCACCTCTACTCGGTCGTCTCGGAGCCGTTCATCCCGGCCTCCGCGCGCGCCATGCGTGACGCCTTCGCGCTGGAGGGCGACACCGCGACCTGGGTGGACGGCGAGCGGGCCCGCGCGCTGGACACGGTTCCGGCGGGGACGGCGTTCACGGTGCCGCCGGTGCTGTTCGCCAAGATCACCGAGGACGATCTGGCCGCCTACCGGGAGCGGTTCGGCGGCGAGGAGGCCTGAGGGGTCTCGGCCACACGGCGCCGGGGGCGGGGACACGGACGACCGTCCGTCTCCCCGCCCCCGGCCACGTGAGCGACCCGGCCACCTGAGCGGGGCGGTCGGGGCCGGCCCGCGAGGTGCGCGACGGGCCGTCACTCCACGGGGCGCCGCCCGGTGATCAGCCCGGTCAGCTCGGCGGCCGTCGCCTTGATCGTCTCCAGCCCTTCCCGTCCCCAGGCCCGCGGCCGGGTGTCGACCACGCAGACCGTGCCCAGTGCCTCTCCGGAGCACTCCAGCAGGGGCGCTCCCAGATAGGAGCGAATGCCGATCTCGTCCACGAGGGGGTTCCCGGCGAAGCGCGGGTAGTCGCGGACGTCCTCCAGCACCAGCGCCTTGCGGCGGACGACCACGTGCGGGCAGTAGCCGTAGTCGCGGGCCATCACCCGGCCCGGTCCGCGCCGGGGGGCCGACGCCGGGCCCCGGGGCGGACCGTCGTCGACCGGGGTGTGCAGCCCGGCGAAGAACTGCCGGTTCTCGTCGATGAAGTTGACCATGGCGTAGGGCGCCTCGGTGACGGCTGCCAGCCTCCGGGCGAAGGCGTCCAGTTCGGGCAGCGCCTCGGTGCCTATGCCGAGTTCCGCGAGCCGGCGGACCCGCGCCGCGGCGTCTGGGTCCTCAGGGGTGAGCAGCAGATGGCTCGTCGGGTCGTACCGTCTCCGCATGGTCACTCCTTGTTTCGATCAGGTGCTTGACGAGGGTGACGAGGACGGCCGTGCCGGAGGCCGCCAGCCGGGCGTCGCAGGGGATGACGGGGACGTCGGAACGCAGGTCCAGCGCGTTGCGGATCTCGTCCGCCGTGTACCGGTGCGCCTGGTCGAACTCGTTGATGGCCACGACGAAGCCGAGGTCGCGGCGTTCGAAGAAGTCCACCGCGGGGAAGCAGTCGGCCAGCCGCCGTGTGTCGGCGAGCACCACGGCGCCCAGCGCGCCGGCGCACAGCTCGTCCCACATGAACCAGAAGCGTTCCTGGCCGGGGGTGCCGAAGAGGTAGAGGACGTGGCGCTCGCTGATGGTGATCCGGCCGAAGTCCATGGCGACGGTGGTGGTGTGTTTCTCCTCCACTCCCTCCAGGCTGTCGGTGCCGGCGCTGACCTGGGTGAGCAGTTCCTCCGTGGAGAGCGGCTCGATCTCACTGACCGCGCCGACCAGTGTGGTCTTGCCGGCGCCGAAGCCGCCGGCGACCAGGATCTTCAACGGGGTCGGGAACGGTCGGCGGCGGGTCTCAGAGCCGCGTGCGGAGTCCATGCAGGACCGCCTCCAGCAGGTGTCGGTCTGGGTCGAGGTCGGGGTCGGGCGGGGCGGAGGCGCTGATCGCCCCGCAATCCACCAGGTCGGAGAGGAGCACCTTGGTGACGGTCGCGGGCAGCCGCACATGGGCGGCGATCTCGGCGACCGAGGTGGCGTCCCGGCACAGGCCGAGGACCTGGCTGTGGTCGGGGCCGAGATAGCCGTGGGTGCCGCGGCCGGTGGCGCGGACCAGGGTGAGCAGGTCGAAGTCGGAGGTCGGCCTGGTGCGGCCGCCGCAGACCGTGTAGGGGCGGACGAGCCGGCCCGCGTCGTCGTCGAGCAGGACCGGCTCCTGCCGGTTTCGTGTCATCCGGCTACTGCCCGGCCGACTGGCGCGCCGGCGTCATCAGCGCCTGGCGGGCGCCCTTGACCAGCATCGCCATCTCGTAGCCGAGCACGGCGGCGTCGGCCTCCCGGCCGGCCAGCACGGCGAGGCAGGCGCCCTGTCCGGCGGTGGCGACGAACAGCAGGGTGGTGTCCAGCTCGACGACGACCTGGCGCACCTCGCCCCCGTCGCCGAAGCGGATGCCGGCGCTGCGGGCGAGCGAGTACAGGCCGGAGGCGAGTGCGGCCAGGTGGTCCGCGGCGTCGCTGTCCAGTCCGTCGGATGCCTTGACCAGGCCGTCACTGGAGAGCAGGACGGCGCTGTCGGTGTGCGGGACCCGCTGGAGCAGACCCGTCAGCAGCCAGGAAAGGTCCGCGGGCTGGCCGAGTGGGCGTTCGGTCACCATCGTCGCCACTGTCTCCTTCATCTCCTCGTGGGGGCTGGTAGCCGGGTGGTCGGGAACGGACGGCGGGTGGCCTCGTCCGGCCGCCGCCGGGACCGGTGGGGGGCGTACCGGCGGCGCCCTCACGAATCGGGCTCCGCGAGGCTCGCTCCGCGCCGGAAGGCGGCCATCAGGCCGGGGTCGTGGACGACGACGTCCTCGTCCACGCCGTACGCGGGTGGATCGGTGCGAAGTTCGGGCACCAGATGCTGCTGCTTCTCGCGACGCGGCAACACGGGCTTGCCGTCGGTGGCCGCGGCGTGTCCGGTGGCGCGCGGCCCGCCGGTGGCCGGCATCGGCAGCGGGCTCGCGGGGGCCGGATGGCCGTAGGCGGGTGGCGGAGGGGCCGCCGCCGCTCCCCCGGGGCCGGCCGGCGGAGCGGCGTGGCGTCCGGTCGCGCGCGAGCGACGGCGGGGCAGCTCGGTGCGCGGGGTCTCCGTGCGGGCGGGCTCGGCGTGGGGGTGCTCGGCTCGGGGGTGCTCGGCTCGGGGGTGCTCGGCGTGGGAGTGCTCCTGTTGCCCCGGAACCTGGGGTCGCGCGTCGTCGGCCGGGGGAGGCGGCCCGGCGTGGTCGACCGGCGCGGACGGCGCGGCACGGCGTACCGGCGGCGGCGGTCCCGCGTAGTTGACGGCGGGCGGTGGACCGGCGTGGTTCACCGGCGGTGGCGGGCCGCCCGTGGCGGCGGACGCCGGCTGGCTCCGGCCCTCGGGCCCGTCGTCCCCTTCCGCGCCCAGGAGTTCGTGGGGCACGACGAGGACGGCCTGGACCCCGCCGTAGATGTTGCTCTGCAACTGGACGACGATGTTGTGCCGCTGGGCGAGGGAGGAGACCACGAAGAGACCGATGCGGCCGTCCTGGAGGAGTGCGCCGACATCGACGCGTTCGGCCCCCGAGAGCAGGGCGTTCATCCGGTCCTGCTCCTCCGCGGTCATGCCCAGTCCGCGGTCCTCCACCTCGACCGCCAGCCCGGAGGTCACGTACTGGGCGCGCAGCACCACCTGGGTCTGCGGCGCGGAGAACACCGTGGCGTTCTCCACCAGTTCGGCCAGCAGGTGGATCACGTCGGCGACGGCGTGCCCGCGCAGCCGTCCCTCGATCGGCGGGACCAGCTTGACCCGCGAGTAGTGCTGCACCTCGGCGATGGAGGAGCGCAGCACCTCGGTCATGCCGACCGGGCGGCTCCACTGGCGGCGTGAGACGGCGCCGCCCAGTACCGCGAGGTTCTCGGCGTGCCGCCGGATGCGGGTGGCGAGGTGGTCGACGTGAAAGAGGCCCTTGAGGAGGTCCGGGTCCTCGACCTGGTTCTCCAGCTCGTCGAGGTGCTCGATCTCGCGGTGGACGAGGGACTGCAGCCGCCGGGCGAGGTTGACGAACACCTCGACCTTCTCGTCGCTGCCGCTGACGCTTCCGCGCACCGAGGCTGCCGATTCGGCCATGGCGGTCTCCGCCGCGTGCTGAGCGACGGCCAGTTCCTCGCCGAGCAGTTCCAGCGCGTCGTCGCCGGTCGGCACCGGGGCGCGGGGTGCGGGAGGGCGGACGCGGTCGCCCTGTTCGATGCGGCGCGCCATGGCCTGGAGGTCGGCCCGCCCGCGGGCGTTGAGCCGCCGGACGGCCGCGACACGGGCGGCGCGGGCGCGGGACTCCGCGCCGGCCAGGTACGCGGCGAGGGAGACCACGACGCCGGTCAGCAGCAGCGCGCCGCCCAGCACGGCCCAGGGGATCCCGGCCGCCGCGCCCGGTGCGCCGGCGGGGCCGGTGCCCAGCAGGTAGCCGATGACGCAGGAGGCGACGGCGCCGACCAGGATCGGCGGCCACACGGCGAGGCTCATCAGCCGTCGCGCCTCGGTGCAGCCGGGCGCGTCGCGGGCGTCTGAGCCGCGGGACTCCGATCGGTGCGGGCGGTGACCGTTGCGGGCGGCCGTGCGGGCGCGTCGGCCGGAGGGCGCCGGGGCGGTGTCGACGCCCCCGTTGGCGGCCCCGTGGCTGTGCGGTTCGGACATCTTCCGTCCCCGGATGCGGTCTCGGATCCCGCGGAGGTGATCCGAGCGGAATGGTTCCGTTGCGAAGAGTGAGCTGAGTGCGTCGCAACGCTAACCGCCGAGTACGGGCGGAAGGGGTCGGGTTTCGGCATTCGCCACCCCTCGCCACCTCCTAACGGGTGAACGTGTGGCGATCGGTGGACGGCGCCGGGCGACGGGGGCGTATAGCGCCGCCACCTGCGGTGGCGGGGGGAGGTGGCGGTCCGTCACCCCGCCAGACCGGAGACACGCACCGTGACGTTCACCCGGCCGCTCAGCTCCAGTCCGGGTGGCCCGGTACCGGGCGCGGTACGCGGCACGCCGTGGTACGCCAGCCGGGCCGGGCCGCCGAAGACGAAGCTGTCCCCGCTGCGCAGTTCGGTGTCGGTCCACGGCCGGGAGCGTCCGGCGGTGGTGCCGAACCGGAAGACGCAGGCGTCACCGAGGCTGAAGGAGACCACCGGGGCCGGTGACCGTTCGTCGCTGTCCCGGTGCATCCCCATCCGGGCGCCGTCGGGGTAGAAGTTGACGAGTGCCACGTCGAAGGCCGCGGCGTCCGGTACCGGGCCGATCCCGGCGTCCGCGCCACCGCCGTCGCGCGGGGCCGCGGCGGCGGCTACCGCCTGGCGCGCCCACTCCCCCAGCCAGCCGGGGAACGGCTTCACGGGCGCGCCGTCGCCGTCGACGACGGTGCGCGCGTAGCCGTAGGGGAACCAGTGCCAGCCCAGGCAGACCTGCCGCACGGACATCACCCCACCGCCCGGTGTCCGCACGGTGCGCAGCCCGGCGGGCCCGCGTGACCAGTCACGGCAGGCGGCCAGCAGCCGGCGCTGCCGGGCGTCGTCCAGGTGACCGGGCAGATGGACGGCACCGGGGGCGATCACGGTGGGCTCACGGGGAAAGAGTTCGGCGTCCATGGCGCCCATGCTCGCCAGCCGCCCCGTGGACCGCCACCCCGCCGACGCGGCCGGGCGCTCCGGGGTGGTCGGGCCCGCGCGGGCGGGGGTTCTGCGCCGGGGCCACGCGGTGGGGGCCATGCCGTAGGGTCGGTGCGGCACGCGCCGCCGCGCCGGGTGGCGGCCCGACGCCCACGGAGGCCCCGCGTGACACAGCAGCAGTCGGCCGAGCCGGTACTGACCGGGGTACGGAACTTCCGCGACGTGGCGGGGCTGCCCGCCGGTGGCGGGTCCCGCGTGCGACCCGGGCGGCTGTACCGCAGCGGGCATCTGGCGCACGCCACCGACGAGGACCAGGCGTTCCTCGCCGGGCTCGGGTTGCACACCGTCTTCGACTTCCGCAGCTCGGCGGACCAGGCCCTGGAAGGGCACGATGTCGCTCTGCCCGGCGTGCGCAACGTCAACGTCCCGCTGACCGACCCGGCCGACAACGCCGACTTCTGGACCATCGTGCGCCGTGGAGAGCTGGCCCAGCTGCGTCAGGCGCTCGGCGACGGACAGGCGGCGGGGAGGATGGCCGCCTCCTACCGCGAGATGGTGCGCGAGCGGACCGGTGAACACGGCCGGGTGCTGCGGCAGATCGCGACCGGGAGCACGCCCGCACTCCTGCACTGCTCCGCCGGGAAGGACCGCGCGGGCCTGACGGTGGCGTTGACCCTGCTCGCAGCCGGGGTGCACCGGGACGCCGTGCTGGAGGACTACCTCCTCTCCAACGCCCCGCACCGGCGGTACCTGGTGCGGCGGGAGGAGGGAGCGGACGGCGGTATGTCACCCGAGGTGATGGAGCTGCTGTCCCCGCTGTTCGACGCGCGAGCCGACTACCTCCTGGCCGCGTTCGACGAGATCGACGCCGGATGGGGCTCGTTCGAGCGCTACCTCAGCGGTGGTCTGGGGCTCACCTCCGCCGACCGTGAGGGGCTGGCCTCCGGACTGCTGGAGGGCTGAGCCGCCCGACCCGCCCCGGCCGCCCCGCCGCTGGGCGGCATGCGCCGGGTACGGCTGGCGGAGGCAGACGTCACCGGGGAAGTCCCGGGCGCGGTGGTGGGGCCGGTCGCGCGACCGGCCCCACCACCGCGCCCGGGACGATGAGTGCGCCGCTTCAGCGTTCGCGGATGACGATGAAGTCGGCGAGGGCCAGGAGCTGTTCGCGGGTGTGCGCCGGCATGGTCAGTCCGTCCAGCGAGGCCACGGCGGTGTCGTGCTGGCGGCGGGCCTCGGCGGCCGTCCACTCCCGGCCGCCCGCCTCCTCGATGAGGGCGGCGCGCATCGCGAACTCCTCCTCGTCGAAGTCCTCGAACTCCTCGGGGGTCTTCTTCGCGTCGGCGGTGAGCAGTCCGGTCAGGCGCTCGGCGGCGGGGTTGTCGGCGGCCAGCGCGGCGACCACCGGCAGGGACTTCTTCCGCTGCCGCAGGTCGCTCCAGGTCTGCTTTCCGGTGGAACGGGAGTCACCCCAGATGCCCAGCAGGTCGTCGACCGCCTGGAAGGCGAGCCCGAGGTGGTGTCCGTACCGCTCCAGCGCGTCGGCGGTCTCCTCGTCGGCGCCGCCGAGGACGGCGCCGACGGAGGCGGCGCAGGCGATGAGCGCGCCGGTCTTGTTGCCGGCCATCTCAAGGCACTCGGCGACACCGACGGTCTCGCGGTGCTCGAAGCCGATGTCCTGGGCCTGACCGTCGATCAGCTTGCGGGCGGCGGCGGTCAGCCGGCGGGCGGCGGCCGCGGCGTGCGGTCCGCCCTCCTCCAGCAGGACCTCGTAGGCGAGGGCGAACAGCGCGTCTCCCACGAGGATCGCCTGCGCGGGACCGTGCACCTTCCAGACGGTGTCACGGTGGCGGCGCTGCTCGTCGCCGTCCATCAGGTCGTCGTGGAGCAGCGAGAAGTTGTGGACCAGTTCCACGGCGACGGCGCCGGGGACGCCCGCCTCGGGAGGAGCGCCGACCGCCTCGGCGGAGACCACGGCCAGGGCCGGGCGGACCGCCTTGCCGCCGTCGCCGTCGGCGGGACGGCCGGCCTCGTCGATCCACCCGAAGTGGTAGGCGGCCACGGTGTCCATCGGGGACGCCAGCCGTCCGACGGCGGCGCGCAGCGCGGGGGCGGCGAGTGAGCGGCCGCGGTCCAGCAGGGTCGCCACGGCGTCGGGGTCGGGAAGGGGGGCGTTCACTGATGCTCCTCGCGCTGGGCGATCGGGGTGCGGG
>NZ_BHZI01000232.1 GCF_004305975.1 Streptomyces otsuchiensis
GCGGGGTCATCGGGGTCCTTCCGGGCCGGGTGGCCGAGGGCCCGGCCCGCCGCCTGACAACGGCGAAGGCCGCCCCTCGGGGCGGCCTTGGTGTCGGTCTGCGGGAACGCGCAGTCAGTGGGCCGCCGGGGGAGCGGTCCACCACCAGGTGCGGATGTTCTGCGCGTGCATGGTCCGTAGCCTAGCGTCGCCCGGGGAGTGCGGGTGACCCCCGTCCTCCCCGCACCGGCCATCTCACTCTCCGGGCGGGCGAATGGACGGTGGCCGGAACGCCTTAACCTGACAGGGTGACCGTGAACGCTGACATCAGCACCCCCATCGCCTCCTGGCGTGACCTTCCCGCGGCGCAGCAGCCTGAATACCCGGACCGGACGGCTCTGCGCGCGGTGACCGCGGACCTGGAGTCCTATCCTCCGCTCGTCTTCGCCGGCGAGTGCGACCAGCTGCGCGCCCGTCTGGGAGCCGTCGCCCGGGGCGAGGCATTCCTGCTCCAGGGCGGGGACTGTGCCGAGGCGTTCGACCAGGTCAGCGCGGAGCAGATCCGCGCCAAGCTGAAGACGCTGCTGCAGATGAGCGCGGTGCTGACGTACGCGGCCTCGGTGCCCGTGGTCAAGGTCGGCCGGATCGCTGGTCAGTACTCCAAGCCGCGTTCCAAGGCGACCGAGCGCCGGGACGGTGTGGAGCTGCCGTCCTACCGCGGCGACTCCGTCAACAGCCCGGCCTTCACCGTCGAGGCCCGTACGCCCGACCCCGAGCGGCTGCGGCGGATGTACCACTCCTCGGCCGCCACGCTGAACCTGGTGCGCGGTTTCACCACCGGTGGCTACGCCGACCTGCGGCAGGTGCACGCCTGGAACCAGGACTTCGTCCGCAACTCGGCCTCCGGTCAGCGCTACGACGCGCTGGCGCGCGAGATCGACTCGGCGCTGAGCTTCATGAAGGCGTGCGGCGCCGACCCGGCCGAGTTCCACTCGGTCGAGTTCTACGCCTCGCACGAGGCGCTGCTGCTGGACTACGAGGCCGCGCTGACCCGCACCGACTCGCGGACCGGCAAGCTCTACGACGTCTCCGGCCACATGGTGTGGATCGGTGAGCGCACCCGGCAGCTGGACGGCGCGCACATCGAGTTCGCCTCGCAGGTCCGCAACCCGATCGGGGTGAAGCTCGGCCCGACCACCTCCGCCGAGGAGGCGCTGGCCCTGATCGACAAGCTGGACCCGGAGCGGGAGCCCGGCCGGCTGACCTTCATCACCAGGATGGGCGCCGACCGCGTGCGGGACCGCCTGCCGGAGCTGGTGGAGAAGGTGACCGCCTCGGGTGCCCGGATCGCCTGGGTGTGCGACCCGATGCACGGCAACACCTTCGAGGCGGCGTCCGGCTACAAGACGCGCCGGTTCGACGACGTGCTGGACGAGGTCAAGGGCTTCTTCGAGGTCCACAAGTCGCTCGGCTCGCACCCGGGCGGAATCCATGTGGAGCTGACCGGTGACGACGTCACCGAGTGCGTGGGCGGCGGCGACGAGATCTTCGTCGACGACCTGCACCAGCGGTACGAGACGGCCTGCGACCCGCGGCTCAACCGCAGCCAGTCGCTGGACCTCGCGTTCCTCGTCGCGGAGATGTACCGGGCGCAGTGAGCGACCGCCCCGCCTCGCCGCCGTCCGTCTCGGCGGGTCGGCGGACGGCCGGGGCGGGTACGCCGCGAGACACGGGCGCGGGACACGGATCACACCGATCCGGGGCCCGCGCCCCTTTCGTGCCCTCGACCGGGTGAGTAAGGTTAGGTTTACCTCACCCCGCCGGGTGGGGTTCGCTACGGGGCCGCTCCGCGAGGCCGGCCCGGTCACCGCCCGGAGGTGAAGGTGTTCGTCTGCTCGTGCTTCGGCATCACCGAGCAGCAGGTCCGCGACCACGCCGCGGCCGGCGCCTGCACCCCCCGTGAGATCGCCTCCCGCAGCAAGGCCGGGACCGACTGCGGCTCCTGCGTCCGTCGCATCCAGGGTCTCCTGGGCCGCGGCGCGCCCTGCGGGCGCCGCGCCGCCACCGCCTCCGAGGAGCGGATCGGTGCCTCCGTGGCCGCCGCCGACCGCCCCGCCGAGCCGTCGCCCGGTGCCGCACCCCACGCGCCGGCCGTTCCCGCGCTGGAACCCGCCGCGGCCTGACCGCCGCGCCCGCCCCCGCACAGGCATCGACCGGATACCGGACCAAGTGGTCCGGTATTTCGCTGTGTACGCGGCCGTATTCGGCCGCCGGAAGCGAGAGCGACACCCGCCGCGCTGAATATGGTAAGCCTTCACTTACTGGACGTAATCGGGTTCGTGGTGCCACCATGCGGCGAACGTTCCCCCCTCCCAGAAGGAGCGCCGCGCGATGCAGGGCGACCCCGAGGTCATCGAGTTTCTCAACGAGCAGCTCACGGCCGAACTCACAGCCATCAACCAGTACTTCCTGCACTCCAAAATGCAGGAGAACTTCGGTTGGACGAAGCTGGCCAAGTACACGCGCGCCGAGTCTTTCGACGAGATGAAGCACGCCGAAATCCTCACCGACCGCATCCTCTTCCTCGACGCGCTGCCCAACTACCAGCGGCTGTTCCACGTTCGGGTCGGCCAGACCGTCACCGAGATGTTCCAGGCGGACCGCCAGATCGAGGTCGAGGCCATCGACCGCCTCCGCCGCGGAATCGAGGTGATGCGCGCCAAGAGCGACATCACCTCGGCCAACATCTTCGAGGCGATTCTTGAGGACGAGGAACACCACATCGACTATCTCGACACCCAGCTGGAACTCATCGAGAAGCTCGGCGAACCGCTGTACATCGCGCAGCTGATCGAGCAGCCGGAAGGCTGAGCCGCCCCACCGGCAGGGCTCGCCGCCACCCCGGCGCGGCCCCTCCGGGGTGGCGGTGCGCCGGGGCGGGGCCGGTCTGTCACCATGGGGCCATGGGTCAGCCGGAGAACGCGGGGGAGCAGGCGTCCCCCGGCTCCGGGCGGCTACCGCCGGGCCAGCGGGAACAGCGCGGCTGGCCGGTCACCCATTACGGCCCCGTTCCGCGCTTCCGCCCCGACCGCTGGGATTTCCGGGTGTTCGGCGCGACGGCGGACGGCGAGAAGAAGAGCTGGAACCACGCGGAGTTCTCCGCGCTGCCGCACGAGACGGTGACCTCCGATCTGCACTGCGTCACGCGGTTCAGCATGATCGACGCCGAATGGGGCGGGGTCCGCGCCCGAAGCGTCCTGGAAATGGTGCCGCCGTCACCTGCGGTGACCCATGTGATGGTGTGGGCCGAATACGGCTACAGCGCCAACCTCCGGCTCGCCGACTTCTCCGCCGAACGGGCGATCTTCGCGACCCACCGCGACGGCGAGGCGCTCACCGTCGAGCACGGCTTCCCGCTCCGGCTGGTCCTGCCCCACCTCTACGCCTGGAAGGGCCCCAAGTGGGTGCGCGGCGTCGAGTACATGACCGCCGACCGGCGGGGTTTCTGGGAGGAACGCGGCTACCACAACATCGGTGAGGTGTGGGCGGAGCAACGGCACTCCTACCAGGAGGAGCCCGGCGACGGCCCGGAGCTGTGAGCCGTCACGCCGCTGACGTCCGCAACTCCTTCAGCAGCCGGATGTCACCGGTGTGCCCCTCGTGGCCGCCCGGCGTCTCGATCACCAGCGGCACGCCCGCCGTCCGCGGGTCGGCCAGCAGCTCGGCGAAGGCGCCCGCCCCGATGTGACCGACGCCGATGTTGGCGTGCCGGTCCTTGCGGGCGCCCACCACGTCCTGGGAGTCGTTGGCGTGGACCAGCCGCAGCCGTCCCGGACCGGCCGCCGCCTCCAGCCGGTCCAGCAGCTCCGTCGCCCCGCCCGGCGCGGCCAGGTCGTGGCCCGCGGCGAAGGCGTGGCAGGTGTCGAGGCAGACACCCAGCCGCGGATGTCCCTCCAGCGCCTCGACGTAGGGGGCCAGATCCTCAGCGAGAGAGCACAGGGAGGATCCCTGGCCCGCGGTCGGCTCCAGCAGCAGCCACGGGTCCTCCGGCTCGGTCAGCTCCGCCAGCAGCGGCCGCAGCAGCCGTCCGGCCTGTTCCAGCGCCACCGCGCGGGGGCGTCCGCCGGTGGCGGACCCGGTGTGCACCACCACACCCTCGGCCCCGATCTCGCGGGCCCGTCGCAGCGAGTGCCGCAACGAGGCCACCGACCGTTCGGCCGTGCCGGGGTCGTGGGAGCCGGGGTTGATCAGATACGGCGCGTGCACGAACGCCCGCAGCCCGGCCTGAGCGCAGCCGTCCCGGAAGGCGGCGTCCTGGCGAGGGTCGCCCGCAGGCGTGGCCCAGCCGCGAGGGTTGGCCACGAAGACCTGGACCGCCTCGGCGTCCAGCTCGCGGGCGTGGGCCAGGCCCACCCTGGCCAGGCCACCGGCGACCCGGACATGGCCTCCGACCGGGTTCCTGGTGCGCGGGGGGCCGCCGTCACCGTCCCCGGCGGCTGGGGTGGCCTCGGCTGCGGTGGCCTCGGTGGCCCCGGCTGCGGTGGTCTCGGCGGCGGGGCGGGCGGCTGTCCTGTCGGTCACGGTGTACCAGGGTGCCACGGCCCCGCCGCGCACCGGCACGCGCCGGGCACACCCGGTGTGCGGCTCCCCGCCCGGTGCCCGGCTCCCCGCCCGGTGCGCGGCTCCCCGCCCGGGACGTGCGACGGCCCGGGACGCCCCGGCGTGGCCGGTGTGCGTCCCGGGCCGTCGGGCGCCGGGGAGGTCGGCCCCGCGCCCGACTCCGGGCCACGCTGCCGCGCTCGTCGCGGTCGGTCGGTTCGGGTTCCGCTCAGTACGGTCCGTCGACGTTGTCGATCGAGCCGTAGCGGTCCGCCGCGTAGTTCGCCGCCGCGACCAGGTTGGCGACCGGGTCGTAGAGGTCGTGCGGGGTCCCGGGGACGTGGTAGGCGTCGAAGGTCGGCTGGATGACCTGGAGCAGGCCGATCGACGGGACGCCGTTGCGCCAGTTGATGTCCCAGTCGTTGATCGCGTTCGGGTCGCCGCTGGACTCGCGCATGGTGTTGCGGTGCAGCCCCTCGTAGGTGCCGGGGATGCCGTGCTCCTCCATGATGTCCAGCGCCTCGGTGATCCAGCCGTCGAGGTCGTCGGTGTAGGTCTTGGGCGCGGGCTCGGCGGCGGGCTCCGGCGCGGCCTCGGCCGCGGGCTCCGCGCGCTCGGCGGACCGGCTGGCCGGCTCGGCGTCGCGAGCGGCGGCCGCCTCCTCGGCGGCCTGGTCCTTGGCGGCCTGCTCCTCGGCGGACACGTTCTCCGCCTCGGCCTGCCTGGCCTCGGCCTCGGCCTGCTGGGCCTCGTCGGCCGCCTGCTGCCGTGCGGCCTGCTCCTGGGCGCGCACCTGCAGCGCCTGCTCGGCGTGGGCCTGCAGGGAGTCACCCGGCTGCAGCTCCATGCCGTCGCGCTGGGCGGGGACACCCGTGTGGGTCAGGTCCCAGGCGGCGTTCTGGGTGGACAGGGTCTGGGCTGCGGGCCGCTCCTCGGCGGAGGCGGGCCCGGGGACGATCGTGAACGCCAGAAGTGCGGCGCCGGCCGTCGCGAGCGAGGCGGTCGCGGTTTTCTGCGTCACCTGCAGGCGGCGGGAAAGCTGACGAGCGGGCATTGCGTAAACCTCGAGTCATCGCGGAAACGTGCGACGTTCTTGCTAACAGCCAAGAAAAGACGCTGGCAAAGACCCGGTGTGCTAGCCCCGATAGTGAAAAGCCCCGCCGCTCCGGTCAGCAAAAGACCGGTGCGGCGGGGAATTCGATGCGGCCCCTAGGGGAAACTCCGGAGAGCTGTTTCCACTAGCGGTGTTCGTATGTGACCCACCTCCTATGGCGGAGGTCACAGAATCGCGGAGTTTGATCAAGGTCGCGGCGGGGGTAAAGGCGCCTACCTGACGTAGATCGTGATGGTGGACCCCTCGGGGGCGGTGTCGCCGCTGTGGACCGACTGGTTGAAGACCGTGCCGGTCAGGAACCAGCGCTGCACCCGCACCTCGAAGCCCGCGTCCTCCAGGATGCCGATGGCCTCGTCCTCGTCCTTGCCGCGGACATCGGGCACCTCGATCATCGCGGGGCCCTTGGAGATGGTCAGGGTGACGGTGTCGCCCTCCCCGGCGGCCTCCCCGGAGTCGGGGGACTGCTCGGCCACCGTGCCCTCCGGGTGGCGGGAGTGCACCCGCTCGCCCTCCGGCTCGGCCTCGAAGCCGGCCTCCTCCAGGAGCTGCATCGCCGTGCCCTCCTGCTCGCCCACCACGTCCGGCACCGGGATCTCGACGCCGCGGCTCACCGTCAGCTCCACCGGGGAGTCCGGGCGCCGCTCCTCGCCGGCGGCCGGCGACGTCGAGACCACCGACCCGCGGGCGACATCCTCGTCGAACTCGTAGGAGACCTTGCCCGGGGTCAGCCCCGCGTCGCCGATCAGCTCGCGGGCGTCCTCCAGCTCCTCGCCGGTGACGTCGGGGACGGTCGCGACCTCGGGGCCGAGCGAGACCGTCATCGTCACTGTGGCGTTGCGGCGAATGCGGTCACCCCGCGCCGGATCGGTGGTGATGACGTTGCCGGCGTCGACCGTCGGCGAGTGCTCCGTCTCCACCTCCACCCGCAGGCCGGCCTCGCGCAGGGTCTGCGTGGCCTCCGCCTCCGAGACGTCGTAGACGCCCGGCGTCGGCATGAACTGGCCGGAATTGACGTACCACAGGCCCACGCCCAGCCCGAGTGCCAGCAGCACACCGCCGACGATCGCCGCCAGGGAGCGGCGCGACAGCCCGCCCGGTCCGCCCAGCCCGCCCAGTCCGGCGCGCAGCCGGCCCAGCCCGCCGCGCCCGGCGGTGGCCGGGGCCCGTGCCGGGGGCGGGGGCAACTCGATCAGTGCCGTCCGTTCCGTCTGCGACGGCTCCCGTGCGGCGGCCGCCGCACGCGCGGGCCGGGACACCACCCGCGTGACGTCCTCCGAACCGCCCCCGTCGTGCTCGGTGCCGCGGGCTCCCCGGGGCAGCGCGTCCAGCTGGGCGTCGGTGAGCTGCGACCGGGTGGTGCGCAGCAGCGAGAACAGCGCCGCCGCGTCCGCCGGGCGCACCTCGGGACGCCGCTCGGCGGCCAGCGCCACCAGCCGGTCCAACTCGGCCGGGGTGCCGGGCTCCCGCAGCGACGGCGCCGGCACGTCCCGGTTGACGTGGGCGAGCAGCACCTGCGCCGGGGAGTCGCCGGTGTACGGCTTCACCCCCGTCAGCAGCTCGTGCAGCATGATCCCGCACGCGTACACGTCCGTCGCCGGACCGACCGTGCCGCTCTCGATCTGCTCGGGGGCGAGATAGGAGACCGTGCCCAGCAGGGACTCGGTGTGCGCGGAGGTGTGGCTGTCCACACCGCGCACCAGGCCGAAGTCCGCCACCTTGACCCGGCCGTCGTCCCCGATCAGGACGTTCTCCGGCTTGACGTCCCGGTGGACCAGCCCCGCGCGGTGCGCGGCGCCCAGCCCGGCCAGGACCGGCTCCATGATGTCCAGCACCGCCCGCGGCTGGAGCGCCCCCGCCTCCCGCAGCAGATCGCGCAGGGTGCAGCCCTCGACGTACTCCATGGCGAGGTAGACGTAGTCGCCGTCCGAGCCCTGGTCCGTCACGCTCACGACATTGGGATGGTTCAGCCGCGCGACGGACTTGGCCTCGCGGATGAAGCGCTCGACGAAGACGTCGTCCGTGGACAGCGCCGGATGCATCACCTTCAGGGCGAGCACCCGGTCCAGCCGGGTGTCCAGCGCACGGTAGACCGTGGCCATGCCTCCGACGGCGACCCGCGCCTGCACGCGGTAACGCCCGTCTATCACCTGGCCGATCAGCGGGTCCTGAAGGGTAGCGTCCACACCGACAGAGTTTACGAGCAGTGACGGACAGGACCGGCCGCCGGAGGTGGCTCCACGCCATTACTGCAGCGGAACGGTGACCTGTCGGCGGGCGGAGGTGCGGCCCGCCGCACTCCTGGTCACTTTGAGTGCGCGCCCGGGTGCGTGACGTCGCCGTTCGGGGCGGGGGTGGCCGTCACTCCCCGAGCAGGTCGAGTGACTCCCGGAACGCGTACTCCGCGCGGTAGAGCGAGCCGTCCGCCTGCGCCTCGTACAGTGCGAGCAAGGTGTCCAGGTCGCTCGCGGCGGCCGCCTCCGCCCACAGCTCCGACTTGGACATGCTGACCCGGGCCAGTCGCAGGGCGTCGCGGTGGACACGCTCGTCCCACACCTCGACCCGCAGCCCGCGCGCCATCGTCTCCGCCGCCTCGACGGCGGTCTCGGCCCAGATGGCCCAGTCCTCCAGCTCCCCGTCGAACGGCTCGGCGAGAAGAACCCGGTCCAGCGGGTTGATCAACCGCAGGAAGGCGCGCTGGGAGTGGTCGAAGTCGGAGAGTGAGCCGCGAACGGAGCGTTCCAGCGGTTCGTCCTCCAGGGACAGCCAGCAGAGGGTCTCCCGGTCGCCCTGCTCCCAGCCGTCCGGCGATGGCGTCATGTGCCCGAAAGTGAGGTCCTCCCGCCCCAGGAGCCACCAGCTGTCCAGCGCGTAGTCGGGAAGCAGGGACGGGCAGTGCTGTTCGGCGTGGGCGGAGAGGGCGGCCTCGCCGGGGTACTCCGGTTCGTCCCCCAGCGTCAGCACGCCGAACGCCTCGGCCTCGTGCGGCTCGTCGCACGCGCGCAGCAGCACCGTGAACAGCTCGTTCGTGAGATCCCCGAGCTGGAAGCAGTCGCCCACCCCGAGCAGGTGGACGTACATCCACCCGGCGACCGGTCGGCCCTCGTCGCCTCCACGCTTGCCGTCGTCGAGATCGAACCAGTCCTCCCAGTCCTCGCCCCCCGGAAGGTCCGACAACTCGGGGGAGCCCGAAGCGCCTTCCGCGTCCGTCTCCGTGTCCACCTCGCCCGGGCCGCCGTCGGCGGACGGGGCGGAGCGCTTCGGATCCCAGTTCAGGGCCACCGGCAGCGCCACGGCGGCGACGGCCAGCTGGATGGCGGCGACGAAGGCGGCGGCGACGGCGAGCGGACGGCCCCGGGACGGACGTACCCGGTGGCGGCGCAGGGCCAGCGCGGACAGCACCAGGGCCACGGGTGCCAGCAGCAGCGCGGAGGCGCCCAGCGCTGCGGTCGACAGGCCGTTGCGCGGCAGTGCCGGTGGCGCCGGCACGCTGCCCGGGGGCTGCGGCGGGTGCGGGGGCCGCGGC
>NZ_BHZI01000233.1 GCF_004305975.1 Streptomyces otsuchiensis
GGGGGAACGGCGCGCGCGGGGTGTGCGGGGAGGAGGCTCCGGAGCGGTCCGCGACTACCGGCGGACGCGACACCTGGCGCTGGACATACGGCCGAGGTCGACGTGGCGTCGACTCACCAGGGCAACTCCAGCGCGGGACATGACGGAAAGACTGGCACGCGCTCGCGGCGCCAGTCCACTGTCTTCCATGATGTGGACAAAGCTGTCTCGCATCGCGGGACGTCTCTGGTCAGCGGCGTGCGGCGACGCGACGCGGCCGTCGTCGCACCACCCGGCCGGCACCCGGAACCGGCCTCACGCCCGGCCGTCGTCCGGCACCTCGCCCGCCGTCCGGTCCGACTCCTGCCGCGGCTCCTGGCCCGACTCCTGGCCCCGGGTGGCGAAGGCGCCCGGCCACGGCCCGGGGGAGGGCGTCACCGGCTCCGCCTCGGTCCGGGTGTCGAACAGGGTGAACCCGCGCCGCCGGTAGTTGTCGAGTGCGTGGGGGCTGTCCTTGGAGCAGGTGTGCACCCACACGCGCCGCGTCGCCTCGCGCCCCGGGACGCGGTCGGCCAGGTCCCACGCCCGCGCGGTCCCCACCGAGAGCAGATGGCCGCCGACACCCCGCCCCCGGAACGCGCCCCCGAGCCCGAAGTAGGCGATCTCCACGACGCCGTCCGGCTGGGCGTCCAGTTCCACGTAGCCGGCCGGGGTGTCCCGGACATGGGCGACCCAGCTCTCCACCCCCGGGCGCTCCAGGTACCGGCGCCACCGGGCGTGGTCCCACGACAGCCGGTCGGTCCAGCCGATGTCCCCGCCGACGAAGGTGTACAGGAAGCGGCTGAACTCGGGGGAGGGCACCTCGGCGCGGGCCACCCGGACCCGGTCACCGGGGGACGGCTCCCGGGCGGGCCGCAGCGCGTCGGGTGACGTCTGCTCCAGGGACCAGGTGGTCACGTCGACACGTTCGCTCATGCCACCAGCCAACCAGAGCGCTCCCGGGCGCCGCCCTCCGGGCACGCCGAGCGGGGGACGGCGGGCCGCCCCGAGGTGTGCGGGTGCTACGGGGCGATCTCCACCGGCCCCGGTGCCGCGCGGCGCACGATCGCCGCCGGGTCCAGGCCGGCCGGCAGGGTGCCGAACGCGCCGCCGCTGTCGCGCCCGAGCCGGCTGGCGCAGAACGCGTCGGCCACCGCCGGCGGCGCGTGCTGCACCAGCAGGGAGCCCTGGAGCACCAGCGCGATCCGCTCCGCCAGGCGCCGGGCGCGCCCCTCCATGCCCTCCAGGTCAGACAGTTCGGTGAGAACCCCCGTGATCGCCGCGTCCAGCCGGTGGTCGGCGCCGGCCGCGGCACCCACCTCGGTCAGGAAGGCGTTGAGCGAACCCGGTTCACGCTGCAGCGCCCGCAGCACGTCGAGCGCCTGCACGTTGCCCGAGCCCTCCCACACCGAGTTCAGCGGAGCCTCCCGGAGCAGCCGCGGCATACCCGACTCCTCGACGTAGCCGTTGCCGCCCAGGCACTCCAGCGCCTCCGCGACCAGCGGAGCGCATCGCCCGGTGACCCAGAACTTCGCCGCCGGAACCGCCAGCCGCAGCAGGTGCCGGTCGTGGGCCCGCCCGGCATCGGCCCCGTCGCAGGCCGCCGCCAGCCGCAGCGCCAGCGCGGTGGCGGCCTCCGACTCCACGGCGAGGTCCGCCAGCACGTTGCGCATCAGCGGCTTGTCCACCAGCCGGTCACCGAACGCCTCCCGGTACGTGGCGTGGTGGACGGCCTGGGCCACGGCCTGCCGCATCAGCGCGGCCGACCCCGTCACACAGTCCACCCTGGTCGCGGCCACCATCTCCACGATGGTCGGCACGCCCCGCCCCTCCTCGCCCACGCGCCACGCCAGGGTGGTGCCGTCGAACTCGACCTCGACCGACGCGTTGGACCGGTTGCCCAGCTTGTCCTTGAGCCGTTGCAGGGCGAAGGTGTTGCGGCTGCCGTCGGGCAGCACCCGGGGCAGCAGGAAGCAGGTCAGCCCGCCCGGCGCCTGCGCCAGGACCAGGAAGACGTCCGACATCGGCGCCGAGCAGAACCACTTGTGGCCGGTCAGCGCGTACATGCCGGACTCGCCGGCCGGCTCCGCGCGGGTGGTGTTGGACCGGACGTCCGAGCCGCCCTGCTTCTCCGTCATCGCCATGCCCGCGAGCGCTCCCCGCTTCTCCGCCGCCGGGGCGAGCGTCGGTTCGTAGCTGCGGGAGGTCAGCAGCGGCACCCACACCTCGGCCAGCTCCGGCTGCTCCCGCAGCGTCGGCACGGCGGAGTGGGTCATCGACAGCGGGCAGGCGTGCCCGGCCTCGGGCTGCGTCCACACCATCAGCCCGGCCGCGCGCCGCAGATGGCCGTCCGGGTGGCCCCAGGCGTCGGTCAGCCCCGCCGCGACCGCGTGCTCCAGCAGGTGGTGCCAGGTGCGGTGGTACTCGACCTCGTCGATCCGGTGGCCGTACCGGTCGTGGGTGCGCAGCAGCGGGAGCCGTTCGTTGGCCAGCCGTCCCCACTCCTGGTTCCGCCGTGACCCGGCCGCGCGGCCGAGGACTCCCAGCTCCTCCGCCAGGCCCGCGGCCCGCCCGGCGTCCGCGTGCCGTGCCACGCCCTCCACCAGCGCGGCGTCGCTGGCGAACACGTCGTAGTCGATGAGCGGCGGGGGCTGGTTGGATACCGTGTGGGTACTCGGAGTCATGCCGATACGTTATGGGGCGTGACCGCCGATGATCCATCCCGTACCGGGGACGACGAGCCGGAGCCCGACCGACCCCGCGCGGCGCTCTACCACCGCATCCCCAAGGCGAAGCTGCTCTGGCTGCTGCTGAAGGACACCGTCCAGTCCTGCGCGGAGCACCGGATCGTGGGAATGGCCGCCGAGGCGGCCTTCTTCACCCTGCTGTCGCTGCCACCGCTGCTGCTCGGCCTGATCGGCCTGCTCAGCAGCCTGGACGCGGTCGCCGGGACCGACACCCTGGAGACGGTCCGTTTCCACATCCTCGACATCTCCACCACGATGCTGTCCGAACGTGGAGTCGAGGACGTGGTCCGGCCCCTCATCGATGACCTGACGCAGGGCGCCCGGCCGGACGTGATGTCCTTCGGCTTCATCGTCGCCCTGTGGTCCGGGTCGCGGGCCGTCAACGTCTTCGTCGGCACCATCACCGTCATGTACGGCATGGAGGGTTACCGGAACCCGGCCGCCACCCGGCTGCTGGCGTTCCTGATGTACCTGGTGTCGCTGGTGGTCGGCGCGGTGGTGGTGCCGGCCATGGTGATCGGTCCGGAGCTGGCCATCGGCTGGTTCCCCGGGCTGGAGGGACAGCTGCGGGTCCTCTACTGGCCGGTGGTGCTGCTGCTGTGCGTCGGCTTCCTCACCACGCTCTACCACGTCTCCGTCCCGGTCCGTTCGCCGTGGCGCGAGGACATCCCCGGGGCGATGGTGGCGCTGGCCATCTGGGCGGTCTGCGCCTTCGCGCTCCGCGCCTACCTGCGGACCACCGTCGAGGGGCAGTCGATGTACGGCTCGCTCGCGGTGCCGGTGGCGATCCTGATGTGGCTGGGCATGTCGGCGTTCGCCGTCCTGGTCGGTGCGGCGCTGAACGCCGCGGTCGACCGGGTGTGGCCGACCGCGGCGACGGCCGCCGCCCGCGCCGAGACCGACGAGGCACGGGCCGCCGCGGCCGAGGCGATGCTCGCCGCCGTGCGGGAGCGACGCAGCCGCGCGGAGAAGCTGGGCATACAGGCGTACGACATGACCGCCACCGCTATGCGGCTGGCCGGGACGCTCCGGCCCTCGGACCTCAAGCAGCAGCTCAAGGAGGCCAGGCAGCGTCGGCGCCGCGACTCCAAGGCGCGTCGCGAGCTTCCCTGAGCGGCGTACGCTCCGGGATCGTCGACCGTCCGGGCGTCACCGGTGCACGTGCGCCGGCACCTTCGTCTCCGCCTCGATCTCCCCCTCGGCCTTGCGCAGCAGTTGCCCCGCCAGGTCGTTGAGCAGCCTGGCGGCCGCCACCTCCTCGCCGACCCGTGGCTGGTCCGCGTCGTCGGGGTGCCGGTCCGCGTGTCCGTGCGCGCGCAGTTCCGTGCCGTCGGGCAGCCGCAGCAGCGCCGCCGCCCGGGTCTCCGAACCGATCTCCGCGAGTTCCAGTTCGATGTGCCAGCCGACCACGGTCTTCATGGTGTCCACCTCCGTTGGTCCGTATATCCAGGGTGCACCCGCACGCCGCGCCTCGCTGGTGGGTGGCCGGTGGCCGGTGGCCGGTGGCCGGTGGCCTGTGACCGGTGGCCGTGCCTGCCGGGCCGGCACCGGGCCCGGTCCGCCGGAAAACCGGTTGCCGGGGCGGGACGGCGCGCGTAGCGTCCCGCGGGCCGGTCGGTGACGACCCGCGTGGACCGGGCCGGGCCCGGGTGATCAGGAGGAGGTGGCGACTGTGGCTGTGACTGTCGCGAACCGCGTTCCCGCAGGCATCCGCGATGCCGCCCCGTTCACCTCCGTGGACCCCGGCTGATCCAGCGCGTCACGCGCGCCCCCGGGGCCACCCTCTGGAAGGGTCCCCCTCCGTTGAAGCACGCCCGCACCACCCGTCCCACCTCCACCCCCGGCGCGCCCGGCTCCGCCGTGCCGCGCCCGGACACCTCCGGTGCCTCCCCCGACGCGGACGGGACCG
Organism: Streptomyces otsuchiensis; assembly: GCF_004305975.1. GTDB lineage: Bacteria > Actinomycetota > Actinomycetes > Streptomycetales > Streptomycetaceae > Streptomyces > Streptomyces otsuchiensis. The sequence continues at coordinate 4,675 of NZ_BHZI01000233.1, forward strand.
CGCCCGGCACCGGCCCGACCACCACGCTCGCGGCGCTCGGCTGGGACATCGGCCTCGCCGAGGCGTTCGCCGCCCACGCCGCGACCGACCCCGCTCCGCTGCCCGGCCGGGTGGTCCGCGTCGACCGCGGCAGCTGCGACGTCGCCACCGCCCTCGGCACCCTCCGCGCCGCCACGGACGCGGTCGCCCGTGCCGCCGACCCGGTTGGGCACCCCTGCACCGGCGACTGGGCCGTCCTCGGCCGGGACGCCGGAGGCTGGGCGGTACGGTCGCTGCTGCCCCGCCGGTCGGCGTTCCTGCGGTCGGCCTCCACCAGCGCGGTGCGCGCGCAGGTGCTGGCGGCCAACGTCGACCTCGCGCTGATCGCCGTCTCCCTCTCGGCGGAGTTCGTTCCCGGACGGCTGGAGCGGTTCGTCGCGCTGGCCTGGGCCGGCGGGGTGCAGCCCGTCGTCGTGCTGACCAAGTGCGACCTCGCCGACGATGTCGACCATGTGCGCGCCGACGCCGAGGACGCGGCGCCCGGTGTCCGGGTGCTGGCGGTCAGCTCCCACACGGGGGAGGGCGTGGCCGAACTGTCCTCGCTGCTGGCCGGCGCCACCTCGGTGCTCCTCGGCGTCTCCGGCGCGGGCAAGTCGACGCTCGCCAACCTGCTGACCGGCGTCTCCGGCCAGCAGGTGCGGGAGGTCCGTCGCGGCGACGGCCGGGGCCGGCACACCACCACCACCCGGGACCTGCTCGCGCTGCCGGGGGGAGGCGTCCTGATCGACACGCCGGGACTGCGCGGGGTCGGGCTCTGGGACGCGGCCGAGGGCGTCAGCCGCACCTTCGCCGACATCGAGGCGCTGACCGAACGGTGCCGGTTCGGGGACTGCGGGCATCTGAGCGAGCCCGGGTGCGCCGTGCTGGAGGCCCTCGACGACGGCTCGCTGCAGCAGCGGCGGCTGGAGAGCTACCGCAAGCTGCTGCGCGAGAACAGCCGGATCGCCGCACGTGCCGACGCCCGGCTGCGGGCGGACGCGCTCAAGGAGTGGAAGCGCCGGTCGGCGGTCGGCCGCCACCAGGCAGAGATGAAGCGTGGTGAGCGGACACGCGGGGGCGGCAGCCACCGACGCCGCTGAGTAGTCGCTGAGTAGTCGCTGAGCACACCGCGACGGCGGCCCGCCCCTCCTGCCCGCTGCCGCCCGGCGGAATTCCGCCGGGCGGCAGCGGCGTTGTCCGGGGTGGCCGCCGCTCCGTCCGGAGCGGTCGGCGGAGACGCGGTCCGCGTTCCGAAGCCCGGCCCCGGCTGATCGCTCACGGCGAACAGCCGCCACCGTCGGGAACAATCCCTTCGTTCCCCGCGTTGAGTGCTAGTAGCTCAACTTACTTGCGGATGGAGTGGTCATGGTTTTCTCGCACGCAACGCTCACCCTGCCCGTGCTGCCGCTGGACGACGACGTGGTGCTGCCGGGCATGGTCGTCCCGCTCGACCTGACCGACGCCGAAGTGCGGGCCGCTGTGGAGGGCGCCCGGGTCGCCGCCGAACCCGGTGAGAAGCCCCGGGTCCTGCTGGTCCCGCGTACGGAGGGCCGGTACGCCGCCATCGGCGTGCTCGGCCGCGTCGAACAGACCGGACGGCTCGCGGACGGCGACCCCGGCGCACTGATCCGCGGCCTCAGCCGCGTTCGCGTCGGTGCCGGCACCACCGGCCCCGGTGCCGCCCTCTGGGTGGAGGGCACGCTCGTGGAGGAGACGGTGCCCGAGCCGCTTCCCGGCTCCGTCACCGAACTGGCCACCGAGTACAAGGCGCTGATCACCAGCTGGCTGCGCGAGCGCGGAGCCTGGCAGGTCGTCGACCGGGTCCAGCAGATCGAGGAGGTCGGCGCGCTCGCCGACAACGCGGGCTACTCGCCGTTCCTCACCTCCGAACAGCGGGTCCGGCTGCTGGAGACCACCGACCCGGTCGAGCGGCTCCGGCTGGCCGTCGGGCTGCTCAAGGACCACCTCGCCGAGCGCGAGGTGGCGGAGTCCATCGCCAAGGACGTCCAGGACGGCGTGGACAAGCAGCAGCGCGAGTTCCTGCTGCGCCGTCAGCTGCAGGCCGTCCGCCGCGAGCTGTCCGAACTCACCGGGGACGGTGAGGGCGAGGACGGCGGCGACGACTACCGCGCCCGGATCGAGGCGGCGGCACTGCCGCCCGAGGTCCACAAGGCGGCCCTCAAGGAGGCCGACAAGCTGGAGCGGGCCGGTGACCAGGGGCCGGAGGGCGGCTGGATCCGCACCTGGCTGGACACCGTGCTGGAACTGCCCTGGAACACCACCACCGAGGACGCCTACGACATCGCCGGCGCCCGCGCCGTCCTGGACGCGGACCACACCGGCCTGGAGGACGTCAAGGACCGGATCGTCGAGTACCTGGCGGTGCGCAAGCGCCGCGCGGCCCGCGAACAGCTGGCCGCCGCCGCCCCTGGCACCGAGCCCACCGGCGCGGACGGCACCGGTGACGGTGGGACCGCGCCCCGTACGCCGCGCGACGACCGCCGTCCCGGCGGCGCGGTGCTGGCACTGGTCGGCCCGCCCGGCGTCGGCAAGACCTCGCTCGGCGAGTCGGTGGCGCGCGCCATGGGCCGCAGCTTCGTCCGGGTCGCCCTCGGTGGCGTCCGCGACGAGGCGGAGATCCGCGGCCACCGCCGGACCTACGTCGGAGCGCTGCCCGGACGGATCGTCCGCGCCGTCAAGGAGGCCGGGTCGATGAACCCGGTCGTCCTGCTCGACGAGATCGACAAGGTCGGCAGCGACTTCCGGGGCGACCCCGCCGCGGCGCTGCTCGAAGTCCTCGACCCCGCCCAGAACCACACCTTCCGCGACCACTACCTGGAGGTCGAACTCGACCTGAGCGACGTGGTCTTCCTCGCCACCGCCAACGCGCTGGAGACCATCCCGCAGCCGCTGCTGGACCGGATGGAACTGGTGCAGCTGGACGGCTACACCGAGGACGAGAAGGTCACCATCGCCCGTGACCACCTGCTGCCCCGCCAGCTGGAGCGGGCAGGGCTCGGCGACGACGAGGCGGACGTCACCGACGACGCCCTGCGCCGTCTGGCGGGCGAGTACACCCGTGAGGCGGGCGTGCGCAGCCTGGAGCGGTCCATCGCCCGGGTCCTGCGCAAGGTCGCGGCCGCGGGGGAGGCGGGGGAGCGTCGCCTCCCGGCCACCGTGGACGCCGGCGACCTGCGGGCCCTGATCGGTCGCCCGCGCCACACCCCCGAGGCGGCACACGACCCGGCGGAGCGCCGAACCGCCGTCCCCGGCGTCTCCACCGGACTGGCGGTCACCGGAGCCGGAGGCGACGTGCTCTATGTCGAGGCGTCGCTGGCCGACCCCGAGACCGGCGGTGCCGGGCTGTCCCTGACCGGGCAGCTGGGCGACGTCATGAAGGAGTCCGGGCAGATCGCCCTCTCCTACCTGCGCTCGCGCGGCGCGGAGCTGGAACTGCCCGTCGGCGACCTCAAGGAACGCGGAGTCCACCTCCACGTTCCCGCCGGGGCCGTGCCCAAGGACGGGCCCAGCGCGGGCGTCACCATGATCACCGCCCTGGCGTCGCTGCTCAGCGGCCGGCAGGTGCGGCCCGACGTGGCGATGACCGGCGAGGTGTCACTGACCGGGCGGGTGCTGCCCATCGGCGGAGTGAAGCAGAAGCTGCTCGCCGCCGACCGCGCCGGGATCACCACGGTGATCATCCCCAGCCGCAACGAGCCCGACCTGGACGACGTCCCGGCCGAGGTCCTGGAGCGGCTGGAGGTCAGGCCGGTCTCGGACGTCCGGCAGGTCCTGGAGATCGCGCTGACGCCGGGCCGGCAGCCCGTGGCCATGGCCGCCTGACCTATCGCGGCCGGCGCGCCGCGAAGACCGCCGCCGGCCGGTGGGAGCAACCCTCCCGCCGGCTGGCGCCGTCGCGCCGGCTGCCGCCGCTGCCGCCGGAGCCGACGGCGCGCGTGGCAGCATGAACAGCCATGAACCCGCCCGAGAGCGCGCCCCTGACCGCGCTGGACTTCCAGCTGGTGGTGCTGCGCCGGATGGCCGACTTCCACCCGGAACGGGTGGCGGACGCCCTGCGCGAGCTGTCCACCGACCGCACCCGGATGCGCGCCGCCAACCGCCGCTGGCAGGCGTCCCTGCGCTCCGCCGCGCGGCGCGGCGCCCTCACCCGCTACCTGAACGTCCTCGGCACCCCGGCCGCACGCGACGAACGCCGCGTCGGCCAGCTGGTGTGCGAGGCCGTCGCCTGGCGGCTGCCGCTCTGGGACGACCTGCGGTTCGAGGTGCTGACCGCCCCCGGCGGCGGGATCTGGCACGAGACCCTGGCCCGCGCTCCCGGGGCCGAGCCGCCGCCCCTGCGGGACACCGCCGACCTGCTGCCGTGGTCGTGCACCCTGGAGGAGGTCGCGCGTGCCTTCGCTCCCGCCGTACCGCTGGAGGGCTCAGCCCCCACCCGCTGGCGGCTGTCCTTCACCCCGCCCCCGGAA